>JAZRGR010000055.1:0-2930 GCA_045644345.1 Faecousia sp. | reverse complement strand
AACTTTAAGGTTCTGAATCTGAATGTCAATAACACCTCTCTCAACGGCGGTGGCTTGTTCGGAAGCTGCTACAAAGCCTATTTTAACAATCTCCATATCTTCAACGGCTCCGTCACCGTAGCCAACCGCGCCGGCGGTATTACCGGCTATTCCGATGGTTGTACCTTTGAATACTGCACCAACGGCGCAAGCATCAAATCCACCACCGGAGCGGACGGCATTGGCGGTCTGGCCGGTGTCGCAAGAATAAGTTCCGTTTTCAACTACTGCGGCAACTTTGGCACCATTACCGCAACGGTGAGCGGTGCTGCAGGTATCGCAGGCTGGGGTCAGGGAAATGTCAAGATGACCGGATGCTTCAATGCAGGTACGGTCACCGCCCCAAGCGATGTAGGCGCCTTCGCTCGTGTGTCGGCAGGCTATACCCCGGAATTCAAAGATTGCTACTACATGAAGACTGCCTGTTCTACCACTGTTGCAGGCAGGGCCTACACGGAAAACGATTTCCGCTGCGGCAAAATCGGCTCTTATATCAACACCTCCTATCGTAGCAAAACAAGCAACTTCGTCTTCACAAACACGCCTGTGCTTCCTGCTGTACGCAATCAAAATCAGAAGCCTGCCATCTGCTGCCGTCTGTATGCTAATTCCGACGGTGTCTCCTTGGGATACCAACTGATCTGCGGCAACTTAGGCGATGATGTCCCCTACACCTCCGCTTCCAACTACTATAGCGCAACCCCCTTCTCCGCTCCCGATGCGGTTACCGCCACTGCCTATCCCACGGGCGTTCCCTTCCTCATCACCTATCAGGCGAATAACGGTGTTTGGAAGGCCACAGGCCCCTCCTCCTATACCCGCGTTCCCGGTGTCGGTCTGCCCGATGAAACGACGATCACCCGAGACGGCTACGCCTTTGCAGGCTGGTTCGAGCAATCCAACTTTGCAGGACAGCCCATGGCAGTTATCCCCCCCGAAAGCACAGGAAATAAAACCCTCTACGCCAAATGGTCCACGATCGTGGAGATCAGCACTGTCGATCAATACATAGCCTTTGCCAATGCAGTTAACGCAGGGGACAACTATAGTGGCAAATATGTACGTCTTACCGCCGATTTGGACTTCGGTGGACAAACGATCCCTGCAATTGGTAAAGAAGCTGCCCCCTTTAGCGGAGTTTTGGACGGCGGTGGACATATTCTGAGCAACTTTGTCATCACAGGCGATAATGCGCAGGGTTTGGTAGGCTATCTCAAGCACGGAACGGTAAAGTTCCTGCGCGTAGAAAGCGCCTCCGTCTCCGGCAAAACCAATACAGGCTCTGTCGTCGGTGTGAACAACAAAGGTTTGGTTTTAGGTTGTATGAGTTCTGCCGAGGTCAAGTCCACTTGGACAACCTATGACTACAGCCTCATGAGCCAAAATGTCCGCCACGGCAGCGATCCCTCCCCCAACTCCACAACCGAGCGAATCCCTCGCATGAAGACCCACCTGAAAACCTATTCTCCGGACATTGTCGGTTTCCAGGAATTCGACGGCACCTGGCAGCCCGTCATTGATAGTGTTCTTACAGGCTACGATAAGCAGCTCGTCTTTGGCAACACTACTGCAAAGAACGAGGGTAGCCCTTTGTACTGGAAGAGCAGTGAGTTTACCGCTTTGGAAAAGGGCACATTCTGGCTCAGTGAGACTCCGGATGTTATGTCCCTGGGCTTCGGTGCAGGAAATTACCGCACCTGTTCCTATGCTGTTCTAAAGGTCAAGACCAACGGCATGGTCATCATCGCCGTCAATACCCACCTTGACCACAAGGTAGAATACGCTCGTTTGAAGGAAATCGAACTGATTATGGAGCGCATGACTGCCTTGAAGGCAAAATATGACGCCAAGGGCTACAAGGAAATCTATTTCCATATGACCGGTGACTTCAACACAAGTCCCTCCAGCGCGCTCATTCAGGATTTGAGCACGCAACTGACAGAAGCACGCTATGCTGCTGTTTCTCTGGGCACACCTGTGAACCAAAACACATTCAGTGCCTATAACGCAAGCCCCACCAGCCTCATTGACTATATGTTCATCAGCAACAATGTGGATGTTATGACCTACAAGGTCGTTCTGGACAAAATCGACGGGAATGCCATCTCCGACCACTACGGTCTGTATGGTACCATCCGCATCGGCGGCAATTCCCATGGTGGCATCGCCGGCGAAAACGATGGCGTAATCATAAGCTGTGCCTATACGGGCAAGATCACCTCCGCCGCAGGCACCGCAGGCATCGCGGCTGAAAACAACGGCAACATTCTCAACTCCTACAGCCAACACACCGCCACTGCCACGGGTGTATTTGCCAACGCCATCACTACCAAATACAGTGCCGGCAAGGTAGACTACTGCTACTATCCGTCAGGCAAGGGTCTTGCAGGCGCAGGTACCGCAATTGCCGATCTGAAAGCAACGGATGTCCCCGGCAAGCTGAACAAGCTGGTCTCTCTTTGGGTGCGCAACGATGCTGTCAACAACGGCCTTCCCTTCATCTGCCGCGACCATAAATATGTCTACGCAGACAATGGCAACGGCACACACAGCGTTACCTGTTCCATGTGCGGTATGAGCGTCGCTGAGAGCCATACGGTTATCACCGATCAGGCGATTGCTCCCACCTGCACTGAAGCAGGCAAGACAGAAGGCAGCCATTGCGAGATCTGTAAGGCGGTTCTTGTAGCGCAGGCAACCGTCCCTGCCACGGGTCACAGCTATACCGACAAGGTCATCACCGAAGGAACCTGTACCGACGCAGGGGTAAGAGAATACACTTGCAGCAATTGCTCTCATAGCTATACCGAAGCGATTGCTGTCACGGGACATAGCTTCATCTATCAAGTAACCGAGAAACCTACAATAAACACAACAGGCACCTTAACGGG
>JAZRGR010000054.1:0-60039 GCA_045644345.1 Faecousia sp. | reverse complement strand
TGCCTTCGGTCTTACCGGAAGCAGTACATGTTGCGGCAACAGCCTTGTCGATCACTTCTGTATGTCCCTTAGCAGGAACAGTCTGCTGTGCAACAAGAACTGCATTACATACAGAACAATGCTTGCCTTCGGTCTTACCGGAAGTAGTGCAGGTTGCGGCAACTGCCTTGTCGATTACTTCTGTATGTCCCTTAGCTGCGGTAGTTGCAGTGAAGGTAAAAGTGCCATAAGTGGTAGTGTTCCACTTGTAGGTATCAATGCCGGTTGCAGTACAAGTGGGAGCCTTTGTCACGGTCTTGGTATAGTCCGTGGTATTCAGCTTAGGCAGAGTTACGGTGGTGGTCCCGGAGCACTTGGAGCAAGTACCGGTTAATGTGCCCGTTGCGGAAGTGGTGGGGTTCTTGGTTGCCTTATAGCTGTAGGAGTGACCTGTGGCAGCAATATTCTCTGTTCTTGTCTGAGAGCAGGCTGTACAAGTAAAGGTTTTTACTCCTGCAACGGTACAAGTTGCATCGGTGGTAATTGCACCACTGTTCCAGGTGTGGTTAACCGCATCTTCATAAGAACACCATTTGCAATACCGCTTGTGTTGGGAGGCTCCCGTAGTAGTATAAGCAAAGGGATGGTCTGCCTGATCTACAAAGCCGCATTTTCCACATGTACGAGTATGCTGCTGGGCATTGTACTTGCTAAAGGAATACTGATGTCCTTCTATTTTGTCCGTATATCCACAGGCACAGGTTCTCTGGTGCTTATTGTGATCCCCATAGGAGCTATAGGTAAAGCTATGGCTTAAAGTGTCCGTTGCAGAACACTTGCTGCAGGTGCGCTTATGTTGGGTATCGCTGACAGAGGACAAGGTGTAGCTATGTCCCGTGGCATTTGTATAAGAATCCTTGTAACTGTCAGAGCAACGGGAACAAGTATGTGTGGTATAACCCTGTGCGGTACAGGTGGGTGCAGTGACCTTTGCAGAATAGCTATGTCCCAAAGCATTGGTAGTAGCAGTAAAGCTAAAGGTGCCGTAGGTGGTAGTCTTCCACTTGTAGGTATCTGTTCCATTTGCGGTACAGGTTGCAGCCTTGGTTACGGTCTTGGTATAATCCGTAGTATTCAGCTTAGGCAGTGTAATTGTCGTCGTCTGGGAACACTTGGAGCAGGTTCCTGTGATCACGCCGGTAGCGGAAATGGTGGGGTTGGTAGTTGCCTTGTAACCACTATAGCTGTGTGTCTCATTTTTGCTATAGCCACAGGAGCAGCTTACCTTATGATTGGTGGTATCCACCTTTCCGTAGGTATAGCTGTGAGCGACGGAATTGTACTGTGCGGTAATGGTGGTATTGGCGGTGATGTTGGTCAGCGCCTTGTCCCAGCCCTTGAAGGTGTAGTGATAATTCCCGTCATAAGCCTTGGTGGGGGTGGCGCCTGTATAGGTAGCAGTCTCTCCTTTATGCACCACCTGAGTTGCAAGAGTCTTGCCTGCAGCATCCTTGAAGGTAACGGTGTACTGAGGGGTAGGTAGCCCGGCTTTGGTTCCTACATAAATATAGTCGATAGTAAGGGTGCCCTGCTTCCCTGATGCATTTGTTACATTGCCAAAATAGGGACGGACTCTTTCAACCATACCACAGTCACGAACCGATTGAGGAATCGCTGATGTTAAGACGATATATTTCCCGGAGGTTAAGGTCTCCACGGAATATTTGATACTGGTGGCTTTCTTGGTGCTGTCATTGGTGCCATTGGACCAGAAGTGTAGGCCCAAATAAGGAGCAGAGCCGGACAAGGCAAAGTTCTCCATCTTAAAACGGATCTGGAATACCTCTGCACGGCTGGGATCGTAGTACAGGTGAGGATTGACATTGGTGGTGCTCTGAGCTGTATCCACATAGACAGCTGTAAAGCCGGTATTGTTGGCCTTCAGAACCATTGTGCCGGTCTGATTGTCAATGCTCATACTTGCAAACTGGGATCCCATTTTCCATCTTAAATTCGAAGCATCATCATAGTTGTAGAAACAGTAGGTTCTATTATTATATTTTGACTTGTCCGCAGTGGTGTTTGTAAAATCAAAGAGCAGATTTTCATGGAGCATTGCAAGGGTTTCCGTATAGCTATGTCCGCAACTGCCGGACTGACATGTAAAGGTCTTAACACCCGTAGCTGTTATGGTAGGCTGCTTGGTGATTACACCGGCGTTGTAGTTATGAGCCTCATTCTTACTATATCCGCAGGAGCAGGTAGCCTTGTGGTTGGAATCATCCACCTTACTGTAGCTGTAGCTATGTGCCGTAGCAGTAAACCGGGCTGTAATAGTGGTATTGGCAGTGATGTTCGTCAGAGCCTTGTCCCAGCCCTTGAAGGTGTAATGATTGGTGGGGTCACTTGCCTTGGTAGGAGTTTTGCCTGTGTAGGTTGCAGACTCACCCTTATTGACCAGCTGAGTTGCTAAGGTCTTCCCTGCGGCATCCTTAAAGGTTACGGTATAGGCAGGAGTGGGCAGATCCTCCAGCTTGCCAATAAAGATATAATCAATGGTCAGTTCACCAATCTGGGTATCGGAAATACTCTCGATACCGCCAAAGTAAATGCGAATACGGTCGATTTCCTTGAAGGAATTGAACGCAGCCTTGAGGGGTACGGTGGCCACGATCCAGGTATCGGAATTGATCAGGCTTGCATGTGCGTTGTAGTCAGCGTTCACAGCTGTGGTCGTAGTTGCCCCATCGGCAAATACGAAGAGTTTCAAATAAGGATTGACATCTTTGGTAGATTTCGTGCCATCCTCCGCTGTAACGACCTGCGTTCCTGCCTTAAAATTCTTCATCTTAAAGCGGATCTGGTAGTATTCCGCATCCATGGGATGGTAAGCCAGAGGATACTTGATGCCGGTAGAACCAATATTGGTATCAATGTATACATCCGGCCATGCTGTATCGACCAGTGTGGGATTGGACTTCACTGTGATCGTACCTGCGGTATTATCAATGGCAACACTGCTAACACGGTCGGTCTTATAATACCAGTTCAGTTCAGATGCATTATCATACTGGATATAACCGTATCCACGGCTGTTATAACGGAGCTGATCGGCGGCAGTATTTGTAAAATCGAAATACAGACTTTCCTTGTTGGGAAGCTCCTCGTAAGGACCAACGAAGGCGTAGTCAAAGGTCAGCACCGCATTGGTGTCCGTCGCGGCAGTGAAGCCGGAAACATGGATGACCACACGGTTGATCTCCTCGTAGGCTCTGATAGCATCCTGGATCTTACCTGTGACAACAATGTATTCCCCGGAGCTAAGGTAGCTCACATCGAAAGGCACGGAAGTTGCGGAGGTATAGGAATTATCCGTGGAATAATAGAATTGAACCGTAGCCCTTGCATTCGTGCCGGTCAACCCGGTGACCTTAAAGCGCATCTGGAAGTAGTCGGCATAGTCGGGATCGTAGTTCAGGTCAAAATTCACAGAGTCGGCATAGATGGATTTAAAACCTGTCACGCCGGGTTTGACTGTCAGGGAGCTTGTGGCAGTATCCATAGACTGAGAGCCGTCCTTCAGCCCCTGAGTCCGTCCTCTCCATGCCCCAATCTGGTCGAAGTTCTTGAAGTTATAGACATAATTGTCATAACGGTTCTGTGCCTGTGTACCGTTGTCGAAGTCAAAGAACAAGGACTTGCTCAGAACATCCAGTTCCTCCGTGGTGGTGTGGGCGCTGTCATTCTGACAGGTATAGGTCAGCACTCCCTTGCCAGTGAAGGTAGGCTTGGTGGTAACTGTTCCGCTGTCATACTTATGTCCCAGCTTTGCAGCAGTTGCAGTAAAGCTGAAGGAACCGTAGGTGGTAGTCTTCCACTTGTAGGTGTCGGTACCGGTTGCGGTACAGGTGGCGGCCTTAGTCACGGTCTTGGTGTAATCCGTGGTGTTCAGCTTGGGCAAGGTCACCGTGGTTGTGCCGGAGCAACGGGAGCAAGTCCCTGTCAGGACACCTGTTGCAGAGGTGGTGGGATTCTTGCTTGCCTTATAGGTGTAGGAATGCCCTGTGGCGGAAACCTTCTCCTGTGCCACTATGACATAATTGCACTTTCCGCAATGACTGCCTTGGGTAAGACCGGCGGTGGTACAGTCTGCGGCAACGGCTGCGTCGGTCACTGCACTGTGGGACTCGGAAATCGTAGCGGAACAGAGGTTGCACTTCCCCGTGTGTTCACCGTTTCCACTGCTTGTATAGGCATATTGATGCTTGATGCAGATAAAGGGCAAACCGTTGTTCACAGAGGATTTCATAGACCACAGCTTCAAGGGACGATTCAAATTGGTCAAGCAAGAACTGTTGGTAAGGCCGGAAGTGGCACTACCTGCACCGGAAAGTCCCATGTTGTTGGCATAGTAGGAGTAGAACACATTTGTCCATGCCTTACTTGTGATGCCGTTGGCGAACACATCTGTGGTCTTTCCCGTAAATTGGCCGTAGGAATTGACAATATAGCCCCAGTTCATACCTGCCACACCGCCACAGCCTGCGGTGGTGTCGATGCTACCGGTAAAGCCACAGCTCTGAATATTCCCCTTGTTACAGCCGACGATACCGCCTTGGGTATTTCCCCCTAGACGGAGAGTCCCGTACAGGCCGTAGTGGTCGGAGATAGCCTTTCCGTCCACCTTATCCAAGGTGACCTTGTAGGTCTTCACATCAATATTGCGACTGACAAAAATGTAGTCAACGAGCTGACTGGGGCTTGCGTTATAAGCACTGAAGCTGTTCTGCCCCAAAGGCGTTCCCAGAGAGACCGCAAGATTACGAGCCTCGGACATGGTATTAGCAAGATAGGTTACCGCCACAGAGCTGGGCTTTGCGTTAAGGTCGCCGGTGACCACGGAATAGATCTCCGTGTAGCCCTTGTTGCGGTATTTGGTTTCCATAGCATCCATACGACTCTTGACCAGCTTGATGCCCTCGTTCTGCGCCTCTACAGACTGGTGATCCAGATGGGTGTTATATGCCAGAATGATGATATTGGTGTTCTTGGGTTGCAGAACTGCATAGGAGCAGGTACGGTAATATTTCGCGCCCCAGCCGTAGGAGATCTTGTCAGGGGTGGTACTGAGCCAGAATGTTCCCTGCTCCAAGGCGTTGAATTTGCTTGTTTTCCAATACAAGGGGGCGGCCTCCTGATTGGAAGAACCGCGGTAGGTAAATTCCATGCTATAGCCGGATAAAGCACTTGCCAGAACAGTCTTCCATGTAGGAGTAACCTCCTGAAGACCGATAATATCGGGTGCATATTTTGCCAGATAGGTTTTCACACGGGGAGTACGCTCTGCAACCGTATTGGGAGAGGGATCTTCACCGCAACGGATATTGAAGCTCATATAGGACAGGTCATAAATACTTGCCTTATTGACTACCTTAGCACTGCTTTCACAGCCCAGCACCAGACCGCCGTCGTTGTAACCCACAACCGAACCTACATTAGTCTTGCCGGAGATAGTGGCATTTTCCATCTTGATGTATTGGACAGTGCCTTGCTTCAGGTAGCCCACTAGCCCCTGTGCATCCGTACCGCTGACAGTAAAGTTGGAGAAGGTGTTGCCCTGTCCGTCCAGCACACCGCAGAAGGGCGCACTTGCCGTACCCAGAGCAGGGATGGTCTTTCCACCAAAGTTCAGGTTTGCCGTGATCCGAACCACCTTGTTACTGTAGGTGTTGCCTCCGTTGACCTCATTGACAAAGGCAAGGTATTGATCCACAGTGCCGATTTCCACAAGAGTGGACCACTTGGCATAAAAGGTCTTATTTCCTCGAACATTCGGGCCAACCACAGCATATACCTGACCGCTGAAGGAGGAATTATCGTACCAACCGGCAAAGACATAGCCGGATTTTTGGATTTGAGTGCTTAAAGGCAGAGCCGCGCCAATAAGATAGCTGTAGGAAGCAGGGGCAGTGATGTCAAGACTACCGCCGTTAAGTACCAAACTGATGTCATAAGGAACAGCCGCAGGATCGCACCTGTTGGTCAACTCCGCAGTCACAGCATGACCTGCAGAGGAGTAGTAATCCTGAGAGCCTGTCATGCCTACCAAATCCCCCACATTGGCATATACGGTCACATAGCCGATATAAGCTCCGTTGTCATAGGCAGACAGACGGGTACAGGTGGCGGGGGATTCATTCTCCGTGCAAATGGCAGGGAAACGAGGGGTGTTGGTATAAGCGCCGTTGTTGGCAACGGTTCTGGAAACCGTATTGATACTGCCACCGATAATGCCGGTGCAGAAATTGCTCTCGTCCTTGGAAGAGCCGGAAGCAGAGGCGGAGCATGCAGATTTCAGATAATAGCAATCGGACCATGTTCCACTGAAGCCCGAACCCACACGGGCAAGGGCGGCAACATCCTCGGGAGCGGAGATAATACCGGTGTTGATACAGCCGTTCAACTTAATGTCGTTCTGTCCCCAACCGGCAATACCTGCAGCGGCCTTGGTGGTGGCAGTTACGGTGCCGTAGTTGGCGCAGTATTCAAAGCGACAACTGCCTCTTGCCACACCTGCCAGACCGCCGGCGCCGTCCACACCTGTGGTGGTCTTGATGTCCGCGCCGTTGGAGCAGTAGCGGAAGGTGCAACCGCCATCTGCATAACCTGTGATACCGCCTGCGCGGTTGGCAGTGGTAACAGAGCCGTTGAAAATATGCAATCCCATAAAGGTAGCCTTGTAACAGCTACCAAACAGACCGCCACCGTTCAGGGAGGTCTGGTTGACCTTTAGATTGAATACCTTAAAGTTATTTCCGTAGAAAGTGCCGGAGAAGGATTTTGTCCAAGAAGAATCGGAAACAAATTGACCGATGGGAGTATGGTTGGCATTGTTCATGTCAATATCTCCCAGCATATAAATACTCTTGCCGGAAAGAGTCTTGCCGCTGTTGACCGCCGTAGCCATAGCCGTGAAGCCGGCGGTGTTGGTCACCACATAGACACTTGCATTGGGATAGGTGGTGAACTGCGCAATGTTGGGCAGATCCACAGTCACAGTCAGGGTGGTATTCTTTGCAGGCATGGTAAGGGTGTTACCGCTGACAGTACCTGCACTTGCACTGAGACTCACACTTGTCCCGGAGGGCACTTGCACAGTATAAGTATCCCCCGCATTGTAGTACATGGTGGTGGTGCTGCTATAGCCCTTGTTATTGTAGGTGACCTTAAGGGAATAGACCTTCCCTTCTCCACAAAGTTCAGGGAACATAGCACCCTTGGACCAGACAGGGTCGGTGCTGTTGAGCAAATATGCCAGATAGCCACTGCCCAAGGTGGACTTGGAAAGCTTCACGGCCTCACTTGCCCAATCATAGGTGGTGTAATTGTCAAAATAATAGGAATTGATCATGGCATTGGGCTTGTGTTCCGCTAAGATCTTGTCACTGTAGCGGCCCAGAGCATAGCAGGTATCCGCATTCAGGACACCGATGCTGTAGCAGTTAATGATCTGACCCACATAGCCGTCATATTGTCCCTGGCACCAGTCGGCAATACCGGAGACATGATCCACACCGGTGGCACGACCTGCAAAGAAGCTGTTCTGAACAATACCGCCGCCGAGCAGGGCACCGGCAATACCGCCAACAGACAGATCCGTTACAGTGCCGGAAGCGGTGGCAGTGAGAACGGAGCTACTCCAGCATTCGTCCACAAGTCCCCTTACCACACCTGCGAAGCTACCTAAACGGTGGTCTGCATTGTCACTGGTGATATTAAAGGTACAGCCCTCCAGACCCAGACGGCGGACAACACCGCTGGCATTGACCGTGCCAATGAGTGCACAATTCTTGTTGGTGGTAGTGACGCTCAAACGCTCTATCACATGATAGCCACCGTCAAAAGTGCCGGAAAAGGCAGGAACAGGCGTATAAGCCACACCCGACATATCAATGTCCGCCACGAGGTAGAAGGTCACCCCGGAGAAATTGGTTTTCTGGCCAAGCTCAGAGAATTTTTTCAAGCCCTGATTGGTAGAAATTCGGAACTCCTTGGAGCTGCTGTTTCTCTCGTAAAGGAGAATGTCAGGAATGTCTGCCGCCTGCACCTCTACGGACCCCAAGCCCCAAAAGGCGAACAAAGACAGCAAGCAAGCCACTGCCAAAAGAATGGATACGCTTCGTTTTGTCATAAAAATACACTCCTTTATTGGTATTGATTCTATTGTAATCTCATTGACAATAATTGAAGAGAATTGGAAGGAGCCATTCTCCATGCACACTGGTGGGAAAAGGACATGGGAACCTCGTTTTCAAATTTGCTTATCCCATCCTGTGCACCGTATTTGGGTGCAGGATAGGCACCGGCGGAGGAACTGACCTGCACGAGCAGAATCAGTGCAAGAACAATGAAAGCAGAGTTTTGGTGATTTGCTTCATAAACCATCAGCCTCCTATTTGAATATATGTAATTACATTATAATGATAAGTACGACAGATACTAATTGATACTATAGGGAAACAGATTTCCAATGGCATCATACAATTTCTGAGGACTCCAGAGATATGTGACCTTATAGAAATAGAATCGGTTGTTCGTGAAGTCGGATATTGCAACAATGAAGTGGATTGCTATCTGCCCGTTGATTTCCATAAGCAAGGCATCTTGATTGTCCTTTATGCTTCCACCTGGCTAATTTCGATATAAAGATGTATAGGCAGTCTTATTGGTATAGTATCCCATACCATCCGCTGCAGAACTCTTAATTAAGTTTGTGTTTGTACCGGAATCCTTGCGAACCAGATAGTAGGTATCCTGTGTAAGAAAATGGAATGTATTGCCGGATGCAGAAGACACTCTTCTGATTGCGGATCAGGTAGTGCTTTCCCTTCGGAGGGGTATGCATATCCTTGCTTCCGTCTGCACTTTAGGTAAAGCCGGCGAGCCAAACTTTACCGTTGCAGTCACGTCCCTCTGCCAGAATGGTTGCCAACTCTATGGATGGAACTTTACCCCTTTGGACAAACTCTGTACTTTCACGGGATACAGCACTCAACGCTATACCTTCTGTGGTATAGGATGCCGACAGGGGGAATAGCCCCAAGTACTTACAACCACACAGAAGGACGCCCATGATCTTCTTCAGAACAGGACGCTTCATATTGGTTTCTCCTAAGAAAAACGATTTTCTTGTTATACGAAAGTCTGAATATAGTCCTTTATAGGAGTTAATTACGCAGGGTTTGCTTTTCTGTAGTTTTTGATTTTCCCGTCTTGGTTGGAAAAGTGTACCTTTTTTTCCAACGACATTTCACCACTATTTTATCATATAATAAAACTTTCCAAATTGCAATACTTTTTGGTCATGAAAGTACACTTTCATGACCAATAAAATAGTTGTTTATTATGTAAAGATTGATAATATGATACTTTTCATTTTTTAAGATTTTTCATTTGGTAAAAAAAGTGTACCTTTTTCTCCACAATTTTCATGCCGTGCCCATTTTAAGAAGGTGTTATGGCTCACCCTCAGTTCTTTTGCAGCCCCTCTTGCAGACAGCTTTCCCTGCTCCCACTGCCGTCGGACACCTTCGAATTCCCTTGGCATTGCCATGGGCTCACGACCGAATTTTACACCACGGGATTTCGCTGCGGCAATGCCTTCTTTTTGTCGCTGACGGATAAACTCTCGTTCAGTCTGTGCAACATAGGATAGTAGCTGAAGCACAATGTCTGCAATCAGTGTGCCGGTCAGATCCTTGTTTTTTCGGGCATCCAATAATGGCATATCCAGCACAACGATTGCAATATTCTTTTCCTTAGTCATATATCGCCATTGCTCCAAGATCTCATCATAATTTCTCCCCAGCCTGTCGATGCTCTTGATCACAAGAACATCCTCAGGCTTTAGCTTTCGCACCAGCCTCTTATACCGGGGTCGTTCAAAATCCTTCCCGGATTGCTTGTCTGTATAGATCTGATCTACACCGAAGTCCCTCATAGCTATCAACTGCCTATCCTCATTCTGCTCCTTTGTGGATACCCTTACATAGCCGTAAATCATATCTGTTTTCCTCCCTATCATTCATATTTGTGCAGTCACTACTATTCTCTACAGATTGCAAGGTAAAATCCACATAATGAAAAACGTAAAATAAGGGGCTGTAAAAAAACAGCCAAATTAAGACGGAGGATCTCTGCAAAGAGGTCCTCCGTTGAATATTTGTTAGGGAACTGTACGCCGGAACAGAATTTCGGTAAAATTGGGCGTAAAAACCGCACTCTCAAAAAAATCGAGATTGTTGAGAGCGTAATTGTGCATAACCTGTGCATTATTTTTCGAGAATCAAGCAACTACCTGTGCAGATGCCCTTTTCAAATAGAACTTGTGGAGGTTAAAACCACAGGATATTAGGCCTAATTCTAAAATTACGCCTTCCATGCCTCTTCTGCGTAATCGTTTGTACTCTCTGTTCCACTTGATTCCACCGAATACACCCTCCGCCTGGATGCTTCGGTTCATTCGTAACAATGCACCGTGTACGCAATTCAAATTGTTCAGTACCTCATTATGAAATACCGTCAACTCCTCGTTGATTCGCACAACACGGTTATTCTTGCTTTTGTGGCATTTCTCCCTGTGGGGACAGCCTGTACAATCTTCGCATTGATAAAATTCTTCTGTTCTTCCGTATTGATTTCCTCTAACCAACTGAGATCTGAGATAGCGAAATTTCTTTCCGTTGGGACAGATCATATCGCCATCCCTGTCGACGGTGAAATTCACTGCTCTATATGGATTATCACGGTATTTGCTATCCTTTGTTTCCTTCTCGTACATGGTAAATTTCATGTACTTTTCCATACCGTGCTCTTGGCAGTAAAGATAGTTATTGAAGCTACCATATCCTGCATCGGCTACCGGGTAAAGGGGGAGAAGCCATAGCACTTTCGGAATCCTTCCATAAGAGGTTGGAAACAGTCAATATCCGAGGCATAAGGATACACTCCGTAGAAAGCTATATACTCGTCGCAAACTACGACTTGCAGATTATAGCCGGGCAACAGCTGATCGTTCTGCATATGATCCTTCTTGAATCGCATAAAGGTGGCATCATTGTCTGTTTTGGAATAGCTGTTTCTGTGTTCGCCACAAGTAGAAATCTTCTGTGCATAACTTTTTAGCTTTTTGAGACAGTCCTCTACTTTTTCATAGCGCTTTTGCTGTACAGTTTTGCGTTTGCCGGATCCGTGAACAAAATCTTTCTTTGTCATCCCAACCGATTCCAGATAGGTTGCTAAGATATATTCCACATACTCAACACTGTATTCTTGGCGAGTTTCAAAAACCACCCGCCGTTGCACAGCCATATCTTCATTCATTTCGGCCAAGAAGCCCTTTAGCTTGATGAAAACATTGTTCCGGCTCTTAATGCAGCTCTTCTTCCAAACCCAAGTGTACTTGTTGGCGTTTGCTTCGATTTTTGTTCCGTCAATATATGCGTGAGACAGATCCACTGCCTCCTCTTCAAAAATATAGCTGTTGATATCGTTGAAGATTTCTTCCAGGCTAAGACTCGGTTCATCATGAATAAAGTTTTGGATCGTCATATGGCTGGGAGCTTCTTCGTCATCCAAAAGCCACATGAAACGAATATCTGTTTTGCACAGCTTTCGAATCTGCCGAACAGAGCAATATCCAAATTCCATGACGGCAAATAATACTATTTTCAACAACTTTACACGATCATATCCCGGGCGACCTTTTTTGTAGTCCTTCACTACAAAATATTTTTGTAGGTCGATATGGTCCATAACTTCGTTGAAAGTATAAACCGGATCATCAATTTCAATAATTTTTTCAAAATCCACTGGCAATTTCAGTTGGATTGGTGTATAATACACCTCGGTGATATTCTTTTTCATTGCAGTTAAATTAATCGGGTAGGAGGCTACTCATTAGTAGAGTAGCCTCCTACCCGATTGTGAAGCCGTAATGTTCTGCCATTTCGGCAGCAGTCTTGCGAGATACCTGAATAAGCAGATAATTTCGCTCGACCTCGTTCTCCACGGTAATCAGTTCTCCGTTTTCATCAACTCCCTCCGTGAACTCCGTTTCTGTGCGGAGTTGTGTGCTGTGGTCTATGGTGTGCATATTCCAGAAAATGTCCGTTAGCAGGGTTTTCTTTGCATCGGTCATGGAGGCGACTTCTTGGGGATTCTCCTCATCCGTGGTCACGCTTACTGCATAGACAGACAGGACCTCTTTCCAAGCGGCACGGGAACCGGACATTTCCACCTTATCATGGGTAGTAGATGCTTTGATCTCGTCAATTCGGGACATATACTCCCGGTTGATCTCCTGCACCGCTGTACGCACACTCTGTCCTGTTCCTGTGTCCTCCCCTCCAAAGAAAATACCGAAGCAGGAACCTACAATCAACCCAATGAGGCAAATGACCAGAATAACGATCACTGCAGCCCCTACTCCTGTGCCAAGGAACGCTACCAAACCTTTCACGGCGGCAATTGCACTTCGTACTGTAGTTTTTATGATTCTTACTGTACGCTTTGCGGTTTCCTGTGCAAACTTTTTAACCCTTTCTGCCCGTTCTGCTCTCTATTCGTTATGAGGATACCCACCTAGTTTTTTATTTTCAGTACAGGTGTGCGTATTGCTAAACCAGTGTTGTTTCCCCCAAGTTCTCCAAATTCTCCCCAAAATGCTCTTTTGGGGTCAAAATTGGTTTTATTCGAACTCTCGGAAGTGCCTGTATTTTCAAGTTTTTCGGTTCCGGTCGTTTCCTGTAAGTCCTTCTGTTTTTTCCAAAAGTACAAATTGCATTTTTGGCTCGGTCCAATGTGCAAGCTTCCACTCTCAGGGATAGATAGCGCCTTCCCACCGGTCGGTGCATAAGGGGCGGCCAAAGTATTTCTCCAGCAAACCCTTATAGCGTAAGTCCAAGCAAATATCCGGATGGTAGCCGGGAACGCAATGGCGCAGTAAGTCATTCCCCAGCATATAGCCGTAATAGTGTGCCAGCTTCATGCCACTTACCTCTAAGTCGACTTCGTAGGCCTGTATTGCTTCGCGAATATATTCTGGGATCTCATGAGAGAAACTTTCCATATACCGGGAACCTTCTCTGTACAGTGGCATATCATAAGCAAGGTCCACTCTAAGGAAGCCATCAAAATCCACCTGATTCCACACGACAGTAGGAGCTATGGGATTGGCAAAGTGCTCGTAGTTCATTTTCAAACCAAGCATGCCGGCAAAGAAAAGCAGCGCGGAGCATTTCTTCTCAACAGCAACCACATATTTGTCGATATCGCATTTGGCATCCGGTCCTAATTGCTCCCGAAGCTTTTCAATTGCTGCCAAATACTTTTGGTGGATCTCCGGGAAGTCTTCCGTTTGATTATACAGTGTCTCGGTCAGGGCATTTACGATGTCCTTGCCCAAAAAGTTGTCCAATACCTTCATTTTGTGAATCATAGTCTTATCCTCCGGTTTATGTAATAAATTAGGGTTTTGAAGCAGATTCCAAGGGCTCTTTGGGATCGGCTTTCAAGATAATACGGATAGCATCTAACTAATACCATCTGTATCAATTATAACCCATCAGCTTTGGCGAATGCTGTCGTAAACTGTCGGTGAAATCAAAAAAATGGAGGCACCTTTCGGTACCTCCAGGAGGGATATTACTTACAGGTTGCGAATATATGCTTCCAAAATGTCGATGGCCGCTTTGCGCTGTTTGGGCGTAAGGTCTTCCATCATCTGAGTAACCTCGTCATATACAAAGTCTTTGCCGGTGGGCAACTCATCCCGGAGAACATAATCCGCTGATATATCCAGCGCAGTAATAATCTTCATAAAAAGGTTTAGGCTGGGCATCTTCATGCCACGCTCCAATTGACTGACATACATCTCGCCAATACCAGCTACCTCGGCTAAAGTCTGCTGTGTGAAGCCCTTCTTAAGTCTGGCCTCCCGAATTTTCCTTCCGATCTCAATCCGATCCATTGAATCACCCCCTAAGCAAATAGGATAGAACTAACATTATTAGTATAAGTGATTTCAAAGTTTTACGGAATGTACGGATAGGGTCATATTAACGCTATACGCTTTGGTGAAAGCAAAAAATTTTAGGGGTAATGGCCAACAGACCACTACCCCTAAAAAAGATGCCGTAATTATGTTTGAACTGTAAACCGGTATGGCTTAGCACCGGATGCTGCGGCACACTCCGTTAAAGAATTCGTTGGATATGATACTTCACCACATTCCCACGCAATGCCATTCCGCTTATAGACATTATGGCAGATATTGCTGCCTTTTCGCAATAGCAGAACTGAGGTGCGTGTTCGCCGTCCTGGACGAGATAATGCCAGTCTGCCATCACAATGCTCCAGACTTTTCCAAAGTGGGCCTTACGGGTGATACCATCATCGAAGGTCACCTCAAACATAATGCGTTTCCGCTTTCCATGATGGTGACACATCTGATGGATTGCTTCCAACAAAGTGATTTCTTCCATACACAGTGCCTTTTAGAACGGAAGCTGGGCATCGTCATCGTCCAACTCTGCATAGTCATCGGCAGACGATCCATAGGATGCAGCAGGATACGCAGGCGGAGCATAAGTACCGGTATTCTGTGTGTTTCCAATGTTTTCAGTCTTAGAATCACCGAAGTAGACATTCTCCGCCAGCACTTCGGCCGTGCGGCGCTTGTTGCCATCTTTATCGGTCCAGCTACGGATCTGCAGCTTGCCGGATACAACAGCCATGCGTCCTTTGGTAAAGTATTTTCCGACGAACTCACCGGTGCTGCGCCAGGCCACACATTCGATGAAATCCACTTCCTTCTCGCCGCTACCCGATTTGTAATCTCGGTCTACCGCCAGTGTAAAACTGGTAACAGCGATGCCGTTGCCTGTGCGGCGTAGCTCCGGGTCCCTGACCATTCGTCCCATAATAGTTATATGATTAAGCATAAGAAGTCCTCCTGATATTGTCGTAGGCGACCCCAGATGAGGTCGCCTGCCGGATGTCGTTTTAGAATAATGAAGTTGCAGTAAAATTAGGGATTGCAAACTCTGCGTGAAATGCCTGCTCAGGTTGAGGCTTCGGTTCCGGCGGTTTGAACTCTCCCTGGTGGTGTTTCGTAGGTCTGTTCTGTTTAGAATGAGTTTGGGACATATACCAAGCAGCTAACCAAGCCTCATAATGGGTCTTGGTAAACAGAAGCAGCTCAGATAATGCATCCCAGGTCAGGCTAACCGAGACATGATTCTCCGGGTTCTTTCCAAACCGTGGTACGATCAAGCCTTTGGCATCCTTTTCGCCGGGGCCGCTGTCCGCCACAAACAGAAAGTCATACTTCTGTGCAGCTACCAGCTTTGCCACCCGGGACAAGCTTTTACCATCGGGTCTGGGTTTGCCATACTGGGCCAGCTTCTCTGCGGAGGTGCCTCCAAGCCATTCCATAATGGGTTTCCCATCTCCGGCCCTTTTCCGTTCCTGCCACAGGTACCGCAGCTCACCGCAAGTGAGTTTTCTGCACAGCTCCAGCAGCTCCGGAATGTTGATATAGATATGTACGAAGTCGGTCTGTCTTTGACCAGTGGGCCGATTCATATCGTATTTGGAAAAAGCAAAGTGGGATTTCCCATTTTCGAAGGCATCGGAAAGGCTTTCTACAAAACAATCCTTGGCATCCTTCCGGATGATCTGGTACTGATTACGGTCTTCTGACACTGCGAATCAACTCCTTCAGACGGGGAATATCTCCTAACATATTGTTGACGATCCCAGCATTTTCCTCAAACTGAGGCTGAAACGGCTCATCGGTGTCATAGTGTTCGTATAAAAACACCCGAACCATAAACCAAACTTCTATCATGGTTATCGCATCCCACTTCTTTTCCAACTCTGCGATAGTGCTGCTGAGCTTGGCGATAGTCTGATGCCAGCGGATAAACGCTTCATCTTCTGTCTCGATATCAAAATCAGCTAACCAATCCCGAACAGTATGAGTCTGAGAGTTGTCTCCACACTCAATCGGCTGGAGCAGGTACTTCACCACACTGTCGCCGATTCCCTCGGTAGAGTAGTCGTCTTTCTTGATGGAGATATACCGACCCAAGGGATATAAAGCGCACACAGATGGCTTAGCTTTATGGATACTGCACTTGCGGTTCTTCAAAAGCGGACAGCGTTTTTCCTCACCAATTGGCTGCAGCCGAATGATCGGGATCCGGGATGTGTCGCCAACATAAGTCTCGCAGTACTTTGCAAAGAACTGGGAGGGCGTCAATTTGAGTTCCTTAGCCATTTTGTAGATGTCCATAGGGCTTAACAGGATGTCCTCTCGGTTAATACAGCACTGTCCACAGCGAACACAGTGGAATTGAAAGGTGTCATCCAAACCGATGGTCATATTTTCGATATTTGCAGCGAGTTCTTCACGGTTCATATTGTTACCTCCATAATGTACGCCGCATCGGAATCGTACCCGATGCGGCTTTTTGATGTCATTTATTCTCTTTTGCCATTCCGGTAAGGATTGCGATCAGCTTATCTTGATTCCGTAGGAACTGCTCCAGAAAAGGCTTGTCCAGATCATACTCAGAGTACAGAAGTCTCTGGAACTGAAACATCGATTCCGTTTTGCGTGTATCCGGAATTGTTTTGAGCAGCTGAGCGATGGTTCTCACCTTGGCATAGTCTGCCTGCATGAAAGCACGGTCTTCCTTAGGGAAGTTCTTCTTCATCCAAGCTTTGGTCTCGATAACCGGGCCACGGAAATGATGGGTACGTTCCTTTGTAAACAGGTAGCGGTGCTTCCCAGACTCACTGGGCTCCACAAGGAATGGGTACAGTCGACAAGCCCTCGGCTTTACCGAATGAATGCTGCAGCGATTGTTCCTTAGAAAGATGCATGCATCATCGTCACCAACCGATTTCAGAAAATACACGAAGTAACCGCATTCGTTGATTAAGACCGGCTCAGCATACCGTTCCAGAAACTGATCTGTGCAGAAGATATCCGCTCCGTGATCCCGCAGATGCTTGGCGATCCGCATCACATCTTGTATGTCCACCGGTACGATTTGCTTTACATGCCGGCAACATTCTGCGCAGCCGGTACACTTGAAACGAATCTTGGAGGAAGGTGTCAGGCGTTCAACATCCCGCATCTCATCCATTCCGGGCCCCCTGTGCGCAAGGGAAGCATCAAAAGATACTTCCTTGAAGCCAAATGTGTCGCAGAAGAAGAACTTGGATCCCTTCATAGGATCGACCAGTTCCACTACATCGGACATGGACATAGATCGGCCTCTGAAATCTGCAGGATGTTCCACATTGAAAATATAGAACAGATCTTCCGGATTCTCGGAGGCCCTGTCATACTCATACACCATGTCGTAAGCCGCTGCGGGAATGGCGCCTCCACCGCTGGCACGCACCGTCTCCAGATCCCGGAAGCACACACCCTTGTCATCTCGCTCCAGACTCATCTGATAGATTCGAGCTTTCACGAGCAGGCGCCTCCTTTCGTCCTTAGCTGCTCTAAGGTCAGCGTCTGCACGGAACAGGGGTAAGTGCAATTCTCATCCTCCGGAAACCGGTTTTGTTCGTCAGGAATGATGACACGCAGCACAGTACGGCCGCCCTCTTCAAATGCGTCCAGGCGAATAAAACAATCCAGGAAGATCCCGGATACCATGTCGCCGGGTCGGAAGTGTTCGCCTCTCTTTACCCGCAAGCCTAAGGTGTTCAGAATGTAACCCATATCCCTGGGACTGGTATGCAGCACCATCTGAAAGTCCGGATGGCTATACTTCTCCATACCGTGGGTATGGGCGTTACAGATGTATTCACCGAAGGAATGCTCTACATTTCCACACGTTGCACATTCCAAACCGTTACCCTCAATATGAATCACCCAGTCGATAGGTTCATCCATAATCTCACAGTCTTTGGGAAAGTCTCCAATGATCCACAACGCATCTTCTCTTACCAACTCTTCCACCCAATCGGAGTCCATCGCCTTTTTCAAAAGAGCCTGACTCAGTTCCATGGTCAACGATCTGCTGGTGTTGGAATCGGTGGGAATAGCTTCGGCATACATTTCCTTGTTGCCATTTACTGCTTCTACCAATGCTGCAATCTCTGAGGCGCTAAGCTTGTCCTCACTTGTGAATGTGCACCAGTAGTCGTAATCTTCTTGCCTCGCTTCACACTTTACTTCGCGATTCAGTGTCTCAGAGACCAGTCCGCTCAGATGTTGGCCAATACAGTCCCATTCCATCCTGAAAGCGGTATATTTCTGTGGTCTATTCATTACAATTCCTTTCTGCCGACATATACGGCGCATAATATTTGGTATCCTCTTCCTCCGAACAATACGCGCCAATGCAGACTCTTTGATCGCCCTCTCTGTCAGGATTGAACTCTACAAAGCAAATGCCTTCATCGGACTCATTGGCAGGAGCATCCCAATAGATGGTGATCGACGGAAAGCTGTCATTGGGATAACCTACTGCACGGAGGAAAGTCCCGTCCGGAAGCGGAATCGCCAGCGTAGGGTTGTCCTTCGGCGTAGGGTCTGCGGTTCTATAGGGTTCGGATAAAGAAAAGCGCTTCCTTTTCTCCCCGGTGGGTTGAAGAAAGCGCATTTTATTCTTTATGAGCTCCAATTGCAGTGCAGTGAAAATCTGTTCTACCTGATCTCGCTCATACTCATAGGATCCGATATTGCAGAGATTTCCCAGCAAGCGCATCGTGGCAATGATCTTGTTGACCCTTGCTTCAGCGAGTCGTTGAAAACGCTCACTTTTTGTTTCGCCCGGCCTCATGGGTGTTCTTCCTTAGGCGCTTCAGCAATCGGCTTCAAAATATAGCGCGTATTCTTTGTCTCGATATACACAGGGCCGGAGGGCTCCGTGATGAAGTGTTCCACAGGAGAGGTTCGGCGTGTCCCGTTGCTTTCCTGAATGAACGCTGCCTGTCCACATTCCAGTGGATACTTCAAGGTGCCATAGATCTCAATGCGTTTTTTCTCTGTAATCATAATACTTCTCCTTCTTTGTTGTTAATTGATTGTTTTTGTACCAGACTGATTTGCGTCCATCTGCCACAATGAGGACAATAGTTCTCCTCACGATTGGGGCTCCCATCCCGGTATCTCGACTCGGTTAGAAGGCCGACCGTCTTGCAACATTCCGGCATCACTGAAACCAGTCTGACAGTTTGCAAATACTGCGGTCGGAAGCGTTTGTTGAAGGGGATAAAGTCTACCCAGAGAGGATCGTCAAAGATCCTGGCAGCATGCAGCTCCAGCACCTTCTGCTCCAGCTCTGATTTGGTCGACTTCCTGCAATTGTGTTCCTTCGTGTGAGTATGGAGCTGCTCATACAGTTCTTGCTCACCTGATTGTGCAATCAGTTCCTTCACCATTGCGGCCCACTCGTTGACTTCAATGTCACCAAGGTTACACTTTACTCCGGATCGGTATCCAGTCACCCGGTCTCGTCCCTTCCCGGAAATGGTATAGGCCCGACCGGTACCATAATAGACCCGAAGATCAGCAAAAGTCAGTTCAGCCATTGAGCACCTCCGGTGGCATTTCTCGATGCAGTCGAGCAGTGGTTCTTCCGGCAGAAAACCGACATCTAAAGGAAGCCGCTTGACATGGCAGGGCAAGATATTGTTCCATTGAATCACTCCTTGTCATTCGTTTTTCTATATAACGGTACAGCCTTAAGGCTCCCCGGAAATAAGGTTGGGGGAGCTTCAAGAGCTCCGTATATATAAAAAAAGCGCCCACCGGAAATCTGACGATATCCAGTGGGTGCTTTCAATTACAATGACAGTCCTGCCATAGTATTTTGTTGTCGTTAGTCAGAGGGGTAACCCCTCCTGCGTTAAAAATCTATGTGCATCTATTTGAAGATGCAGTAGAACGGAAAAAAGCCAGAAGGCATAATAACATTCGGACACTAAAGATTGCTCGCGCAAAACAAAGGAAACTCTCTACGATAGTATTATATCATAGCTATTAGTGTTAGTCAATATCTATTGATTAAATCTTTATATACTCCTTCATTTGATGTCCAGTATAACGGAAACTTCTCCGTTATCATCTATTGCTAACTTCATTCTACTGATATACTTTTCAAAAAACTGTCGTTTCTCTGCGGGCTTCATAGTGATGCGCGTTGCTGTAAGTGCGCTTTGAAATAAGGTATGGATATTTAACTGTATAGCGTCGTTAAGCATACGATATATCTCGCTGAACAGTGCTTTCTTCTTGATGATCTCGCTGTTTCCATCATAGAAGTTTTCGATATAACAGTAGAATATTCCACTGCTTGCCAAGGTAGCCTTCATTTCAGGACCACATTTTTCCTTCTCGACCATCATTAGAAATCGAGCATCCGGAAGGGAGGAAATCAGGCCCCAGTAGTCTGAATCGCTGGAGACGATAATGAAGGAATCCACCTGATTCCGATAGTGCTCCCGGCAAGTAACTGCAGTCATCTCGATATCCACCAAAGACTTATCGGCCTTGACCCGTTTGGTCATCATATGCTCTACCGGGATATCAGTGCAGCTCTCCAAAATACGCCAGGCGTTGACCGTATGGACATCGTCAAACAGCATAATCTTGCGGAGCTTAGTCAGAGCCTTTGTCTCCAGGCCATTTAGCACCGCGCACAATCGGTAAGGATCTGAATTCTCACAATCTACAACCATGACCACTTCGCCCGCCTTATCTAAGTAGTCATAGATGCTGGTTTTTACATAGCCGCCAGCATCAGAAACCTTGGCAATATCCTTGAATTGGTCCCTATTCCACTGATAAAGAAGAGAAACGAATTTCTTATCATTGTACAGAATGTTTCCGTGCTGCTCCGGCTTCCAGTTGATGTAAATTCCATAGGGATAATACTCCAGATTTGAAAAATAGACATCGGCTGCTGCCTTTGTGCCTTTCTCGGTAAGTCCATCTTCCATCAGAAACAGGTCGCGAATATATGCCCAGTTCAGCCATACGGGAAATAGATCCTTGCAGTTATTGACCCTGTCGCAAATATGACCGTTCAACTCCATAATCAGTTGGACCAACTGGATGCCAGATTTTCTGCTAAGCTGGATCCCATCCATTCGCAATTGTTCCAGTGATTTCTGAGGAATATGCTCCGGTACAGAGTATATACTTTTATACTCCTTTTGGATCTTCTCATTTATTTTACCAAACCAACGCTCTGCAGCCGTTCTCACCATACACAGATTGCGGAGGATCCGTGCATTTTTCAGTCCATCCAGTTCTTCGTAGATATCCAGCCGCAAATGCCCATCCTCCCGTTCAAAATGCAATCTGTAGACACCAATCAGATAGGCTACCTTAGACACTATTTCGTAAGTACTGTCTTGATGCATAATGCGCTCATCCTCTCTGTAGGCAGGACTAATATCTTTCATATCAACTTGCATATACGCTTCCTTTCTCCATAATGCTCGCCCATTATATAATTTATTTCTGTGGCAGGATGGCCACAATTTGGTTTTCTGCGACAAAGGGATTCTCCCAGTATCGTGAATCGTATGATTTCTGGGTATTGTCTCCCAGCACAAAGAAGTGTCCGGCCGGTACAGTCAGTATAGAATATCTCCATTTTGGTGTTGGCAACGAATCCATATATTCCAGCTTAGAAAGATCAATCTTTTCTCCGGGGCCGGCCACGATGCGTTTCACCTGCAGGGTGTCATCTTTCTCAAATACGACTATGTCGCCGGCATTCAGCTCACCGAATATCCGCAGGCCAAAGATCATACTATTGCTCTGCAGGGTCGGTTCCATGGACGCAGATGGAACATATCCGATTAGAAACACATACTGCATCATCACATAACATAAGAGGGTCAAGCCTACCGGAATACTCCAGAGCTTGGCCCTCTTCCATATTTTCTTGATCATAGGATCACCTCTGCACTCTGAAAAGCTTGTAATCCCGGCATGCCGCACAGAAACCGGCGAGCTCTTGTCATCCACATCCGTACTGTTGCAGCCTCAGCATTCATAATGCGCGCGATCTCCCGGCTGTTATGACCCTGAGCTGACAGCTCCAAACACTGTATACCTTTCTTCGTTGCACCGGAAGCAGCTTTCTTTGCCTGCTCCAAAGCATAACGCAGATCAGCACTCTCCAGCAAATCAGAAGTTTCTTCGTGGATATGGTTTCGTTCAATCGACTCCGTAATTCGTTCTCTCTGCATCAATCTGGTGTTACGGATCAATTCGTCACAGATCTCATTCCAGATCAACCTGTATGCATAAGTAGAGAAGCATCCGCCCTTATCGGTCGCAGCTGCTTTACACAGTCCAATACAACCGGTCTGGTACAGATCTTCATAGGCCGGAGTGCCGGGCTGACCCAGTCCATGGACTTTGTCCTTGATTACCTTGGCTACAAGACCCATATTGTTTTCAACAACGGTTTGTTGCATTGGCGTCAACGTCATAATTCTCGAACCTCCTTTGTTTATTCGCAGACTTGTTGCGGGTTTCATACCACGCAAGCTGTTTCTTAGCCTCCCGGATCACCAGCTCACAGCGAAGCTCGCTGAGCTGACCAATATGTGCCTGATCACAGGACACACCCAGGGTGGAACTGAGCCATCCATATGCTGTTCTTTTAGACATATAGCCCTTCAAATGAAGCTGGTCAAAAAGTCTGTGCGCATCCTTTCGCAGAGCGCGCAGCTTTCCATTTGCCATTTCTCCAATGGGAATCGCAGTTCCTTTCTGTACCCGGATGTAGGCATCACATGTAGGATAATTTTTGCAGACATAAAGCATTACATCGTCTGTATTTTCTTGGTAAATACCGGTTGCACTTCGAAACACAGTGGTGCTTCCGCAGTAGGGACACCGAGGTGCGTAGTTGACCACGTGCTTTTTCTTTGATTTTTTGGTTGTCTTCAATTAAGAACACCTCCTGTATACAAAAAAAGCCGGAAGGAAGCAATACCCGATAATCCACTGGATGGCGACCCAGTGAGGCCTAGAGTAAAGCAACCTTCCGGTTCCGTATTCGATTGGCTTGCACCATTAAGGACCGCTTATCACAACGCTAAGTCCGTATCGATTCCGCTACCCACCCGGGTGCGTCAAACGACAGGTGCACTTCTGTCGGATCGAAAGCCTGGGTGCAAGCCCCTGCCACATCTGTATTGTAGCACTTAAACAGCTGATAGTCAACGGTTTTGAAAGTGTTTAGAAAAGTTCTACTTTTCTCACAAATTCCGGTTTCCCAGACTGATTTCAGGCTCAAATTTCGTCATTTTCATCATCATCGCCACCGCTATGATCACGACGTTTCTGGAAATAGCTGATGCCGATCAGTGCACTAACGGCAACCAAGAGGCCGCCGCCAAACATAACGATATGAGTAACGGGAATACCGGAAACCGTATCGCCCTCTTGAATGGGCTCCGTTGCCTCGGTGGGCGTTATATCTTCAATAGGAACAAGAGACTCCGTATCTTCCGTGGTTTCTTTTACAGGCGTTGTCTCAGCAGGCGTGGTATCCTGGACAGGTGCGTTGGTACGAGTCAGAATATAAGAAGCGCTGCCGCCGATCTCCAGCCGCAGAACACCGTCTTCCCCAACAGGAATCGTACCGGGATACATACCGTAATCAGTCTTCAGTTCGAAATGGGTACCGGCCCACTCCTGACCCAAATGGATCTCCAGTTTCTCCGGTTGGGCGACCTGCATCTCAGTTCCGTTTGTTCCTTGCGCAGTTGCGGATACGCCTATAGGAAGCGTAAGGATGTAAAGCAATGCCAAAACCAAGACAAGAATATTATAATTTTTTTCTTTCATAATGAACCTCCAAAATAATGATCCCCCGATAAGCCTACGGAAGTGACAACTCCGTGGAGGCTGCTGCTTAAGAGGATTGCTCTGCCCGTTCGCAGATAACAAGATATCTCTGTTTGCCTCCGGATGCATAAGGGTGGCACGTCAGTAAGGTGACCAGATCCCTGCCGGGCTGAATCAAGATCTCCTCGACATCATTGGGTTTGATGATCTGGGTTTCTGACACAGTATAGGTCATCGTTTCCCAAAGGTTGGATATGATGACTGTATCGCCGGGTTTCAGGTCTGTGACATATCGGAAATAGGCTGCGCCGTTATAGCCACGATGGCCGGCGATGACACAGTTGGTGTTCATGCCACCAATTGGCAGACTGGTTTGAGACAAATGAGCCGCACCTTTTGCCATATGGGATGTGGTTGCTCCCAGATACAATGGCATCTCCAGATCCAAAGCAGGAATGCTGATTACTCCAAACACTTCCTCATCCAATCCATACTCATCTAAGGTAAAGGACGGCTGCTGGTAAGCCCATGGATCACAAAGGCCTGCTTGCTTTTCCTCCCAGATGGTATGATTGTAACGCACCATCGCACGCCAAAGTGTTTCATACTCCCGTGGTAATTCCGTTTGGGAAGACGGCCTCGTGATGCTCTCGGCGGGTTGTATCGTTCTTTCAGTAGGGGCTGTTCCAAGTTGCTCCCAGAAGGCTTGTACTTGCCCCTGCATATCCCGTTCCACCACAAAGTTATGGATATAGGGATAGGCAAATATGGAAAAGCCACAAGCAAACAGAAGGATCATAATCAAAGCGACGATTCCTTTAAGAATGCGCACGGCGCCACCTCCGGTAAATCCAGTATCCCAGTATAGCAAATCCCATAGCGGCAACCGTCCCCAGACCGATATACAAGCCCTTCAGGTATTCTTGTTCCCATGTGGAGACAGGCTTTTCTTCCGGAATGGTTTCTTCGATGATTTCTTCCGCTTCCTCATAAGGGATTCGAGATCCTCGAACAAGCAACCGTTGGGTATTCACAGCAAATGGTGTGCAAGTAACCAATGTGCACAGGTCCCGATCCTCCTCAATGCCGAGGTAAGTTACATCATAGGGCATCACGATTTTGATTTGATCTACCTGATAGGCCAAGGTTTCGTCTAACACTTCCAGATAAAAAACATCGCCGATTTTCATTTGCGGAAGGTCGGAGAACATCTTCTGATTTGCCATACCGGAATGGGCAGTAAGAACCGAATGGGTAGTATCTCCGCCAACCGGCAAGGAGCTTCCCAAAAGATGGCCAATACCTCTTTCAAGGGTATCGCTCTTGGTTCCGTGATAGATAGGAAGATGCACCTCGATGGACGGGATACTGACATATCCCATGATACCGTTGCCGGCAATGTTCAGTCTGTTGTTATAGTCATCTGATGCCCATAGAAGGGCATCATTACTGAACGCATCACTTTGCTGCGCTCCCGGCTGAATCGCTTCATTATAAGCAATCGCCAGTTCTTTTGCCTCCCGGATTGCGCTGTCGTCCGCCTGCTCCACCTGCGCTTGGTATTGTGTGTGGATCTGGGACTGGTGCTTTTCGTTATAGATGGTACTAATAATGGGATAGGCTGTCATTCCCAGTGCTGCAAGAAAGGCGACAACAGCAACACAAATGGCTATAATTTTCTTCTTGATAGCAATTCCTCCTTCCGGCTTCCGGGAAACCCCGTGGGGGAAAATCCCCCCACGGGGCTGCGAAATTACTGGGGATCTTCCTTCTTGCTCTTTCTGGTGACCATAAACAGTACGAACAAGGCGGCAGCCATAGTAACCACACCAATAACGGTGTACATCACAGTGCCGCGATCGCCCGTCTGAGGCAGATCAAAACCCTCGGTATTCACAATGGTCAGAGGAGCCAAAGCGTTCTCGGACTCGCCGTCAGGCTTCATATTGACATCATTGGAATCAACTTCTGCGGAAGCACTGAGGTAGAAGTGCTCCATATACTCCTGAGGAATGCCGGTCAGGTGCAAGTCGTAGCCACCCTCCCGTGCATCGCTGAAGCAGTAGTGGGGGTCGTTCTGCAACACACCCAGAATGTCCTTGGTGTAGATGTCGCACATATGATCGAAGTTTCCCTCTACGGTGATGTCCACGCGGATCTCATCCTTAAGCAGGGTGTAACCGTTAGCTGTTTCTACTTCGTAGATATTCCATACATCGTCCTCCATGCCCTTGATGACAACCTTGCCAAACTCGTCGCCTACAGTTACGGGGCAGAAGATGGTAGCATCGGCTTCCTCAGTCACATGGCCGGTAGCATAGTAGATGCCGGTTGTTTCATCGAACCTTGCAGTCAGCCAGTAGCCGTCGGACTCGTTCCAAACCTTGAACTTGACATGCTTGAACATGTCCATCTCGGTCGCAGATTCGGAGTCGATGTCGCTGAACAGCTTAGTCAGATCCAAGCCGAAAATGAATACATGGCAATCGTCAACAAGGGTATCGTAGTAGTCGGAAGAAGTACGCTTCCAGGTCAGCACAACCTCATTACAGTTGCCGTCCTCGCCATAAACTACGCTGGCATCGGAGTTAACGGTAGCAGTGTAAGTGATGCGCATAGTGTAGTTAGAATAACCGGCAAACAGCTTGCCATTGATATTCTCAGTGTTACCGTTGATCTCTGCCAGACCGATTTTGGTAATGTCGATGGTCATATGACGGTCGTCGCCGGAGTACGCCACAGTGAATCTGCCATCATCCTGCACCCAAGTAGCAACCTTGTCGGTGCAATCCTCATCGGTGAAGATCTCGATCTTAACATCCTTCAAGGTCTTATTGTAGGTCAGGCCGGGATCAATGGTGTCATAGAAATTCCAGGTCTGAATAGAAGTTGCATTAGAGGTGATGGTGGGAATACCGGACAGGATCTGGAACTCCATAACATCACCGGCGGATCCGGTGGCAACATGGTCGAAGCCATCGTAGATATCATCGCTGCCATCATTCTTGCCGGTATCCTCCATAGACTCACGGACATTCTTTTCCAAAGAAGGAATGCCTGTATTGTTTTTAGGGTAAACAACCACATTATAGTTCCAGAAATGACCGCCCTCGGGAGATGCAGAGTTTGCATCACCGGAAACAGTGGTCATAGGCAAAGACACAAAGAAGGGATTGGTCGTGCAAGTAACCATCTCGGGCACCTTAGTTTCGATGCAAAGCCACAGGCCCAGGTCCAGGTCATTCTTCATGGTCTTACCATTTTCGTTGGTCAGATCCATAACGATGGCGTCCTCGCTTGTAGCAATGTACGCTTCCAGTGCGTCTTTTACGGTAGTAGCATTGGATTCCAGAGCATCAGCCAGTGCCTTGTTCAGCACATCGGACTGATAATAGTAATAGTTGGAACTGCCATTACCGGCATCCCGGGGAATCGGTGCGTCACTCGTGGCCATCACATCAGCATTTTCATAGCGGCCTTCGCCATTGGGCAGACCGATGGCAGCCAGCAGATCTGCAGCTTTTTCCTTGTCGAACCCATACAGGACCTGAGTCAGATTGTAATCGGGGTGCTGGTCATTGGCGCTTTCAGAGAAGGTAACAATGTCAGCAACGCGAAGGATGGTGAATTCCACACCCTTAATGGCATATCCGTTGGAGTTCTGGCCGTTACCCAGAGGGTTGTCAGGATTTCCGTTGGCGTCGCCCTCACGGACCGCTTCGCCAAGGACTTCCTGGACATAGCTTTCAGCCCAGCCGGTGGAAATGAAGGAATCTTCGTCCCAAACGCCATCCTTGTAGGCGTTGGTCCAGTCGTACTTCCAGATGGTCAGAGAGGCCTTGGCTTCTTCGTCGATCATACAATCAGCGGATTCGGCAGCGTAAATTGCAGGGATGCAGGAGAGCAGCATGACCAGCGCCATGCAAATGGCAAAGATATTCTTAAACTTTTTCATTGTTAATGTTCCTTTCAAAATTATAGTTGGATTGTGGATGAATGTGTAGGGGGATGAAAAAAGCCAGGGGCTGATCCCTGGCGTGGTATGAGGCTATAATCATTTGCTTAAGCCTCCTTTTTCTTCAAAACGAGCAATGCTCCCATGGAAACAGCAGCGCAAAGCAGCAGTCCAAGGGGCATGAGCGCAAGGGACTTGGAGCCGGTTTCGGGCAGTTCCAAAACGGGAGAGTTGACCACCTTGAGAACGACCTCAAAAAGCAACTCCCCATCTTGTTCGGCGGCGAGATCTCCTTCCCAGATATATCCGGGCATCAAAGAAGAACCATTCAAGGTTTTCGTCTCGGAGACACGATACTGAATCAGCTCGCCGTCCGCAGTGTACACACGCAGCCCTTCATAAGCGGCCAAGCCATTCTCGTCAGTCAAAAGCTTGCCGTCGATCAGATCTGCATTTGTACAAGAGCCAGGGACGATCGCACTATCGTTTTCTCTGAAGACAACCGCATTCCATGTGCTGCCGTTATCCAGAGAATACTCCAGCAGGAACTCGACCCCCTCCATGGGCTTGCCAATGGAAGATACCTTTCGCAGCTCCAGTCTGCCGACAATCGGAGTATTCTCCATTGTCACGAAGATTTTCTGATTGAAATGCGTAAACGACACAGGGTACTCGTTGGTGTCCAGCGCATAGCCTTCAGGGGCGATCTTCTCGCGGATAAAGTAAGTGGATTTATTGCACACACCATCGGCGTAGACAATCTTCCGAGCAAAGGCGAGGTTTCCTTCGGAATCGGTCTCGCCGGTTTCCAGCACCTTAACAGTGCCATCAACCATTCTCTCACAGAGCTCAAAGGTTCCGATCAGAGGTGTATCCTCACCGAGGGCTTTCTTGTGAAGGGTAACAGATGCAGTCCACAACAGGTTTTCCTTGCTGTACTCATAGACTTTGCCGTGTTCTGTCACGGTTACGGTCCAGGGCTCCACCATAATCGTTCCTATCTGCCCGGATATCTGTTTTACAGTATAAGTACCATAAGGCAGGCTCTTGCTGATACCAACACCATTTTCACCTATGGTGATGATATCAACCCCTGTACCATTCTTATCCGAAACCGAAAATCTGGCGCCGACCTCCGGTGCAGAGAGATTATCAACAGTGTTCACGATCTTCTTGGTGATCTGGATCTTACCTGTAATAGGAGTTTCGGGGCAACCGGTACCTGCTTCATATGTGAAGCTGTGGTCTTTCTTTTCCGGGGTTACGGAGAAGGTCTGTTTCCAGTCTGTGTTCAGCAGATATCCCGTCGGAGCACCGGCTTCCAAGATGCTATAGGAGCCAACCGGAAGGATATTATCAGTCTGGGCATGGCCCTTTACATCCGTCACAATTTCACAAATGACAGTCCCCGGAGCGCAGATCTTATCTCCGACCTTGACGGAGTTGGCGCTGTCGTTGATAACATGGAACTTGGCGCCGGCCAGTGTTGCTTCACCTTGAGGTTTCTTTCCGGTAACAGCATCGTACTTATCTACGCTTACAGAGCCAAACAGTCCAGTGTCAATAGGTTCGTAGACACCCCAATCTCCATTGGCCATCTGCTTAAGGATTGCTGCAGATTCATCCGTCCAGACATGCTTTGCGCCGCTGGGTTTACTGCTGTCTGCGACGATACTGCAGTAAAGAGATACGGGAATTACGGTATAGCCCAAAGAATTCTTCACTTCTGTGATCTTCAGAGTGCCAAGGGGCAGTTGATTTACATTGGCAGGAGAAACATACAGCCCATCACTGGTATATCCGGATGCAAGGTGATTCTTATTATAAATGCATCTGCCATCGGCATCTGTTGCGAAATACCAGGTGCGGGTTGCAGAACCGGACCAGTTGTTATTTGCAAAGAACTCCCACTTGAAAACCGCGCCGGTGAAGGAACCATCTCCCTGAGGAGTAGTGGTGTCCTTATCCACCTTAGTCAGTATGACAGGCGGGTCAAAGATGGGAATGTCGGATACAGAGATCACATTCTCCCCTGAAGTAACCGTGTGGGTATAAGTCTTCGTGTCGAGCTTATATCCGCGAGGTGCTTTGGTCTCCTTAATAGTAAGCACATCCCCAACCTTGTACTGCCGAGTAGCCACGGCAGTGCCGCTGGCGTTTGTTTTGAGTATTTCAACCACCTTGCCGTTCAGCGCGATGGAATACTCCGCCCCGCCCAGGGAATATAAGCTGTTGTCCTTGATTTGGTTGATACAAGCTTGGGAAGCATTGATGGACTTCTTCAAGGTAACCGGCTTATAGTTTTCCGCATTGGTAAGGGTGAGGGCGGTTTCGCCATTGCTGACAGAGACCTCCTTAACCTCTACCTTACCGCTGGAATCAATATTTACCTGATACCCATCCGGTGCCTTGGTTTCCTTCAAAAAATAGGTGCCGGCGTACAATCCGCTCCAGTTCGCTTTGCCGTTGGAATTGGTCTTGCGAACACTCGCACTGACATATCCTGCATCGGAAGTGTTGAGAGAATAATAATCTGCTCCGGTTACGGGTACAGTACACGCAATATCACGATAGAGTGTAAACTCGGCCCCGGCCAAATTCGCTGTACCTGCAGTATTGGTCTTGGTAACAGAAACGGATCCCTTACCGGTGCCATAGGGTGTCCAATAGCCACGGAGGTAATAGAAGGTGTTGCTTCCGTTCTCTACGGTAGAATCCACCTCTGTCTGGATACGGTTGACAAGGCCGGTTCCATAAAGATTTGCTGAGCCTTCTATTTGCCAAATCGCTGTGTTGTGATTATAACTGTGGGTGCCGCCCAGCATCAGCTTGCATATCATGGTATCCCCGGAAGCCTTCATCCAGGAGCAGCTGCCAAAGCCTGAATTACAGTTAGCGGCGGAGGTATAGGCTGTCTGGAGCCAGTTCTTGTTAGAACTGCCGGAACTTGCAGCATCGCCAATGGTGTAGATACGATTGGTGCCGCCCAGGTTTTCCGCAGCCACATAGGACCAGATGATTGTAGGGATTAATGTATCACCGTCCTGCGCGACGCTTAGATTGCCGAAGTATGCATCCAGATAATTCTGGATGGCCAGATCACTGGCACCCAAATACTTCAGAACAGAAGCAAACAAAGAGGAATCTGTTGCAACTGTTGTGCCCTTGGCCACATCGAGCTTATCCCATGCGCCAAAGTCGTTGCCCAGAATGATTCTGGCCAGGTAGTCCTCAATTGCCTTACTTCCGTTTGCCTCATTCCGAACGATTCGGGGATATGTGGATGGCCTGCCGCCGGGATTGTTGTATTCAAACCAAAAGTCGGAAAACCCTGTCCAGGTGAAGGTGCATTTATCATCCTTTAAATTCTCGTATGGAAAGTGGTACACATAAGGGTAAGAAGACCACCGTGCTTTAACGATGAAGGTATGAGGGGTGATTGTGTAGGTATCAAAGACCGTAGTTGCTGTTGCCCCTTTGTCTTTGCCGCTGTCATTCCAGGGAATAGCCTTGCTGTTCTTCAAGGTATTGATCACGCTTCCGTGGGAGTTATAGCGGTTGAAGCTTTGATCATACCGATAATAAACGACCTGCATAGTGACACCTACAGCGATCATATTACTGGAACCGGCACCTGCAACGTCGCCGGTGCCGTCACTGCCGTCACCGGTTTCAGAGCCGGAGCTTCCGCCTCCGGAGTCATTGGCAAGGCTTTCCGATGGAATCACGCCGACCGAAAGCGGTTCATTCGGGGCTTCAGCAGGGTTGTCTGTAGGAACAGTTTCCACAGATTCTGTTGTTTCGGTAAGCTCAGTGCTTTCCGCCGGTGTCTCTGTCGCCGAAGGCTCGGCGAATTCTCCTGCACCTTCGGGAACAGTACTATTCGGTTCTACCTCTGTGAGGAGAGATGCTTCATCCTCCTCCGTAGCAAAAACCGGAACTACACCTGAAGACAAACAGGAAGTCATCAACACAAGCACTAACAGAAGCGAAAGAGCTTTCTTCAATTGGGACATTTTGAGTTCCTCCTTGTTGGAAATAATAAACCTCTTGATGTTAAAGAACACCAAGAGGTTATAAGGTATGGAATTATGTTTTCGTTTCTCCGCATCGACTGCAGATCCATTCATCGTATGCTGGTTTGTCAACCACCCATTCATCCATACTTCCAAATCCTCCATGCTCGAAGATCGACTCTTCGGGAGGATAGAATGCAGAATGAGCATTCCACAAAGAAACCAACTGATCGGGGTCCCCGTATGCAGTCCAGCCACAATCACAGATGATTCCTGCCAGCCAATGTCCTTCCTCCGGGTGATGGATGCATATCCAATCATGACTACAAGTTGTCGGTTCCGTAGGAGGTGCTTCTGTGGGAGGAGGATTCGGTTCTGTCGGCATTTCTGTGGGCTCGGGCGGGTCGGTTTCTTCCGTTGGAGTGGTCGGTTGTGTTTCGGATTCTGTCGGGGGTGGGGCTGTTGGAGTTGTGGGAGATGTCGTTTCCTCCGGTTGTGTTGGCGTTGCAGGAGCCTCTGTTGCCTGCGTGGAGGAATCCTTTGGCTCCGTCGACGGATTGGTCGGTTCTGTTTCGGCCGGCCCGCTGGGCTTGCCCTGGTGGGACTCATTTTCGTTCGAGTCTGGGGCGGTAGAACTTGTAGACGTCGAGATGTCTGAATTCGGGCCCGGCCGGGTACCCTCCTGGGATTCTGTGGGATCAGTCTGGGATGAGGTACTTTCCGTGGGTGCACTCTGATGGTGATCAGGGGCTGTGGTAGGCATATGATCTGAGTCTGGGGTGGTGCAACCAACCAGCAGCAGACTCAGAATCCAAAAAACGCAGAGGAGCTTCTTCATGATGTCTCTTCCTTTCTAATAGATTTCACTACTATTACACGAATGAGTATCACAAAGTGCAACATCAGCTCGCAATCATTCGGTAACCACGGTTTGCCTCATCGGCACACCGTTCCAGCATCTCGATAAAACGGGCTTGCGTTAATTTTGTATCCAGCCAGTGGGTCGCACGAAAATGATAGCAATGATAGTACACATTTACGCAGTGACATCCCAGTACGCTGCAGAGGTTAACCTTGTTTGCTTGAGTGGCTGCCAATTCTTTTGAAGGGTCAACGGGGCGAGCTAAGCAGAATACCATCAGTGGGTGCAACTCGGAAAAGCTGATCTGGAGATGGAAGTCACGATAAGTGGTCATGATGGAAGTTTCGTCCTGAGATATAATTTCCAACATGCCGAAAATCATTTTTTGAGCGTGTTCTACGATAGATTTTCTACGCAGCATCTCTTCGCTGTTCTGCTCTAAGCATATCATAGGTATTCCTTCTTTCCACCGGATTATTTAGGGATAGTAACATAAGTGATTCTCCCCCAAACTGTTCCCTCAGACATACTCACTCCATCAATTGCAACAATCACACGAGCATCAATTGGGGGGCGGGCACGGAAAGGAAACTTACATCTGCATTCAGCTCCCACATCCAAACGAACGAAGATGCCTTTTTCGTCGATCATCGTAACAGTTCCTGCATAGTTTCCGTCAACTTCAATTTTCTCTAACACCTTTCGGGTAGGATTGGTTGCTACTTGTTTCACAGACGCCATTACGAAGATGTCCTTGGGATTGCTGCGATCCAGTTTGATGACCTTTACAAGAATGCGGTCGCCGGGCTCGAAGTAACCCATTGCATCAGGAATACGGGTGTAGCTCAGTTCTTTGAGCGGTATGAAGACATCAAGGCCAAACAAATCCACGAAGATTCCCTCCGGGATGACTGACATCACCCGGGCTTCGCAAACCAAGCCCTCGTAGATGCGATAAGTGCCTTCTCTTGTCATACTCAGATAGTAGTGCCGCTGCTTGGTCGCCATTGCTTCCTTACGACTAGCAACAGCCAGACCGGTATTGGAATCGATGCCTTTGACCACATAGTCGATTTCAGATCCCAGTCGTTTTTGAAGCATGTAGCGGTACATCTCGTTTGGATCTCTGTCCCGGAGATTCTTGGGCAGATCCACAACCATGGACGCCATTAGCACCACCTTGTAGTCTCCGTGGAAGATAACGGCCCGGGGCATTCCGCCACCCGAGTGCTTTTCGACACCTTGAATCCGGTCTGTGAGATAACGCCCCGTCTTCAAGGACTCAACCAAATCCAGGTATTTATCCCGGGCCTTTTCCACCTCAGTTTGGACTCCAAGGGAATCTTCAATAGACAGAATATGCGTGTTAGGGAGAGGCACATCCAGCTTGATGCGGTTACGAGGAATCATATCCTCCGGTGTCTCAGGTTTCTGCCCCGTAGTGGGTTCTGAAATGCCGGGGGCAATGTCTTTGGCAGAAACCTTTCGACGGGGTTGAACCTTTAATATCGGTTCAGTCTGGGATACTGAGTCTTCACCTGCAGAATTCTCTGCAGATTTGGCAGTGATCCGGGTCTGATCCGGATCGATTTGGGGAGTCAGTGTTTCCGGGGCGATCGGCACGCCATCAGACGGTATGCTTTTGCCACGATTAGGCATAATGTGTTCCTCCTTATGATTCGATTTGCTAATTGTTCTGAACAACTTGCGATAGGTCCAGCTTTTGCCGTCTCGGCTTTGGGGAAGTTGTTACCGGTTCGTCGTAAAACCCGGTCTGGGGCATTTCATATTGCAGTCGGGGGGTATAGGCCAAGATGCTTGTAGGTACCAACTCTTTGGACATAGGATGCCGTGTGAAGTCAAACTTGTTAAGCTTCAGCAGGTTCTGACCGCGAATAATGACCAGAAGCTCAGTATGGGGAAGGCGAAGAACTTCATCAGCGGTCAAAAGCTTACGCTTGCCCTGACCGTGGGTCTCTCGGTACTGTGGGATTACCTGGGCGATGGCAATGGTCTTCTTTACTGTCATCGTTGAATCAACCTGGATACTCATTTCTCCACTGCGATCGGAGATGTAATCTGCAGTAACGTCATCCGTGCAACCCAGCATCAATTGGATATCACAATTGCCGACGATTTCAGCCCAGAGGTTATTGGGATACCGGTTCTGGAGCTGGCCTAAGCTCTGTACTGCGATCATGACCCGTATGTCTCTGGACCGGATCACGCTGAGGGATCGGCAGAAGTCAGATCCGTCCGGGGCACCGCCGATGCGTCCAATGTTATTAAACTCATCCAGTATAAGATTCACCGGGAGCAAGCATTTGCCACCGGGACAACTGTCAGCAAAGCGAGTCAGCTTGATAAACAGGAAGGAGAAGAACAGCGAGGATATAAACGCCATTGATGTCTCCTGATCGCTGAGAATGATGTAATAGGCGCATTTGTGTCTGCCTGGGGCGGTGAGGTCAATATCGGAGTAAGACAAGAGCTGCTGTACTGCCTGGTTTTGAAGTACCTGTAACCGGGTGCCCAAGCCAAGAATGATGCCCTGCCTGACAGTATCGCTGGACTGTGCAAACAGATTGAATGGTGCCTTTGCAGGATGGGCGTTGCTAAGGGCATTCATCTTGGAGATGATGTGCGGCAGCGTTCCTCCGGTTAGCAGACGATAGACATAGGCAAGGTTTTTATCCTTTGCAGAGATCGTCGGATCCAGCTGCACATACAATACTAACGCCTTCAAAAGGTTTGCTTCGCCATTATCCCAAAAATGGTCGCCCTTTCCCGAACTGGTGTTGCCGATGATAACATTCGTCAGTACCTGAGCCATCAGAGAATCCTCTCCTAAATCGGACATACAGTTCCAGCAATCACTGTGCACCGGATCCACCAGATTCAGGACCTTCACCTCATACCCATTTTTGCGGAATAGTTCCGATGTATCATTGTACATTTCGGACTTGGGATCTGAAATCAGTATGGACTCGCCTCGACGAATCGCTGAGAATAATGCATTGCGGACGATTGCGCGGGATTTCATGGTACCGGAAGCACCAAATACGGCTGTATGCCGATTGAGTTTGGTGTCTTCAGGTAAACAGACAACCTGTCCTTTTCGTTCGCCCAGGATCATGCCAGTAGCGTTCTCCGGGCTGGTCACCTCCAAGACTGATTTCAATTCCTTCTCGGTCATCCAGTCTGCAGTACCGTAAGCTCCGGACTTGCTTTTGGAAAATCCCCGGTCATCACGGGAGATGCCGGAAAATTTATCGTGGAGTTTAACGTAGGTCAAGATCGCAGCGCCTATACTGACAATAAGAACCAGTGCTTTCAGTCCGTTACCGGTGAAGGCAGCGGCAAGGCAAGTCAGCGGATTCCAGTCCGGGGGCTGCATCCGTACCTGACCCAACATTCCATCGGCGGCCTTCCATATGGCATAATTGGTAAATAACTGCCCCAGAAGACCTCCCAGATAAACCAGAGCAGCACATCCCAGTATGACGGCCATCACGATCGCGATCTTACGGGTTTTCTCATTCATTGGAATCAACTCCTTCCTATATTGCGTTTTCCACCATATCCATCGTTACCGTCTGCAAGGAAACCTTATCCCGCAGGAAGCTGCGCAGAAACGGAACTTGCTCCGGGAAGCAGATCACAGTTGCCGGATACTTGTGATACCGAACTGTATTCCAAAACGCATTCAGGCGGAAGATATCACTGTCCAGGAAACAAAGCATATAGTTCCCGTCCCGGATGGCATCGTAGCAGAAGGTGGCTCCCAGACCGGCAATCTCTTCTTCATCGAATAACAGCTCCCGGAATGTTTCTTTCCAGTCTGGGATAGACAGTAATCTCACCAAGCGAATACCGAAGGAATTCATAGGGATAAAATGCAGATGGTCATAGATGCTGTCAAAGCGCATTTCTACGCGATTGACTTTACCAAGGAAGGCCAGTGTCTGCTTCGCGATCCGGTAATCTGTTCCAAGCATCATCGCAGATGTAACCTCTGACACACCGGCATTCATCCGCGCAATGGAAGAAAGGTGGAGCTTCACCTTTCCTTCGCCACGACCGTTCCAGTTCATCAAGGAGTCCCTGCTGTTATAGACCGCATAACATCCACCGTGAGAGAAGAATGTTCCGGTGATTCGGGAGAAGGCGATCTTATTGACCGAGTCATTCTCCGGATGCTTCAGGGAATGGCTTGTATAAAAGGAAGGGTCATGGGGCACGATCTGTTGAAAGCCTCTCATTTGAAGCCTCGGTAATACAAAGGGACGGGTTTCCACCCCGACTAACCGGAAGAGGGCCACTGTCTCTGCTACCCGATGACATCTGTCGATTCGGTCCGGTGCGCTGGATGGCTTGGAATTGCCGTATATCTCCAGGTAGTATTCAGAGGCTTGTGGGTTCACAAGAGCAAGAATAGTGATTGCCCTTTTGTTCAAACGGATGGTTTTAAGATTCTTACTGCCGGATATGTTCAGGAGCCGTCCGGTCATATGCTCAGAGGAATTTGGGATGTGAAAAGTTTGCTCTTGAGATAGTTTGGATACGAGCTTTCTATACACCTCCTTATTGCCCAGTAAATGCAAAGAAGCATATGGGAATTCACCAACATAGGCAAGAAATGTAAGCAGCTCATACACAAGGGTATCCCGCCGAATGTAGATCATCCTGACACCCCCGGAATAAAAGAATTTTCGTTTGTATGCCTGCTCTGGCGGACGAAATCGGAACGGTTCTGCATCCGGTTTTCCTTAGAGCCGCAAGGCATTATCGCTCTTTTGGGGTTATAGATTCGTCCCGGTGTGTTTTTAGCCCGATTTCGGAACGGTTTTTTCGTCAAAAATCGTCCTCTGACCATGCAGCTTCACCCCCTCTGCAGGGAAGGTTTTGGATGCTTCATACCACTTGATGAAGTCCTTTTCCGGAACCACATAAACCTCAGTGCGTTCCTCCGGGCCTTCCACGCTGCAGTGGAAGTGCTGGCAGGATTTCGGAGCATCATCGGTCATCACAAACATTGCGACAGAATCCGTTATCTCATTGGTCTCGATGTTATCGTGATCCCGCTTTTTCCGATCCGGAAAACCGTCGGCATAGATGTGCCTATAGATGATCACACAGTTTTCGTAACGAACGAGGCACTCATTTTGGAAAAATCTATGCAGTGCCGGGTAAATCTGGCCCCTGATGTACTCGATGCCGCCTTTTTCCTTCTTGGGAAGCATCCGAGGGAAACGAACAGAGAACCAACCCTCATCGGTAAAGCCAATCTCAAAAGGTACCTCTTCGGCCATGATCCTTTCAATCTCTTTCCTGGCATAAGGGAGGCCGCTGTAGGTTGGGATGGCACGGTAACAAAGCGCAAGGGCTTCTGCTTGCCGGTAATTTTCAAACGCCAGCATATTTGCCTCAGAAAGCATCCCGTGTTCTTGTGCATACTGCATTCGAACTGTGCCGGCGTACAGTTTGGGGAGAATCCTGAGAACTCTCCCGGTAGTTTCAAAGAAGCTATTGGAATCCATTGTTATCCTCCTAGGCTGAGTAGAAGTTGACATCAGGTGACTCACGGCCTGTATGCTCCAGTGTTACAAAAATGCACTGAGCATCCGGAAGCCAGAGAGTCTCCGCAAAGTCCATATTGGGAACAACGATCAGAAATATTTTGTTTTTTTCCGGGTGGAGCAGGTGCATCAAATGTTCCTCGCCCTCCTGTAATACGATGATCTCATAGAAGGTTTTCCCCTGAGAAAAACGGATCTGGGCAGGACTGTCGGCAATCTGATGGCTCCTGGGGTCAATGGTTGCTGCGAACTGATGCAATACCCAGACTGCCCTGTGCATCCTGGGAATAGGCTTGCTGAAACGGTCTGTCGCATAATACTTATAGTCCTCGATCATCGTGATCTTTCGGTATCGAACCAAACCGCCAAGGATACGACTCACCGTGTCGCTGGCTTTGTAATGCAGCAGTTTTCGGATCATCCCCTTGGTTAAGGGTCCATACTGGCTAAGCCATTGAACAATGAGATGTTCTTCTTCTCGTAGTGCCATAGTGTTTCTCCTTGTACTTACTATGGGCGTTATACTCATAATCGCCGTTATGAGTACAACGCCCAAGGATTTATGATTGTTCGCTTTGCCGTCTGCGAAGGATCGCTTCCAACTCAGCGCGGTCTGTAGTGATCATTTCTTTCTCCTGCGCGGAGGCCTTGATTACCACAGGAACCTTATTGTTGTTGCTGTGGATCAGTGCTTCGCCACGCTCAAATTGGGTGATCGACCGTACCTCTGTATGGGTCAGCTTCAGCACATCCCTGACATACTGGGCTTCGTCCTCCTACAGATTCAAGATTATCTTGTTCTTGGAATTGTTGATAATGGCTCGTCCGTACTTGCCATCATCCAGGCTGAAAAAGTCGGAAAGATCCTGGGTTGCCGCAATGGCAGCACCGCCGTAGCCACGAATGACCTTGAAGATCTCCAGGCAGAACTCAGCGGCCATCTTATTGGAGGATGCGCCAATGAGCTGCCAGATCTCATCAATCATAATGGCCTTCTTCTTAGTACGGTCAGCTTTGATGTTATCCCAGACATAATCCAGAGCAATCATCATGCCAACGGGAAGAAGCTTTCCCTTCAGCTCCGACAGGTCCAAAACAATGTACTTGTTAGTCAGGTCCACATTGGTTTGTCGGTTAAAGCTCTGCGCAGAACCGGTAACGAAGCGGCTGACGATGGATGCCACACGGGTTGTCATGGGGTTCTCCAACAGGTGCTTATGAAGGTCACCGAGGATCGGCATCTTCTTCAGCTTAGGTGGGAAGGAAGTTGCATCAGCATACAAGGAGTTATTGTCATGGGTAATGCCAAACTCGTTGTAGGTCTTGATCAGAGCCTCATCCAGCATCTGTTCTTCCTCGTTGGTCATATCGGGTATGAGCAGACTAAAGAAAATCATCAGCTGCTGAATCTTTTTGGCCAACATCGAGTCCATATCGTTGTAGTCCACCTCATCGATCAGCTCCATCTCCGGAGAAATGGTGTGCCGGATCTCCATCACATTGATGCAGTGAGGAGAACCGGGAGCGATCTTGATGAACTCGCCGCCGATCTTGCTGCAGGCTCTTTTGAACTCATGGCCCTTGATGGGCGCAATGATATAGCATTGGATACCACGCATTCGCATACGCAGCGCCAACAGCTGTAGTGTGAAGGTTTTACCGGCACCGCTGGTTCCGCACATAGTCAGATTCGCGTTCTTGTTGATCTTCGTATTGAAGAGGTCAACGATGCAAAGAGAATTGTTATGTCGGTTGACGCCAAGAAGGACACCGGAATCATCAGACATCTCAAAGCTGGTGAACATATAGGTAGAGGCAGCGCCACTGGTCAGTACATTGCGCTGGGTCTTCTTGACCAGCTTGGGGCTGATCTGCAGGAATGGCATAACAGAGCGAAGGGCTTCTTCCTGTTGGAATCGGCACTCACTCAGGAACATATCCATGGATTTGAGCATATCCACCATCTGCTGTTTCCGCCAAAGAAGCTCATCGTAAGTCTTCGCCGAAATCGTCACAAACACAGACATGTAGAAAAGATCCTCGTTGTGATTGGCAATGCCTTGCTTGATGTAGCAGCCGGCCTGGATGGAGTTTGCGAGCTCCTCATAGTCGGTGCTTGTGTCATGCATTCCCTTGAGCTTCGTGCGGTTTAAGCGGATCCGTTGGGCAACCTTATCAATGGTCTTGCTTCGGTTTTCCCGGCGCAGATGCACATCCACATCGATGCCTTCACCGGCATTGATGAGACTGGACATCCAACCTCCCCGGACAGTATTGGGATAACCATCCCCCTTGATGTAGAGGAAGCAGTAGTACCGGCCATCCATAATGATGTAGTTATAGTGTGTCAGGTCCAAGCCTCTTGGGGCGATAAAATGACGGACAGAGATATGCGGGACGGGATCGATACCAATGATCTTTCCTCTGGCGGCCATGGTATCTACAATCACGCGATTGACCCGGTCAGCAAAAGGCTCATCCACACAAGACCTTCGGTTGAAAAACATATATAAGATCTCTGCGGTGGCTTCATCCGGGTTCTTCGGCTGCAGAATATTATTTCCACACTGCATGAAATAAGCCCGGGCATTGGCCTCTGCACTGACCAGCATACTGTAGATCTTGGAATAGTCATCTGACTCATTTCTGCCGAAAGCTTCGTACTGGAAAATCAGAAAGAAACGCCGGGTCAGCGCTTCTCTGGATCCCACATCCTTGATCAGCCGAACATAATCCTCGCTGAGCTGTCTGCACTGTTCGTTGTCCTCAGAAGCCATCTCCTGTCGCAGCATAGCAATATGCTTGTCAGAGTCAGCTTTCCGTGTGATAGACTTGAATTGCAGGTACATAGGCGAGATCTTCAGCCAGCTGGCAAAGGATGAAAGGATGTTGAACTGCTCCTCAGAGGATCGGAGCATAAAGTTGATGGGTTCGATCTCAAGGATTTTTACATATCGACCGTCTGTGGTTTCTACGATGCCGTTGCAGATATCCTTGACCGGGAGAAAAGGCTGAACAAACTCAAGCTTTTCCGGCTTTCTTCTTTTTGCCTTTTTTGCCCCGGTTTTTGAGTTGCTTCGAGTCATACTTGTAACCAATCCTCCTAAAGTGTAGTTTCCGCCGATTGAAGGTGAAAGAAATGATGTGCCCCAAATACTGAAGCAAAGAGTTCCCGTCAACGCCTATGAAGGCTGCCACTGCCAACGGGATCAGCGTAACCGTCATAACAACAATTCGGATCGTCGTCGGCATAGGGATCCACATCAGTTCCGGATAGCCTACCAGCACCACAAGTAAGACAGCTTCGACGGCATTGCGGGTTTCCACCATGCCTCCCAGCAATCTTCCGGAATTGGTGTAATTGGCCGGAATGGCGTATACATTACTGTATTCTTTTTCCTCCATGTGCCATCACCTCATTCTGTTTCATTCTCCGGATTTGCAAAGCATTCGATAACACTGATTGATTGACCGTTTGTCAGATGAATGCGAAAGCAAACTTGTTTCATAGGTAATCACTTCCTTTGTAATGATAGTTTGTACGGGTGCCTTTCTTCGAGTGACTTCCCGGTTGAGATGTAGAGAATATTGCGGGCAGGGATAAATGCTCTGCTTGTCTCCGCTGCACCAACCACCAGAATTTCATCGGGTTTGCATCGCAGAAAACGATTGTGCAGGTAAGTATCAGCCGGGCCTTCGCATTTCTCTTGAACATGGAGGGTGCGACCGGTAATGAGATGGATCCGATAGTCTTGTACGTTCATTTGCTTACCTTCCTATTCGATAAATAAAGGCGGTCGTGTCATAACGACCTAACCGCAAAGCTTCATTGTGGTCCGGGACAAAGATGTCCACGCGGCCAATATCGTTCTCGATTCCGGAATCGCCCCGATCCTCAACGGTATACATGATGCCGTTGATCATGATCTGGGTTCCAAAGGGATAATAGCTGGACATAGCGACCATACCGCGCTGTACCGCTTTGCCACTGGCCGTATAGCCATCGGCATTACCGCCACAGCATTTTGAGCAGGCGCAGTAGTGTGTCACATTTACCTGCAGAGAGTACAGCGGTTCGCCGTAAGCGGATGATCCTACAGGCTGATCGAAGTCCACATTTTTTGGTCTGCGTAGCTTCAAAGAAGACTCATAGCTTGGGGAGTTGAAGACGACACCGGTTCCACCTGCCGAATGCACCCACATCCGGGTGCCATCGGCACCATATCCGGCAAAGATCAGCACATGACTCCAGCCGGAGCCATCACTTTCCATTAGGAATCCCAGGTCTCCGGGAAGCAGCTCCTCGGCAGTGATCCCTTCGGAATTCTCCCATTGGCCACCATCACCGTCGTGTAGGCTGATGCCCAGAGCTGTCTTGTAGGTCCAATCAGAAAAACCGGAGCAATCTAAGCCAAAGGGACGGATCGTTCCGGAAGAACTGGAGCCTGCCGCTGTTACCAGCTTTGGCGTGTTCCATTCCTCGTTCCATCCGGGGCCGCTTTTCCCGCCCCAGAAGTAGGGCACCTTTCCTACAAGGGATAATCCGGTAGTGATGATGTGTTTTCGAGTCCCATTGCAGTTTTGGCTGTTTACGAAGGCAATCAGTTCCGCATCTGTAAGAGGAACTACATTTCCGCTTCCCAGAGTTCCGTATATGGTCATCTTTAAGGAATTGGCCATATTCTGTGTGACCTCGCCGTAGGTAATCGTTGCACCCGGATACTGCGCCGTCATATTGATGCCAAATGCACTTGCTATGGAGCCATTGTTGAAGGGATGAATGGTGCATTCCACATACTTGATAATCTCTGTGGTCGGTGCTACGGTTTCTTCACCGTCAGCTTCATAATAAGTTGCACTTCGGGCCCCGGATATTGCTCCATTGGAATAAATAGGAACAGATACTGTCACTTCCTTATATTTTGGAATCGTAACAGTCACTTCCGATTCTTTGACCTCATCGGGCAGGTAATAGGTTCTCTGTTCGGTTGTGTACGTATAGCGAACAATCCCGTTAACGATACCGTTGACTTGCACAGAGGTTACTACCGTGACGGTCGTTGCTTTATAGGTGGAATAAGAAACAGGAACCACACGCTCCAGTTCCTTTTCAACCGAGGTTACCGGAAACATTTGGCCTGTAACACCACCCAGTTTGCTGAGCATATCGGATGTGGATGTATTCTGCTGCTGTAAGGAAGCAGAATAGGCTGCGAGGATGTAGCTGACATCGTATCCGGCAGAGCTTTGAGCGTAGTTGATCAGAGCCTGCATTGAAAGCTCATAATCATAGCTACCGTTTTGAATAATGGTCTCCACCGAAGCTAAAGCCTGGTCATAGGCCGTATCAACAACTGCAGTAACATCATCCGTCAGTTTATCGTAGGCAACCACAATGGCAGCATTTGGAGTAGAAAATGCCGGATCATTGCCGCCACCCATCATATAATCCCAAAGGATACTGGGAAGGGATGCGATCATAACGATCAGGAATAAAAGTAAGAGGCACACAACGCACAGTATCTTGAAAAGTGTGTGTCGCATTGCCCAAGCCGCAGATATGATCGCCCCCCATGGACCGCCTGAAGCTGTACCGGCTGCAATTTCAGCAACTGCTTTACCGCCTTCCACACCGGCTTTCACCGTTGCGGCTGCAGCATTTGCACCTGCTTCCACACCCTTGGACGCAACTTGTTTGGCAGCCTCCTTTGAGACCTGCTTCGCTGCTTGAGCAGTTTTTCCGGCAGCCTGGCCAAAATTATCTTGACCATCACCCATTTGCTGCTTAGCCGGCTCGGACATTGGAATCACCTCCTGTGATTGTGGGGGAAATGAAAACGGCCATGACTGTAATGACTACAATCATGGCCGCCTTCTTATTGTTTTCTTCTTGGGGGCTTGCGTTCAATGTCGCCACGCTTTTCAGGTGCTGCATATTTGGAGGGTGTCTGCTTATATCGGACAGTTTCCACCGTCTCTGTACGAAGCTTATCACCGTCATAGACCGCATGCCCTTGCTCGTAAACGGGTCTGCGTTCCACAGCGGCTTCACCGCGAATGGCGTACCACTGGTTACCATGTACATCCTCAAAGACCTGATAGTCTCCTCTGGGTGTGGCATACTGGGCAGTGTCGTAGAAACGTGTACCGGATCCGTCCTCATTGCGGACCTCGAAATGCCCATCCTGACGATGACTCCCGTCCACCTGATAGACCTGCTCACCATAGCCGGGCATAAAGTTCCGGAAGGCAGCTTGGTTGTAGCTCTCTGCCGCATCTCCGGCTTCAAACTGAGGTGCATCCCCGTGCTGCTGCATTGCGTACCAGTCTACGCCATTAGCAGATTGCATAACCGTGTGTGGGGCATCGGGCTCCTGGAAATAGGCACTGTTGTACCATAGAGTGTTTCCACCATCCGGAGTACTTGCCTCAATCACACCTTCATCAACAGTGCGCAACGAAATGCCTTCGGCCACACCGGGGAAGGTAGCTGCAATCAAGGATGCCTCGGAGTTTCTGCCGGCATAGCCATCAGCTTCGTAAGGTTCGTAACCACCGTTGCCGGCAGGAGAACTATCGGTATCCGAAGGAGCAGCCCCAACGAACATATCGCCGGTTTGCGGTGTCCCACCAAAGTCTTCACCGGGAGTAAAACTCGCTGCAACAGCTGTACCATCAATGCCCTCTGCATCACCGGCCACCACTGTTGCGCCGGGCATAGATGCATCTCCGGGATCGCCGCTGATTTGCGGAGCTTCGCCGGAACTACTGACAGATGTATCGTCATAACCGGCCATGTTAGACTCGACAGAAACTCCATCGTTACCGCCAACACCGGAAGGCTGAGGCATATCTGCGCCGGCACCTTGGAATACAGGAGCATCATAGAAGGCACCGCGACCTTCGCCGCTGGCCATCTGATACCACTGACTGCCATCTGCTGCCGTGACAACGCTGTGAGGTGCATCCGGCTTTTCGTACTGAGCTGCGCTGTACATATCCACAGCAGATTGCTTTCCATCGGGACCAATTGCTGTGGTGCTGATATGTCCACCGGTAATCTGCGTACCTTGCAGCCGGAAGCCCTGCATTTGGGGCATATAGTTACTGAGGCTGCGATCTGCGATGTCGCCTGCAATAGTTCCGGAGGTGCTGGGTGTTCTTCCTGCAACGGAGGCAATGGAATTACTGTTCAGAGTAGCGCCGTTGCGTGCGGCAATACCTCCGAAGGCACGGGCCATAAAGCCTGCGCCACCACTGAAACCCATCCGCTGACCACCCTGGACAACTGCATCACGCACATAGGAATTGGGGTTGAAACGGGACGCAAATCCTGCTGTGAAGCCCATAGCCGCAGCACCTGTGGCTGTTGCAGTGCCTCTGCCGCTTCCAAATACATTTCCAGCAGACTTTGCAGCTCCACTGCCGATACCCGCAATCATACGGGTGGCCATGAGAAGCTCCATGCCCATGCCTGCCCCGGTTTGTGCTACATTCAAACCAATGGAACCTAAATAGCTGTCAAACTTTTGTGCGCACTTCAGATAAGCAATGGCACAGAACAACCAAAGGAAAATGCTGCCCTTACCGTTTGACAGGACTCCGCCACTGGCAATGTACTGTCCCATAGAGGAAGCAAATCCTCGCAGGAACCATACATTCATTACCAGCAGTAGCAGCTGCGAGCCGACCATGCGACACCAGGACCGAAATACGGGGTTCGTTGCTTTTGATGCGCCCATAGAAAAGGCCAATGGAGAGGTGTAGCACATAACGCCAACAACAATATAACGCTCAACTGTTTCCAAAAGGAGCTTGAAGTAATTCCATCCAAGAACGAGTTCAAGGATAAGAATTAAGGTAATGCCTACCACGCTGGCCACTGCAATGATTGAAGTTAGGCCATTTGTGAGGGCTTGCTCTACACCGGCAAAAGTAAAGTCCGCGCCGGTCATGGTAATATCCATTAGAGCTGTGTAGGGTGCCCGTGCAATGGACAGGCACAGTATGAAAATGGGTTTGGCATAGCCAATCAGGAGCGCAAAGATCGCACCTCGAACTAATAGGTGCCACGGGTTTTCCGAATCTGTGAGTGGTCCTCCAAAAGCTCGGAAGAGCTGCCATACGGTGATCAGTATTAAGATCGCCCAGGCTGTGATCTGCATCACATCGAAAGCTTTTGTCACAAAGGGGAAGTATTCCTCCATGGCGGTCATATCGGTGCCCAAGGCTTCCAGAAACAAGCCTGACACTGCATCCATCAGCTGAGATACGATACTCGCAATCCAACCGACGATACCCTCGAAAATCCAGTCTAGAATGGGTACCACCTCCTTAGGACGTCTGGACTTTCACCGGACTTCCTTAAGGCGTATAGTTGCCGCCCTGGATCAGGGGCTGCAGGTAAGCGACGATGAAGCCAAGAGAGTTCATGATGATCCAAGTGACGACAATTCGCTTCAACCAAGCGGTTGCTTCTTCCACCGCTCTGTTGTTGCGAGAGATCATGCGAATCAGCAAGGCGATCGCACCGACCGTCACAGCTACAATAGTGCTGATAGCGACGACCTGACCATAGATATCCTTCAGAATCGTTGAGAAACGAGACCAAATGGTATCTGCAGCAAGCACGGGACTCACAGAGAGCATGACAACAGACGCCATGCCAACCACAGACCAGTACGCCTCAGTCAGCCACTGTTTTCCCTTGGCAAGTTGTTTGACCATATTTTCTACCTCCTTCCTACGGAATTGAACGAAAAAAGACACCGTTTCGGAGGGCTGAAAACAGCTCTCAAAACAGTGCCTAACCGCAATGTCCAATTTTGGACAATACTATTATACCACATCAAGTTTATACTGTCATTATACTTCAATTGCCTATTTTGTGTATTTTTTGTGCATGATCTATGCCTCAGCTGTGCATTTCTCTTACGGACCACCATAAAAGCCTTAAATATCTTGCATCATAGTCAGAATTTCGATCCATTCGTCTATCTCTCTGTTCGGTCCTCCCCAAAGCCTGGTGGAAATGATAGTAGTAGCTTCTGCACGTAGCTTGTAATAGGTTCTCGTCGCAACATGCATCCTTTCGATCAACTCAAAGGTGGCCCTTTCAGTCGGATCCAGATAGGCGTCATAGATCAACCGGTAAAGCTTTTCCCCGTTTCCTGGCTTCTTCCTCAGAACCATCAGTGCTTCCTGGAGTCTGTCCAACATCACCCTTGTCTTGATCGCAGTATTCAACCTGCTCTCAAGCCGCTTATTCTCTCTTGCCATTTCAATATCCATTTTTTCCAGCAACGCGTCAATATTTTTTGTTTGGACGCCCAGTTCGGCAGCCAATTCACCGGGAACACACTCCAACACCCATATGATGGTCCGGTAGAGTTCTAAAAAAATCTTAGTGTTATGGTAGGCCTTTATCGCTGCTGATTGTTTTGCTTTACGCATCGCCTCATTTTCGATGCTTTGATCCTCAACAAGACCTTTTTGTGTTAAAAACTGAGTAAAAACAGAGGCTTGCTTAAGCGCCCGTAATTCGTGCTCATTGTACTGTGTTAATTTTATACTCATATCAGCATATCCTCCTTAATCATATAGTTGTGGTGATGGCCTTACCACAGGGCCCCCGTATTTCGAAAGCAAAATCGTTTTCCGGGGGATCCCTTAACGCACCTGGGCAGGCATAACTACAGTTCCTACAATGCTTACAGTTCCAACCATGAGAAATATACGTGCGCGTTATAGGCGCAAAAGGTGCAACGCGGCATTTCGACTGCATACGGGCATGCTTCGCCCGACGAGCTTCAATGACTTTTGCACTGTGCCAGGAAAGCAGATGGTTCGCTTTGGCATTCTCACTGTTTTTCTTATACGTATAATCACCGCTTATAAGTATTTCGGTCAGCATACTTACAACTTCATCCTGCGTAGGGAGCATAAGTTCCGTTCCGGTTGGGTACTTCATATTGAAAATGAGGCAACCATAGGAGCCGGGCAGTCGGTATAGAGTAAAGACATCCCCATGCTTTTTGAAAAATCTCCATACCTTGGTCTTTTCCCATCCCCAGCGTTGTCCCAGAGTTTCCAGTGTTAATACAGCTCCGTATTTGCCGTATTGAACGGCGGGAGCCAAGAAAGAAAATGCGTTTCCATAGTCTTCAAAAAGAGTGTGGCACCAAAGATCGAGCCAAGCATCTGCTTCGTCAAAGGTGCGCTTCTGTTCATAGAGTCTCTCGGTGATATTTCTTGGTAGGCAAAGGAATCCGTAACCATCTGTTGCATAGACGGCGCCGGACAGGCATTCTGCCCCTGAGCACTTTACAACCCAATCCTCAATCATATAGCTAAGCTTTTTGGTAATAGGATCTAATGTGTACTGCAGATAACCCAACGCAGACAACTGCCGCAGGATTTCAAACACTTGCTCTCGTCTTCTGAGTCCAAGAATACTCTTAAGACCAACTACTCCACCGGACCACATTCCTGGCGTCACAGGGTTGGTGTGGCCGCAATAGTGGGCATTGCCTTTCCGGAAAGCGGCACGAGAGGCCAGCTTTGCCCAATGGCGCATCAGACCTTTGCCCATATCCGGATAATCCCGGGGGAGCTTTACCCATTCGTATTTACGCAGGCATTTCATACCGCTTAACTCCTTCCTTAGAAATAGAAAAAGCCGGTAAGATTGCTCCTACCGGCCATAATGTTCTACAATATTAAACTCCTGTACATTTCATAAAAATACCGGGCAGTGACAGGTTGCACTGCCCGGCATTCCAAACCTGTGTGGCAGATTGGAAAGTTGCGCTATATTAACATGGGGACACGCTATTTTTTATTATCTATAGTTATCACCTTCTTAACAAATGATTTTGGACTAAATCATCATACTCACCGGAAGTTGAGGCCCTCCGACTGAGTCCTATTATATCACACTCATCGGTTTTGAATTCCACTGCAGGGGAGGCAATGGCATTGGCAAAGCCGGTGATGGGGACTAAGGTGCCTGCTCCGGCAAATTTGGCAATATCGTCATAAACCGCAAAGCCGCTGAAGATCGCAGATAGTAAAATCAGGGTGATGCCGGCGGCTGTGGAGGCATTGTCTTTGCTCAGATCCAGTGCCATGTAGAGATTCATAAAGACCTGTCCCAAGGTGCAGATCAGGCCACCTACCAAGAAGGCGGCAATGCAATTCCTTCCCGTCTTGGATTTCGGCGCGAGGGCATCTACCATTCTGCTGTACTCGGCACGACTCATTTTCATGGGATCACTTCCTTTGGGCATAGTTTGTGCCCTACAGGGAAAAATATACGAAATTTTCTTTCTCTACTCCTGCATATTCCTCGGATCCCTGCACATACTACTGTCGGACAGGAGACGGAACGCAACGATTTCAAGGTGCCACATTGAAATATAAAATGCGATCCATATGCTGTCAAGTAACCGAAGGTCGGTTGCGAAAGGGCACCCCGACGGCCACGGGTGGTGCGAACCGTATACGGAACAGGGCAGGTGAGGTTCACCTGCCTTACATATTTTGAGTTGACAAGGCTCCGCGTCAATGATATGATGAACGGGAAGAACAGAAACGGAGAAACGATATGAGCTATTGTCAACGATGCGGCGAAAAGAATCTGTCCTCAGCCCTTTTCTGCGAAAATTGCGGAACGGAGCTTCCACCACAGAACAGTGAGCGACTTCAGCCCGGATATGGCTATGATATCCATGCCGCAAACTGCCACCACGGCCTAAAGCTGGAGCCTATGAGTCTGAGAGAGAAGCTGTCCCTTCTGGGCAATTGGAAATACCTGTATTTGGGCAGCCTGTTGTTGCTCCTGGTAGAGGCAGTGTTGACCACAGGGAACCTATTGCGTACAGGCAATCCCCTCTGGCAGGACATTCTTGTAGAACGAGCAGGGCTTTTCGGCCCCAAGGGCACTTATTTCACCTGTCTGTATATCCTACTGCTACTCGCGGCTCTGCTACTGAGTGCTAAGCCACTGTACAGTCGGAACACCTACGATTCCCGCCAGCTCCTGCTTGCTATGATATCGGAATGTCTGCTGATCGCCATCCTGCTCCTGTCGAATTGGATGGAACTCTACTTCGGCACCTTTATGGGGACGGCGCTGACCTCGTTAGGCATCCTGTTGATCCTCCTCTGCACCGCAAACCTGATCCTTCAGTGTCTCTTGATCCGAGAATATCGCCGCATCAAACGCAGCGGCATCTACCATTACGTAGCCAATTAAGCACCGGATTCCGATTTGGACAAAAATCCAACCTCCAAGGATTGACAAAATTCTACTGCTGTGGTATCATAAAATTACAGCAAAAAAGTTTTCCTATAGGATCGATACGGAAGATTTTCACGTTTATCTGACATCTTTTTGGGCGTATTTTGGAGGTGCTGAACATGAAAAAACCATTCCCAAAGGGCTTGTATTATTTCGCTTTGTTCACCTGGGTCGCTACATTTTGCATGGGCATCCTGTCTCTCTTGCTCCCTCTCCCTCGGTTGTGGATCGTAGGCAGCTTCCTCTGTTCTGTGGTGCAACTCCTCTTTCTTTTCAAGTACGATGACGGAACACCTTGGAAATGGGGAAACGTATACAGCCCCTTTGACCGTTTTCTGAGAGCCTTGTTCTGCGTGGTCTGTGTTACGTTCCTTGTTTGCTTTGCCTCCCTACATATTGCCGGGGGTGGACCGGAGATGGTAGACGGGATCCGCTGTGTCATAAACCACGGACAAGTTGTGAGAGAAAATGTTTCCGAAGGCTTCTTCCTCTATCTTACTACTTGCGAAAATACCCTCTTTTTCTGTTGCCTCCCCCTCTTCCTCTCAACCCACATACTATGGCGTTTCCATGTGATGTATTTAACAGGAGAAAAAGACTATGAAAAAGAATGCACTGATCATCGGTGACAGCTATTCCACCTTCCGAGGCTATGTGCCGGAGGGGTATGAAGTGTATTATGCGGAGGAGATCATCCGGGAGACGGATCTGACCTGTGTCCGAGATACCTGGTGGCACCGGGTCATGGAAGAGGGGAATTTTCACCTGATCCTCAACGAAAGCTGGTGCGGTGCTCCCATTGGCTACCGGGGCTATGAGGGCGAGGATTGCTCCAAGACCTCCTCCTTCACCCACCGTCTGCGGCAGATGAAGGATCGGGGCTTCTTCCGGGGCAACGAGATCCACACCGTATTCGTCTTCGGCGGCACCAACGATAGCTGGTGCGATGCTCCCTTGGGAGAGCCTAAGTTCTCGGATTGGAAGGAAGAGGATCTCTATTCCGTCCTCCCCGCCATCTGCTGTTTCTTCCAAGAGCTGCGGCAGTGTCTCCCCAAGGCCGAGATCTACTGCCTCATAAACAACGATCTCAAGGCGGAGATCACCGATTGTATGCGCCTTGCTTGCAAGAACCATCACATGATCCCCGTCACCTTCCCCCACATAGACAAAATGGGAGACCACCCCACCATCCAAGGCATGAAGGAGATCAAGGACTCCGTCATGACCGCTATAGAGGAGCAGTCCCATGGATAACCGCAGAAAGAAAATCAAATATTGGTGCTTAGTTGCCACTGAGATCCTCCTGGCTCTGGCAGACGGAGGTCTGACCTATTGGAATACCCCGGATCTGACCATGGAGGCCAATCCTCTGGTCAGTAAATTGGGGCTGGGTTGGGGTGCCCTTGTGACCGTAAACATCGTCATATTGGGCCTCCTGTTTTGGCTGGCATATTACAGCTTCTTCCGTTACAAAACGGTGTATACCAAGGAAACCAAATTCACCGCCTACATCTCTCAGATCCTTTTTGACAGACCTGACAAATTCTGGACAGGTCTCATTCCCAAGCATATTGCACCCTATATGGGCGCACTGGGTCCCTCACTGCTGTGTGCCGGCATTGTATCACGCACGGTGTTAGTTTTTGAGTGGTTGTGCGTTACCTTCGGGTGGTATTATCGGCATGATTGGACTATGGCCTATTACCGTTTCCGTAAGGTGTACTGCTTCGGCAGAGTGGATGTGATCATTGCAGTCATCATTGGCTATATCTGTTTTTTTGCATGGTTCTACAGAGAATTCCAAAAACAGAAGCAGGAGCAACCCCATGACCTTTCGTAAGGATGAACCCTTCTATTGGGAAGTATTGACCTGCTTCCTAGTTATGGCGCTTTTATGTCTAACTCTTGGGTTTGTTGCAAAAAGCTGGGTCCTTTTTATAGGGATCCCCCTTTTCCTCCTTTTGACTCTTTGGCACTGTAAGACAGCCCATGAGATGATCACCGTCAATGAAGAAGGGATCTCCTGCTCCCTAAAGGGCGAGATCCTGTGGACCTGTCCATGGAAAGAAATCCATAAGATCCGCAAGAGCACCCGATATAACAGACCGGCCGCTTATATCATACCCATAAGCGACGAAAAGGGCTTGGAAAAGACCTATTACCCCAACTACTATATCCTCCTGGGAAAGAAGGCAAAAGAAGCCCTCCGAAAATACGATATACAAAAAAGGTGTGCTTGGCTATGAAGTCCAAAGGCAACCCCTTATCTAAACATTCGATTCTTCACCGCATTCGAGAGAAGCTGTCCCGACTTTTGGGCAGGCTCCTCCACGGATTGCGGAAAGCCCCTCCCATCCATATCGAGCCCTTACCACCTGCCTCGGAAGAACTGAGGCAGGTGGATTGGTCTGCGCAGAATGCCATGATCGGCACTGTACGGAATCGGGAACAGCTCTATTACAACCTGTCCCACAACTGTTACTATGTCCCCGCACGGTTTATGACCGAGGACCTGCCACCGATCCAACACATTGCGCTCCATGAATGGGATGCAGAGAATATTCCATGCATTGTCCGTATCGGTCAGGTAAAGACCGTAGAACGGGTAGAACGGCAGACGATCCCCGTTACCATGCGTAAGGAAACCGACCCCAAGGAGCTCTATCTCTATTACACCGTAGAGCAGTGGCTCCCCCTGCCTCACAGGATCCTCATCCGAGACACTGCCAGAGGCAAGCCCCTGTTCACCTCCAAATTCCTGCTGGAGCATTGCCGTACCTCCTATGAGCTCTTCGTCATTTCCTCTGGGCAAGACTACCGACTTCTGGAGGGGATCTACACCCTCCTTGGTGCAAAGGGGTCTGCACTCCCTGCTTACCCCGTCACAGAGACCCGAAGGCTCTCCCTGGAAAGCTCTGCCCTCGTCTTAACAGACACCGAGGGAAATACCCTATGCACCCTCCCCCTCAAAGCCTATGCCTCATGGCCCCGCAGTTCCTTCCTGCGTCTTAAGAAATTCCTAACGTAACCCATACCGAGAAGAATCTTTTTCCTTTATGCAAAATCAGTCTTGTGGGATATGGGCTTTTGTGATATACTAACGGAGAACAAACTATATGGATCATATCCTTGTATTGTGAGGAAGCACATGAGAAACACCATTCTTGTAAAAGGCGCAAGAGAAAACAACCTAAAGAATATTGACATCGAGATCCCAAGAGATTCCCTATGTGTGTTTACAGGGCTTTCCGGTTCCGGAAAGTCCTCTCTTGCCTTTGATACCATTTATGCCGAGGGTCGCCGCAGATATGTAGAATCCCTATCTGCCTACGTACGGCAGTTCCTGGGGCAACTGGACAAGCCGGATGTAGATACCATCGAGGGACTGTCCCCTGCTATTTCCATCGATCAGAAAACCACCTCCAAGAACCCCCGTTCCACGGTAGGAACCGTTACCGAGATCTATGACTACCTCCGTCTGCTGTGGGCACGGGTCGGCATCCCCCATTGCCCCAAGTGCGGACGGGAGATCCGCCGTCAAACCATCGATCAGATCGTAGATAAGGTCCTGACCATGGCAGAGGGAACCCGTTTCCAGGTTCTTGCTCCCATCATCCGTGGCAAGAAGGGCGAACACGTCAAGGTCCTGGAGGACGCCCGGAAGAGCGGCTTCCCCCGTGTCCGTGTGGATGGGATCTTATACGATCTCAGTGAGGAGATCGCCCTCGAAAAGAACAAGAAGCACCAGATCGAGTTAGTGGTAGACCGTCTGATCCTCCGTGGCGACATTACCCGTCGTCTCACCGACTCCATCGAGACTGCCCTAAACCATGCAGACGGCTTGGTCATCATCCACCAGCCCACTACCAACGAGGAGACCCTCTATTCCCGTAACTATGCCTGTGACCACTGCGGCATCTCTGTCCCCGAGCTGTCTCCCCGTCTATTCTCTTTCAACAATCCCATGGGTGCCTGTCCCGAGTGCTCCGGTCTGGGCTTCCGCCTCCGTGTGGATCCCACACTGATCGTCCCGGATCCCGATCTGTCCATTTATGACGGTGCGATCCAATCCAGTGGTTGGGGCAGTATTAAGAACGACGGGATCTCCCGTATGTACTTCGATGCCCTGTCTAAGAAATACAGCTTCGACCTCCATGCACCCTTCCGCACCCTGTCGGAGGAGGCTAAGGATGTGATCTTTAACGGCACCCGTGGGGAGAAGCTGCAGCTAAGCTTTAACCGAGGCACCTCCTACGGTGTGCTGGAACAGCCCTTCGAGGGCATCATCAATAATATCGAGCGGCGGTTCCACGAGACCCAATCCGATTCCGTCCGCAAGGAGCTGGAGGAATGCATGTCCGCCTCCCCCTGTCCCTGCTGTGGGGGAGAGCGACTGTCCGAGCTGGTTCGCTCTGTTACGGTAGGCGGTCTGTCCATTGCCCAATTCTGTCAACTCTCTGTTGCCAAGGAGCTGGAATTCATCAACGCCCTGTCCTTAGAGGGTGCCGATGCCGTCATTGCAGAGCAGATCCTACGGGAGATCCGTTCCCGTCTGGGCTTCCTGCAGAGCGTAGGTCTGCAATATCTGACCCTTGCCCGTTCCGCCTCTACCCTGTCCGGCGGTGAGGCACAGCGGATCCGTCTTGCCACCCAGATCGGCTCCTCCCTTATGGGTGTGCTGTATATTCTGGACGAGCCCAGCATAGGGCTCCATCAACGGGACAACGACAAGCTGCTAAGTACCCTGGCCCATCTGCGGGATCTGGGTAATACCCTCATCGTAGTAGAGCATGACGAGGATACCATGCGTGCGGCAGACTTTATTGTGGACGTAGGTCCCGGTGCAGGGATCCACGGCGGTGAGATCGTCGCCGCAGGTACTCTGGAGGACATTATAAACACGCCCGAGAGTCTGACCGGTCAGTATCTCAGCGGTGCTAAGAAGATCCCTGTCCCCTCTGTAAGACGGCAGGGCAACGGCAAGCACCTATCCTTCTATAATTGTCGGGAGAACAATCTCCGAGGAATCGACATCACCCTGCCCCTGGGAACCTTTACCTGTGTCACCGGTGTATCCGGCTCAGGCAAGTCCTCCCTGGTCAACGAGATCATTGCCAAGAAGCTGTCCGGTGCCCTGAATCATGCACGGATCCGCCCCGGCAAGCATGACCGTTGTGAGGGTCTGGAGGCTCTGGACAAGGTCATCATCATTGACCAGAGTCCCATCGGACGTACCCCCCGTTCCAATCCTGCCACCTATACAGGTCTGTTTAACGATATCCGTGACCTCTTCGCCGCCACTGCCGCCGCCAAGGAACGGGGCTACGCCCCCGGGCGTTTTAGCTTCAATGTCAAGGGTGGGCGATGCGAGGCATGCTCCGGCGACGGTCTGGTTAAGATCGAGATGCACTTCCTGCCCGATGTATACGTCCCCTGCGAGGTCTGCAAGGGCAAGCGGTATAACCGTGAAACTCTGGAGGTCAAATACCGCGGCAAGTCTATTGCGGATGTACTGGAAATGACTGTAGACGAAGCAGTGGACTTCTTCGAGAATCAGCCTCGCCTGCGTGAGAAAGTCCGTACCCTGTCCCTGGTCGGTCTGGACTATATCAAGCTGGGACAGAGCTCCACCACCCTGTCCGGCGGTGAGGCACAGCGTGTAAAGCTGGCAACGGAGCTGTCCCGTCATGCAACAGGCAGGACGCTGTATGTTCTGGACGAGCCTACCACGGGTCTGCATATGTACGATGTACACAAGCTGTTAGACGTACTCCAACGACTGGTAGATGCAGGAAACACCGTCTTAGTCATTGAGCACAACTTGGACGTGATCAAATCCGCAGACCACCTTATTGACCTGGGACCCGAGGGCGGTGACGGTGGCGGTACCGTTGTGGCAACCGGCACCCCGGAGGATATTGCCGCCTGTGCCGACTCCTTTACAGGTCAGTACCTCAGAAAATCTCTAAATTGATCCTTAGATAGAAGAGTGATCCTATGAAAGACATCCGTCGTTCCTCTCCCTTTGACAAGATATCCGATGAGATCCTGTTAGAGCGTCTGCTCCGTCGCTGTGAGCCAAACCCCAGAGAAAAGGCCCATCTGCTTCTAACAGAAATGGGTAGCATCGCCAATGTGATAGATGCTCAGCCGGAGGATCTGGCAGATCTCTGCTCCTTAAGCGGAGAGTCTGTGGAGCTGATCCATCTGGTTGCTGAGCTGCAACGCAGATATTTGTTGGTCCGCTCTCGCTCGGACCTGTATCTAAAGGACCGTGTTTCTATTGCACAGTACTTGATGCCCCTCTTCGCGGGAGAGTCCGAGGAAGTGATCTACCTGCTCTCCCTTAACAATGCACGGATGGTCCTGGGTTGCACCAAGCTGAACACCGGCAATATCGATCAAGTCAATCTGAGCCTCCGCACCCTGGTATCCGATGCCATGCAGAGGAATGCTACTCATATTGTCCTGGCTCACAACCACCCCGCAGGTATGGTAAGCCCTTCTTCCGAGGACATCCAGACTACCAACGCCCTGCGTGAGCTGTTACGTCCACTACACATCACATTGCTGGACCATATTATTTTTGCCAACGATTCCTATCTATCCATGCGGGAATGCGGATACTTCCACTTCTGATACTGTTTTCTTCCGGAACCGGTATGATCTCCCAAAACGGAGAGGAGCTCCACAGGAGCTCCTCTCCGTTTATAGGTTCTGCGAAAAGTCATTACTTTCTGCCAGGTCATTGTGATTCTTGTGCCAATCTTTCGTTCCGCTCTCTCTCAGCCTGGGACAGGCGGAGATAATTGGGTGCCAGAGATGCTGCATCTCCTGTCTCCCCCCGTGCAAGAGCTGCTTCCGCTGCCAGTGCCACACCGGAAGCCCGCTGCATACACAGGTGCTCCGGAGCACAGGGATAACCCAGAGTCCTGTGACACAGCTTGGCACCGTCTCCTACCAGGAGAACGGGCTGTGTATACGCAGAAAGCTCCTGCCCCAGCTCCTCCAGAGAGATCGCACAATCCTCTACCAATCGGGTAAGCTCCCCGTCCCGGCAGGAGAAGAGCCCATGATAAACCTGGTCCCGTCTGGCATCCATAGCACAGCAGATGATCCCCGTAAAGCTACGAGCCTGATGTGCCATAGCCTCCAAGGTAGAGACGCCCACACAGGGAAGCTGCATGCCCCAGGCGTAGCCCTTGGCGGCGGCAACGCCGATACGGACGCCCGTAAAGCTACCGGGACCGGCGGCACATGCCACAGCATCTACAGACTCTACACCACAGTTCTCCAGCAGATCCTGCGCCATCTTAAGCAATGTGCGGCTGTGGGTCTGTCCGCAGTTCTGATAATATTCTCCTACCAGAGCACCGTTATCCAACAAAGCTACGGAGCACGCCTTGGCAGAGCTCTCAAAGCTTAAAATTCTCATCCAAAGAACTCCCTTCTATCTCGATCTGTCGGCTGTCATGATCCAATCTGTAGATCCGCACCCATATGGCATCCTCCATAGCATCGGCTACGTTCTCACTCCATTCTACGGCACAGACCCCTCCCCTAAGGAGATAGTCATCCCAACCGATGTCAAACAGCTCATCACTGCTGCCCAGTCGATACATGTCGAAATGGAACAACTCCAGCCGTCCTCCCCCATACTCATTGACCAGAGTATAGGTGGGACTGGTCACCTGCATGGTGATCCCTAAGCCCCGTGCCAAGCCACGGGTAAAGGCAGTTTTGCCCGCTCCCAGATCCCCGGTATAGGCAATGATTTCTCCACCCCTAAGGCTCTTCCCCAGAGCACATCCCAGTGCTTCGGTCTCCTCGGGGCTGCGTGTAATATACCTCATGATCCACACTCCTGTCTGCTCCTACTGCCCAAACGAAAGGGGGTAGGAAGCTCATAGACATCACATTGCTGATTATTATATCACAACATTCTCTATTTTGCAAAATTTTTTAGTTTACAGAATCCAAAAACCGTGATAAAATAATGGGACAATAGACTTTCCATGGAGGTGAGTCCTTGAAACGGTTCCGTAATTTGATGTGGAACATCTTCCATAAGGGAGACATGATCCTTCTGATCCTGTGTGTCGTTGCAACGGTCTTCGGCATTGTTATGATTTCTGCCGTTACAGGCGAGGAGGGCAGCTCCCGTAACATAGTCATCCAGATCATTTCACTATTCCTGGGCGTATTACTATTCCTCTTCTTTACTGCCTTTGACATTGAGATCCTGTCGGGACAGAGGACTTTGCTGTTTGTATTTAACTTCTTTTTTATCGGCCTACTGCTGTTTTTCGGCATCGAGGGTGACTCCGGTAACCGAAGCTGGCTGGACACCGGTATCGGATTTAATATCCAGCCTGCAGAGGTTTGCAAGATCACCTATATCATCCTTCTTGCCAAGACCATAAGCATCAATCAGACCCGTGTTTCTTCCCTTGCCACTTTCAGCAAGCTGTTGTTCCACGCCCTTGCCATTACAGGCTTCAATATGGTTCTGTCCCGTGACCTGGGTGTTTCCCTGATCTATCTGGCTATTTTCCTGGCAATGGCTTACCTGGGCGGCACTAAACTCCGCTGGATCGGTATGCTGATCCTGCTAACGGTGTTGGTCTCCCCCCTGCTGTGGAAGTACGGTCTGGCAGAATACCAGAAAACCCGTATTATGGCACTCTTTGATGAGAGCATCGACCCCACAGGTTGGGGCGTTCTCTGGCAGACCACCATGAACAAGAAGGCGCTCCGTTCCGGCGGACTTACGGGCTTGGGACTGTATAACGGCAAGTACAGCGACAGTTCTCTCCCCGCCCGTCACACAGACTCCATCTTCTCCGCTATTGGGGAGCAGTTGGGTTTGCTGGGCTGTCTCTTTGTTCTGCTGATCCTCATTGCCATTGTTGTGCGTATCTTCTATATCGCTATGAGGACCGAGGATTATACCAACCGCATGATCTGCATCGGTGTATCGTCTATGGTCCTGTTCCAGGTCGTCATCAATGTAGGTGTTTGTCTGGGTATGGTGCCCGTCATCGGTCTGGCACTGCCCTTCATCAGCTACGGTGGCAGTTCCATTCTGACCTCCTTCGTTGCTATGGGCATCGTCTCCGGCATCAAGATGCGACCCGCCCCCAGCACCACAGCACTTTATATCCGCTCCTATTAAGGCTCTATGCCGCCGTCCGAGGAGGACGGCGGCTTTTCGCATATTCCGATTTGCCGGAACGATCCATCGGGATTGATATTAGGGAAACTCTGAATAAATAGCCATCGGCACTCAGCGAATCTTTTGTCCCAACTTTTCGGCTTGAAAAACTTGAAATACACAAAGTATTCCTGCGTTTTCCAAACCTCAATTTGGAACAAAATCTCTCGCCGATTGCTCTCGGCGATTTAATCAGATCTTCCCTAGTTCTTGATAAAAATGTTTAAA
>JAZRGR010000053.1:0-7057 GCA_045644345.1 Faecousia sp. | reverse complement strand
GGATGCCACCGCCATTCTGCGGGGCATCGCTCACTATTATGAACTGTTCCATTCCGTACGGATCTCCCCGGAGATCGCACGGCAGGCGGTCATCCTTTCCGAGCGGTACATTACCGATCGGTTCCTCCCGGACAAGGCAATCGACCTCTTAGACGAGGCATGCTCCGATCTGAATCTTAGGAGCAAGGAGCTCAGCAAGCTGGCTGAGAAGCGGAAGGAACGGGATGACTATGAGTTAGAGGTCAAGATGATCACCGACAACACTATGGAGGAGCCGGATTATGAGCGTCTTGCCACCCTCCGCAGTCATATCCTCCGTTTAGAGGGGGAGATCGCCGCTCTGGAGGCCATCCCTCTACCTGTGCTGACCATGGAGAATCTTGCCCGTGTCATCGAGATGTGGACCAAGATTCCTGCCAGCAAAATCCAAGCACAGGAGTATAAGCAGCTCCGGGACATGGAGGATAACCTCAAGAAGAGGATCATCGGTCAGGATGAGGCTGTCCATGCAGTTGTCTCTGCCATCCGCCGTAACCGGGTTGGTATTGCCACCAAGAAGCACCCTGTGTCCTTCATCTTCGTAGGCTCCACCGGCGTAGGCAAGACGGAGCTGGTCAAGTGCCTGGCAGAAGAGCTCTTCGATTCTGTAGATTCTCTGGTCCGTTTGGATATGTCTGAGTATATGGAACGGCATTCCGTCTCCAAGCTCATCGGCTCTCCTCCCGGCTACGTAGGCTACGACGAGGCAGGTCAGCTCACGGAGAAGATCCGCCGCAAGCCCTACTCTGTCATCCTCTTGGACGAGCTGGAGAAGGCACATCCCGATGTGCCCAACGTGCTCCTGCAGATCTTGGACGACGGCCGTATTACCGATGCCCAGGGCAGAGTGGTAAACTTTGAGAACACGGTCATCGTCATGACCTCCAACGCAGGCTCCGACCGCAAGGACGGTACTGTAGGCTTCGGCATGACCGCTTCCCAGCAGAATAAGGAAAAGGCTCTCAAGGCCCTGTCCGATTTCCTCCGTCCCGAGTTCATCAACCGTGTGGACGAGATCATCTCCTTCAACCGCCTCAGCGAGGCAGACTTCCGCGGCATCGCCAAGATCATGCTGGGCGAGCTGAAGTCCAACCTTGAGGAACGGGGCATTGCCCTACGGTGGGAGGACTCCATCTTAGACTATCTGGTAAAGAAGTCCTACTCCATCACCTACGGTGCTCGGAATCTCCGCCGCACCATCCAGAAGGATCTGGAGGATGCCATTGCAGAGCGGATCATCGACAGCTTCGAGAATCCCATTTCTCAGATCAAGCTCCTTGCACAGGAGGACAAAGTCGAGGTACTTGCCCTGTGATCAAAGCAGCCTTTTTTGATATTGACGGCACCTTGGTCTCCTTAAAGACCAAGGTCTACCCCAAGAGCCTCCCACCTGCCATTGCAAGTCTGCGTGCCAAAGGGATCCGATGCTACGTAGCAACCGGCAGGTCTAAGTTTGAGATCGCCGAGGAGGGGCTCCTGGACGGCATAGAATTTGATGGTTTCCTGACCAACAACGGACAGGATGCCTATACCCCCAATGGGGAGCTGCTTTACGGCACTCCCGTGGATCCGGAGGATGTAAAAACCGCCTACCTCTGGGCAAAGGAGAACCATATCGTCATCTGGATGGTCAGTGCCACCCGTAGCCTCATGTCTCACATAGATCCTGTTACAGTGAAAACCATGGAGGATATCCATACCCAACCCCCTGCCACAGGAAATATGGAACTTTTTTTCTCGGAGCCCGTCTATAAGGTAGTACTCTTTACAACACGGGATAAAATTTTGGAGCTTCTGCCCCTGGTTCCCAAGAGCCGTACCACCCTGTGGCACGAAACGGGACAGGATATTATCTCCCTACAGGGCGGCAAGAAGCTGTGTATGCTGGAGTGTCTGGACCGTTTGGGCATCCCCCCGGAGGAAGTCATCGCCTTCGGAGACTCCGAGAACGATATCGAAATGCTCCGCGCCGCCGGCATCGGCGTTGCCATGGACAACGGCACCCCGGAATGCAAGGCAGCCGCCGATTACATCACCGCCGATTGCGATGACGACGGCATCCTAAAGGCCCTACAGCATTTCAACCTCCTACCCTAACCGTCAAATTCCGATTTGTCGTTCCCACAAATCGGAATAGTGAATAAGTAATAATGAATAGTGAATAATTGTGGGATCCCTCCGGGATGGATTAGAAAACAAGGGCTTTGCCCTTGTTTTGGCAGCTTTGCTGCCATATTTTAATCCGTGGCGTAAGCCACACCGACACTATTCACTATTCACTATTCACTATTCACTCAAATTCCCTTATCGCTCGTCAGAGCGATAAATTGGAATTTTTCTCACGCGATCGACTTTTCTCTCCCCAATATTCATTCCTTCGTTTTTCCCTTTGTTGTTCTACAGCATAGCAAGGAGACATAGGACGGGCATATTTCCTGCTGTGCTGATTCACTCATCTGCAAGGAGCCGCCCGTACTATGTCTCCTTGCCTTTTTATATCAGAAAGGAGTCATCCCTATGAAAAAGCTAATCCCCCTGCTTCTCTGCCTTATGCTGCTCTTGACCGCCTGCGGTCCCACAACCGCAGATCCCACCGAACCCCATGAATCTCAACCCGCAGGGACCACCGCTCCCACAGAAACCACTGCAGCTACCGAGCCCGTGAGTGAAGAACCCGAGCTCTTCACCTTCACCCGTGAGAACTTCCCCCGTATGGACGGTTCCACCTCCCTGGTTCCCCTGGGCGAAGCCATTGCCTCTGTCCTCCTGGGCGAGCCTCGTGAAGCTGTTTCCGACCTGATCTCCTTTAACCGCACCACCCAGTCCTATCGGAATCTTATGTGGGGAGATTGCGACATTCTCATTGCCGCAGAGCCCTCCGAATCCGTGGTGCAGGAGATGAAGGATAATGGCTTCCAATACGAAATGACCCCCATTGCCACCGATGCTCTCATTTTCGTAGTCAATGCCAATAACCCGGTGAGCAACCTGACCACAGAGCAGCTACAGAAGATCTACTCCGGCGAGATCACCAATTGGAAGGAAGTCGGCGGCAATGACGAGGCGATTTTGGCCTTCCAGCGCAATGCCGATGCCGGTTCCCAGACTCTTATGAAGAAGCTGGTCATGGGTGACATTCCCTTTGCCGAAGCTCCCAAGGATGTGATCATCGGCGACATGGGCACGCTCATGGAGAGCGTGAAGAACTACGACAACTCCGCCAATGCCATCGGCTATTCCGTCTACTACTATGCCAACGATATGCGTATGGCAGAGGGTCTGAAAATCATCTCCGTAGACGGTGTAGAACCCACTGCCGAGACCATTGCCGCAGGGCAGTACCCCCATCTGAACCCCTACTACTCCGTCATCCCCGCCAATGCCAAGGCAGGCTCCCCTAACCGTGTCCTCTATGAGTGGCTCCTCTCCGAACAGGGCCAGTATCTCCTGAGCCTGGAGGGCTATGTCCCCGTCAAGTAAAGTGCAGAAAGGAGGAACCACCCATGAAACGGCTTTTCCCTATCCTTTTACTCCTATGTTTACTCCTAACAGCATGCACTCCCGTTAAAACGCCCACAGAACCTTCTACCACCGTCCAGCCCACTACAGAAGCTCCTACCGAACCCGAAGGCACTACCGCACCCACTGAAACGGAGCCCGTACTGCTTGAGGTCTGGGTAGACTTCTATCAATATACCCCTCCGACACCCTTGGAGACCAAGTATACCCGTCTGTCTGAAGGGCCTCTGAATGACCTGGAGCCTACAGACAGCCCCACCCGGATTTTTCCCTTCCCCGGTAGCCCTTTGATGGAGGAATACTCCGGTCTACAGATCTACGATAGCCGATTCAAATACGGTATCATAGACGAGACCGGTTGTATCTTGGCAGATCCCGTATACAACTCCGTCTATCTTCTCTCCGGGGAGGACACCCGTGAATACCTGCCCTATTGGATCCTGGAGAAGCTCTCCTATAAGACCGTTGTGAATGATGACTATGAGTATATGGACTCCGATTCCCTCTGCGCCTTTGCTTCCATAGACGGCACCTTCGTTTCCGATTGTGTTTACGAAGTCATTACCGCCTATGAAGATCGGATTCTTGCCTTCTATCCCACAGAAGAGGAAGAGCCTCTCCGATTTGATGTATACGATTTAGACCACAATATTCTATTCTCCTCTCATAGCCTGTCCTTCCGGGACAAGCTGGGTGGCGGTCCCTATCACTATACCTATGCCGAAGGTCTGTACACCGTCACCTTTGAATCCCGGACCTATGCCCCTGAGGGCTATTATACCGTAGAATACAGCCACTATTATATGGATGAAGAAGGCACCCTTGTCTTAGGACCCTATTATGACGCATCCCCCTTCTCCCATGGGAAAGCGGCTGTCCGTCTTACCGAGGACGGCAATTATGTATTTATTGACAAGAACGGGACTGTCCTTTCCCGGGAATACAGCTCCTATACGTTCCTGCCCAACGGAAATGTCATCGTCCCCGAAGAAGGAAATGTCAATGACCACCATGAGATCCTGGATGAGAATTTGGAATACATCAACTTCCTTCCCGGCTATAGCTTCCCGACCGATGACGGAAACATCGAAGTATATGACAGCTTCAACAACGAGTATTGCTATACCCAGGATGGGGAGCAGCTCTGGTGCAGAGCAAATGCCCGTTTCCGCTCCTCAAACTACTGCGAATATGACACGGAGAAAGGCTCATTCATCGAGCACATTCCCACAGGCAAGACCTATGCGCTGTCCGAGTATTCCCATTGTGAGATCATAGGCACTCCTAATGAGCCGGTCATAATTGTGAATACCTACAACGACGGCGGTGGATTCTCCCGTACATACTTGAACGCAGAGCTGCAGGAGCTGGACGTTGCCGTGGACACTCATATATACATGAGCTGCTACGAAATCGGTCACCGTCATTGCTCCGCCTTGGGACTGCCAAATAACGATGGGATTACGGTTTATAAAAATTCCCATAGCCCCTTTGCAACCTATCCCGTCAAGGATTGCCGTATGGCAGACCTCTACCTCGGCCAATTCGCCTCTCTGACCACCACCGAGTGTACCTACCTTTATTCCCCCGATGGTGAGCTCCTCTTCGCCTACCCCATTTCCCCCATGGACGACTAACTCCCTGTTTATCGAGCTGTTTATCGTATAACACCGTAGGGGCGACCTGTGGTCGCCCGGTCATTGTCGTTTAACGACAATGACTAAATGACGGGATTATCACGAGATTTCCGACAAAATCGAAACATTTTGCGGGCGACCACAGGTCCCCCCTACGAACAAATTCGGAAATTGAACTGCTCCATAAATCGGAATTTGGACGTGGGAAAAATGAAAGGGAAAGTTCTTGCAAAACGGAAACAAAAATGTTATAATATAGTGAAATATTATTCTGCGGAGGTATTACCTTGGAACAGAAAACGACTGTGATCACACAGGAGCAGCTCCGGCTGCAGCAGGATGCCTGTGAGAAAATACACGCATATTGGACAGAGCAGGAGCTACGCCCCTTAGCTTTCGTAGACACCTACGGCTGTCAGCAGAACGAGGCGGACTCCGAGCGGATCCGCGGTATGCTTGCCGCCTGCGGCTACGAGATGACGGATACGGAGGAGGGTGCGGATATCATCGTCCTGAACACCTGTGCCATCCGTGAACACGCAGAACAGCGTGTATTCGGCAACGTGGGCGCCCTGACCCACACCAAGCGTCGGCACCCCCGTCAAAAGATCTTCCTCTGTGGCTGTATGATGGGACAGCCCAAGGTCTCTGATCGGATCAAGCACTCCTACCCCCATGTGGACGGTGTCTTCTCTACCCATCATCTGTGGGAGTTCCCCTCCTTGCTTCTGAGAGTGCTGAGTACAGGCAAGCGAGTTTTTGCCGTAGCAGACGAGGCAGGCTCCATTGCCGAGAACATCCCCGTCCTGCGCACCAACAAGCTCAAGGCATGGGTGTCCGTGATGTACGGGTGCAACAACTTCTGCTCCTACTGCATCGTGCCCTATGTCAGAGGCCGTGAGCGGAGCCGTCAACCGGAGGACATCATCAAGGAATGCAAGGAAGTCATTGCCGCAGGCTACAAGGAGATCACTCTCCTGGGGCAGAATGTCAATTCTTACGGCAAGGACTTAGGTCTGGGCATCGACTTTGCAGACCTCATGGCACAGGTTGCCGAGCTGGAGGGAGACTTCCGCCTGCGCTTCATGACCTCCCATCCCAAGGACGCAAGCAAGAAGCTCTTTGACACCATTGCCAAGTACGACAAGATCTGCAAGCAGTTCCATCTGCCCTTCCAGTCCGGCAATGACCGTGTCCTCAAGGTCATGAACCGCCGTTACACCTCCGCCCAATATTTGGAGCTGGTGGATTACGGTCGCAGCCTCATGCCGGATCTGGTACTCACCAGTGACGTCATCGTCGGCTTCCCCGGTGAGACGGAGGAAGAATTCGAGGACACCCTCAAGCTCATTGAACGGGTCCGTTACGACGCCCTGTTTACCTTTATCTATTCCCCCAGAGGAGGTACCCCCGCTGCGGTTATGGAGGATCCTACCACCAAGGCAGAGAAGAACCGCCGGTTTGACCGCTTGGTAGAGCTGCAGAATCGGATCTCCGAGGAAAAGCACCGCTCCTACATCGGCAAGACCTTCACCGTCCTGGTAGACGGACGGGACGGAGACAAGCTCACCGCCCGTACAGACGGAGGCCGTCTGGTCCGTTTTGAGGGCGAGGATTGCCTCTTCGGGCAGTTCGTAGAGGTCAAGATCACCGATTGTACCACATGGAGCCTGATAGGTGAATGGAAAATGGAAAGTTGAAAATGGAAAATTAGGGAAACTCTGATGAAATCGCCGAGAGCAATCGGCGAGAGATTTTGTTCCAAATTGAGGTTTGGAAAACGCAGGAATACTTTGTGTATTTCAAGTTTTTCAAACCGAAAAGTTGGGACAAAAGATTCGCTGAGTGCCGATGGCTATTTA
>JAZRGR010000052.1:0-4832 GCA_045644345.1 Faecousia sp. | reverse complement strand
GCCCCAGATCTTCTTCGCCGGCAACAACCTGTCCACTCGCGCTGGGAATGAGCTGTGCAAGCTCCTGGAGGGCACGGTTTTCTCCATTAACATTATCTTCAAGTCCGGCACCACCACAGAGCCCGCTATTGCTACCCGTGCTCTGCTGAGCATGATGAAGCGCAAGTACGGTGCAGGCATGGTTGATCGTGTCTTCGTCACCACCGACCCCGCCAAGGGTGCCCTGCGGCAGATGGCCACAGAAGAGGGCTACGAGACCTTCGTCATCCCTCCCAATGTAGGCGGACGGTACAGTGTCTTGACTGCTGTAGGTCTCCTTCCCCTGGCTGTGGCCGGTATGAAGCCCACTGACATTATGCTGGGTGCCGCAAGAGCCAAGAAGGAATTCGACATCCGCTCCTTCGAGAACCCCGCATGGCAGTATGCCGCCATCCGTAATCTGTTGTACCGCAGAGGCAAGAAGATTGAGATCCTGGGCAGCTACGAGCCCAATTTCCGTTTCTTTGCCGGCTGGTGGCAGCAGCTCTTCGGTGAGAGCGAAGGCAAGGACGGCAAGGGCATCTTCCCCGCAACTGTAGAGTTTACCGCAGATCTCCACTCTCTGGGTCAGATCATCCACCGCCGCGAGCGGAATATCTTCGAGACCATTGTCCGTTTTGCTCCCCCTGCAAAAAAGGTCACCATTGAGAAGAATGCCAAGGATCTGGACGGACTCAACTATCTGGAGGGTCGCACTCTGGACTTCGTGGACGAGCAGGCATTCCAAGGCACCCTGGCCGCCCACGTAGACGGCGGTGTTCCCAACATCATCATCCAGACCAACGACATCTACGCCGACACCATTGGCGAGCTGTTCTACTTCTTCGAGCTGAGCTGCGGCATCTCTGCCTATATGCTGGGTGTCAACCCCTTTAATCAGCCCGGTGTAGAGTACTATAAGCGGAATATGTTTGAGCTCTTGGGCAAGCCCGGTTATTGATTTCCCTCCTGTTACATCGCCCCCCCATTTTCACATACCGAGAGGGATCATATGGCATCTGCAACACTTCCTAAGCAACGGGTCAACTCCATAGACTTTTTCCGTTTCCTGTGTGCAACCATGGTCGTCATAGGACACCTCTCCTTTGACGAAACTTGGGGGGCTGTAGGTTATTTCCTGGAGCATATTTACCCTATGATCTCCGTCCCCTTCTTCCTTTCTGTTTCCGGCTATTTCTATATCCGGAGTCTGGAAAACGGAGACAAGAGATTCACCAAACAGCTAAAGCACATTTTGACTGTCTACTCCTTGTGGAGTATGATATACACTCTGGTCAGCATCATCCTGTCCCCACCCACCTCTGCAGAGTCCCTTCTCGTGTCTCTCAAGAAGATGCCGGTCACCTTCCTGTTTTATGGCTATCCCTATCACTTCTGGTATTTTCCGGCTGTTTTAGGAGCCATTATTCTGACAGAGCTGTTTTATAAGCTGGGCTTTGAGAAAGCATTGCTGCCCCTTTCCTTTGCACTGTTCACAATCGGTTGCTTGGGTTGTTCCTATTACAAGATCGGCATTCAGGTTCCCCTGCTCCGAGCGTTGTACCGTCATGAGGAATTTATCACAGTCCGCCGCATATTGCTGACAGGATTCCCGTTTTTCTCATCCGGATATCTTCTGTTGCGGTTAGAGAAAGGACCCCTAACAGGCAAGCACACCGTTGTCCTCTGGTTGGTGTCTGTCCTTGTATTTATGGGGGAGCTCCTGTTTGTACGTCGTCTCGGTCTTGCAAGAGTATTCCAGCTCACCTTCGGGCTGTATCTCCTGCTGATCGCTACCATGCTCCTCCTGTTACGGTATCCCATGCCTCAGTATGGCAGTAGGGCAGCATCGATCCGCTCTATGGCAAACATGACCTATTATGCTCACCCCCTACTGCAGTTGCTGCTGTCTGTAGGCAGTTACTATATGGGGATCAGATTTCCGGACGCAGTGATGTTCGTTGTTATGGTAGTCGTCCCCTCCTTCACCGGCTGGTTATGCCATGGCCTTCTGCAGAAGGGGCGGTGGCGGATCCTTAGATATTTTGTCGGGTAATGCAAGCTGCACCCGGCAGAAACAGCAAACATCATTTGTAACTTTTTTTCAAGCCTCTTGCTTTTTTCCCAATTCCTTGGTAGAATAGAGGCAGGAACCCGACGATGATCGGAGAACAAAGGAGGAATTTCCTATGGTTAAGTTAATTTTAGGGCTGCAGGGCGCAGGCAAGACCAAGCAGCTCGTACAGGACATCAACGAGGCTGTCAAGACCGAGGCAGGCATCATGGTCTGCATCGAAGAGGGCAACAAGCTTCGTTACGACATTGACAGCCGTGTACGGCTCATCGAGTATCGTGAATATATGATGAGGGATCTCCCCTCTTTAAAGGGCTTTATCAGCGGACTGTGTGCAGGTAACTTTGACATTACTCACATTTTCATCGAGAGCTTCTACAAGCTCCTGGACAACGGCACCCCCACTGAGGTAGAGGATTTCGTCCTTTGGTGTGACCGCTTCGGCACCGCCAGAGGTATCGATTTCACAATTCTGGTTTCCGAGGATCCCAACGTTGTCAGTGACACGCTGAAGAACTATATGTAATACTTATATCGGTCTGCTTCAGAGAGCCTTCTTTGGAGCAGACCGTGATATATTCAGCCTATTTTCAGCTTTATTCGCTATGATATAAGTAATACCATACAACCTCGGAGGACTGTTTTATGAAGATACTGATTATTGAGGATGAGAAAGCCCTGGCGGATTCTCTGCGACACCTGTTAGAGAGCAAGGGCTTCGATGTGGAGATCGCCTACGACGGTGAGACCGGTGCCGAGTATGCCATGCTGGGCGTCTATGACCTGCTGATCCTGGATGTGATGATGCCTAATATGAACGGCTACCAGGTCGCAAGGCAGGTCCGTACCAGGCGGTGCACCACCCCCATCCTCATGCTCACAGCCAAGGCAGAGACCCAAGATCGGATCGACGGGCTCAACGCAGGAGCTGACTATTATCTCACCAAGCCCTTTGACTCCCGTGAGCTGCTGGCATGCATCAATGCCCTCCTGCGACGTCAAGGGAACCAGGTCGATGAGCTGACCTTCGGCAATACGAGTCTGGACCTGGCATCGGGTATGCTGATCTGCGGTGACAAATCCATCCGCCTCACCGCAAGAGAGTTCGATGTTATGCGTTTCCTGCTCCAGGCACAGGGCAGGATCCTGTCCAAGGAGGTCCTTTTGTCCCGAATCTGGGGCTATGAGTCCAATGCTGTAGAGAATCACGTGGAGGTCTATGTAGGCTTCCTGCGGAAAAAGCTGGCACGGGTCGAGTCCAACATTCGCATCGAGGCGATCCGTCGTTTGGGCTACCATTTGGAGGTGGATAAATCTTGATCCGTAAGCTTAGACGGAAGTTCGTCAGCATCAACATGCTCATTGTGGTCCTCATGCTCTTCGTGATCCTTGCCATGACTGTAAACATGACTCGGAACAGTCTGGAGCAGGAAAGCCTGGATGCTCTCCGTGCATCCCTATCCTCAGACAAGAAGGACCACCCTCCCGAGGAAAAATCCCAAAAACCCAACGAAGCTCCGCCTCCCCCCACAGACAGCTCCGAGCCTACAGAGTCCCGACCTACCACACAGAAGCCCTACACCACCCCTCACAAGGACGGCAAGGATACCCGGGATCGTGCCCATATGCCTACCTTTACCCTGACCATATCCGACACGGGCACACTCATCGCAAAGGGCAGTGACTTCTATGACTTGACCGACCCTGTGTATTTAGAGACTCTTATGACCTCTGCAAAAGCGCGTGGCACAGAGCATGGCATCCTTTGGGGGCCTTCCCTGCGCTTCCTACGGGCAGATCCCCAGGGGACTGTCTATAGCTTTGTAGATATCAGCAGCGAGCGGTCTACCCTATGGAACCTGTTTCTGGATTGTCTTCTGATCGGCGCAACAGCATTTATTGCATTCCTACTTCTGAGCATTCTGTTGGCACGGTGGGCCATTCGACCTGTAGAAACAGCCTGGACCCAACAGCAGCAATTTGTTGCCGATGCCTCCCACGAGCTCAAGACACCCCTCACCGTCATCATGACCGAAGCAGAGCTCCTCGCAGATCCCGAAACAAAGGAGGATATCCGCAAGCAGTGTGCCAATAATATTCTGGAGACCTCTCGTAGAATGCGCTTCCTCACCGAAGAAATGCTGACCCTCGCACGGGCAGAAAACGCACAGCAGGAACTGCTGGAAGCCAACTGTCCTTTGTCCGAGCTATGTGAGGATTCTATCCTTAATTTTGAGCCATTATTCTTCGAGAAGAACTTGGAGCTTCAAGCCTGCATAGATGAAGGCATAACCGTTAAGGGCAATGAAGCCCAGCTTCGTCAGCTCTGTGATATCCTCTTGGATAACGCGCAGAAATACTCCCTCCCCGGCACCACTGTTTTGACCCTGCGCAAACAGAGCCACAAGCTCTGCGAGATCACCCTGTCCAATCCCGCAGATCCCATGAGCAAGGAAGATCTGGAGCATCTCTATGACAGATTCTATCGGGTAGATAAGGCCCGCACTGCCAACGGCAGCTATGGCTTGGGGCTTTCCATTGCCCACAGCATCATCCGGCGCCATAGCGGAACCATTCAAGCCGAGCAGCAGGACGGCATTCTTACCTTCCGTATCCGCCTGCCCATCGTTTCCTAAGGAAGCTCTGATGAAATCGCCGAGAGCAATCGGCGAGAGATTTTATTCCAAATTGAGGTTTGGAAAACGCAGGAATACTTTGTGTATTTCAAGTTTTTCAAACC
>JAZRGR010000051.1:0-33635 GCA_045644345.1 Faecousia sp. | reverse complement strand
GGCTGGCTCAACGAGCTTGCCTTTGTCCCCGTTGACTGTGCAGACGGTGCAATGATCGACGAGTGGAGCGGAGACATCGGTTGCGGTGTCAAGTATTTCTCACAGGATGCTGTGATCAAGCTGGCTCCCAGAGCGGGGATCAAGCTGGATGAGAGTCTCAGCCCTGCCGAGAAGCTTAAGGTCGTCCAGGGCCTTATGGAAGAGGGCGATCCCCGTGCTGCCAAGGTCTATGCCACCATCGGTGTATACTTGGGCCACAGCTTGGTATATTATTACGACCTGTACGGTTGCAAGCATGTTCTTCTCTTAGGCCGTGTTATGAGCGGCAAGGGGGGCGATCTGATCTTAGATATGTGCAAGCGTGTTCTCGCTGACGAGTACCCTGAGCTCAGCGGCAAGATCTTCCCCAGCCTGCCCGATGAGAAATTCCGCCGTGTGGGACAGTCCATGGCTGCTGCCAGCCTGCCGGAATCCAAATAATTGACAGTAAAGGAGTTATGATACTATGAGAATCATTGTTGCGGACAATTACGAGGCTATGAGCCGTCAGGCTGCCAATATCCTGTCCTCTGTGATCGTTATGAAGCCGGATTGTGTCCTGGGTCTTGCTACCGGCTCCACACCCATCGGCACCTACCGTGAGCTGATCAAGCGGTATGAAGAGGGGGATCTGGATTTTAGCCGTGTTAAGACGGTCAATCTGGATGAGTATGTAGGTTTAGAGCCTACCCATGATCAGAGCTACCGCTATTTTATGCAGGACCAGCTCTTTAATCATGTCAACATCAATGTAGACAATACCAACGTCCCCGGTGGCATGGCACAGGATGTAGAGGCTGAGTGCCGCCGCTATGATGAGGTTATTGCATCCATGGGCGGTATTGATATCCAGGTCCTGGGAATGGGCCACAACGGACATATCGGCTTTAATGAGCCTGCTGAGGATTTCCCCAAGGGTACCCATCGGGTAGAACTGGCAGAGAGTACCATCGAGGCAAATGCCCGATTCTTCGACAATCGGGATATGGTGCCTCGTGAGGCTGTTACTATGGGTATCGGCTCTATTATGCAGGCAAGACAGATCCTGGTGGTAGTCAGCGGCGAGGGCAAGGCAGACATCGTGGAGAAGGCTTTCTGCGGTCCTGTTACTCCCAAGGTTCCTGCATCCATCCTCCAGCTCCATCCCGATGTGATCCTGGTTGGCGACAAGGCAGCCCTCAGTAAGCTGCTGTAATCCATGAATTCCCATGACCTCCCGTAGAGCTTCTACGGGAGGTCATTCTATGAATGCTGAAATTTTCGCAAGAACCGTTAAATTGGGAAGAATAACAGTTGAATTATATGCAGGGTTGTGGTATATTTATAATATTGGCACAAAATTAGAAAGGAGTGTGAGGAAATTGCTTTTCGGAAAGCATATAAACTGCTATTACCGCAAGTATTGGATGCGGCTTCTGTTCGGCTTAATGGCACTGATCATGATCGATTACGTGCAATTGGAGATTCCGGAGCTGTATCGTATGGTGGTCAATGGTCTGAACACGGGCTATGCAGAGCTCAAGGGGGAGACTCATGTTTTTGACATGGGATTCCTGCTGGATCATATCTGCCTGCCGATGCTGTTGGTGATCCTGGCTATGCTCATTGGTCGTTTCCTGTGGAGAATCTGCTTCTTCGGTGCAGGTATCAATGTAGAGACGGATCTGCGCAGTCAGATGTTTGACCGTTGCAAGGATCTGTCCCAGCAGTTCTACCAGACCAACAAGGTAGGCAATTTGATGGCCCTGTTTACAGGGGACTTAGACACCATTCAGGAGTGCTTCGGTTGGGGCATTATGATGTTCTGCGATGCGGCGTTCCTGGGAGCCTTGGCATTGGTCAAGATGTTCCGCATGAACACCCTGCTTGCGCTGTTGTCTCTGATTCCTATGGTATTCCTGCTGATGATCAGCACCTCTATCGGTAAATATATGACCAAGAAATGGGAGCTCAGACAGGAGAAATATGCAGATCTGTCCGACTTCTCCCAAGAGAATCTCTCGGGCATTGCTGTGATCAAGGCATTTGTCAAGGAGGGTAAGGAGCTGTTCTTCTTCCGCAAGCTGAACAAAGAAAACGAGGAGATCAATGTTTCCTTTACCCGTACAGCTACACTGATGCGTGTGTCGGTTATGTTCTTCGTAGAGACGGTGATCTGCGTGATCCTGGGATACGGCGGATATCTGGTATACACGGATGTGTTCGATGCAGGACAGCTTGTGGAGTACATCGGATATTTTACAGCCATTGTGTGGCCCATTATGGCAGTTTCCGAGCTTATCGACATGATGTCCAGGGGCAAGGGCTCTCTGAAGCGCGTATCTGAGCTGCTGGATGCCAAGATCGATGTCTTTGACAGTGTGGATGTCAAGGACGTGGACAAGCTCATGGGAGAGATCGAGTTCCGTGATCTGACCTTTACCTATCCCGGGGACGGTCCTGCTGTCCTCAAGAATCTGTCCTTTACCATCAAGGCAGGGGAGCGCATCGGTATCATCGGCAGAACCGGTGCAGGCAAAACCACACTGGTGGATCTGATCCTGCGTACCTACAATGTTCCCGAGGGCACCATCTTCCTGGACGGACAGGATATTACTACCATCCCTATCCAAACAGTCCGTGAAAATGCGGCATATGTTCCCCAGGATAACTTCCTGTTCAGCGATACCATCGAGAACAACATTGCCTTCGCCTCCGATACTCACGACCATAACAGCGTGGAGCAGGCGGCTAAGCTTGCCGATGTACATGACAATATTGCAGAGTTCTCCCTGGGCTATGATACGGTATTGGGTGAGCGGGGCGTGACCGTTTCCGGCGGTCAGAAACAGCGGATCTCCATTGCCCGTGCTCTGTGGAAGAATGCACCCATCCTAATCCTGGATGACTCTGTATCTGCAGTTGACGTCAAGACGGAGCAGGTGATCCTGGAGAATCTGCGTACCCTCCGACAAGGCAAGACCACCATCCTCATTGCCCACCGTATCAGCACCCTGGAGTCTATGGATCGGATCCTGTTCTTAGAGGACGGCGAGCTGGTCGACTTCGGCAGTCATGAGGAACTGTATGCACGCTGTGATGCTTACCACCGTATGGTTGAGCTCCAGCGGCTGGATGACGGAAAGGAGGATGAGGAATGATAGAATATTATCCTCTGATCATTGTGATTGCAGTGATTTGCGGTGCCGCTCTTGCGTGTATCATTGCTTATCGCTCCATTAAGGACAGCAAGAAAGACGTCGGCTTCGAGCGGAATATGCAGGACGGTGAGATCACCAAGCGGCTCCTTGCCTATGCCAAGCCCTACTGGAAGCGGTTCGTCTTGGTCCTGGTACTTATGGTATTCTCCATTGCCTATGATATCATTGCACCTACCATGGTCGGCGAGATCGAGGAGCTGGTCAAGGGAACCTTTACGCTGTCGGAGCTACGCAATCGCGTGCTCATCTATGCCAGCATTCTGGTCGTATCCCTCCTATCTACCTATGCCCAGGCTATGATCCTGCAGAAAACGGGACAGCGTATTATCTCCGAACTGAGAGAGGACCTGTTTATCCATATCGAGGGCTTGTCTCATTCCCAGCTTAACAATATCCCCACCGGCAAGCTGGTGACTCGTCTCACCAATGATACCAATGCCATCTCCATGATGTTCACCAATATCATTGTCAATATGGTTAAGAACTGCTTCGTGGTCATAGGCATCCTGGTTGCCATGCTCCTGCTCAACTATGCGCTGACACTGATGATGCTGTGCTTCGCTCCTTTTATTGCTCTGTTTACCTTTATATTCCGTCGCTTTGCACGTAAGGCACACAGACGCGTCAAGGACAGCACCACGGATATCAATACCTTCCTGTCTGAGAACCTGTCCGGCATGAAGGTGATCCAGATCTTCAACAGGGAGAAGTTCAAGCAGACAGAGTTCGAGTCCAAGAACCGCTCTCTTAAGAAAGCAAGGTATGAGCAGATCCTGGTCTTTGGCATTTTCCGTCCTATGGTATATCTGCTGTATCTGTCCACGATCCTACTGCTGTTCTACTTCGGTGCAAGGGGATATATTAAGAATACCACCTTCTTGGGGCAGGTCATTACCAGCGGTACCATCGTTACCTTCTATCTGTATATTTCCAAGTTCTATGACCCGATCCAGAATCTGGCAGAGCAGTTTAACAGACTGCAGGGCGCCTTTGCTTCCGCTGAGAAGATCTTCTCTATCATGGATATGAAAGCAGAGGTTGTGGATGAGCCCGACGCAGTGGAGTTGGAGCATATTGAGGGAAATATCGAGTTTAAGAACGTATGGTTCTCCTACATTCCCAATGAATGGGTCTTAAAGGATGTATCCTTCAAGGTCAAGGCAGGGGATACCGTTGCTTTCGTAGGCTCTACGGGCTCCGGCAAGACCACCATTCTGTCCCTCATCTGCCGCAATTATGACATCCAGAAGGGTCAGATCCTCATTGACGGCATCGATATCCGTAAGATCAAGATCGCTTCCCTGCGTAAGCACTTCGGCCAGATGCTCCAGGATGTATTCCTGTTCTCCGGCACCATCCGCAGTAACATCCTCCTACGAATGGAGGGGGTCAGTGATGATGAGGTTATGGAAGCCTGCCGTTATGTCAATGCAGACCACTTTATCAATCGGCTAAAGCACGGTTTGGATGAGGAGGTCCGTGAGCGTGGCAATAACTTCTCAGCAGGGCAGAGACAGCTCTTATCCTTTGCCAGAACAGTGCTCCACAAGCCCTCTGTTATGATCTTGGATGAGGCTACAGCCAACATCGATACAGAGACAGAGCTGCTGATCCAGGATTCGCTGAACAAGATGCGTAATATCGGCACCATGCTCATCGTTGCCCACCGTCTGTCGACGATCCAGCATGCAGACAATATCATCGTCATGTCCAAGGGCAAGATCATCGAGCAGGGCAATCACGCACAGCTCCTGGAACAGAAGGGTAGATATTTCCGTCTGTATCAGCTCCAGTTTAACAAGAACCGCCTCCTTAAGGGCGAATAAACAGCAAGCTATCTCAAGGGCCTAAGGGCCTTTGGGATAGCTTTTGCGTTGATGAAAAATTACGATTTGTCGAGCTATTGATTTTCGAATCTGTTCGTAGGGGCGACCTGTGGTCGCCCGCAAAATGTTTCGATTTTGTCGGAAATCTCGTGATAATCCTACAATTTCGTCATTGTCGTTTTACGACAATGACCGGGTGACCACAGGTCGCCCCTACGGTGTTATACGATAAACAGCTCGACAAATCGGAATTTGACGATTGAGTACAGAAAAAGCTGCCCCGGGGGGCAGCTTGTCTCAGTCTTTGATTACATTGTAGGTGCGTAGGAGGCCAAGGTATTCTGCCACATCGGCTCGGAGGGCAGAGGGGTCTGCGTCATACTCCTCTTGGAGAGTCGACAGGAGAAGCTCTCCCTCTAAGCCATTACATAGGTGGACATAGATATCCTTGCCGATCTCGTTAAGATACAGCAGACGCTTGTGCTCCTGCTCCTCAGCGATGCTGATGAGGATATACTGACCTGCAAGCTCACGGAGGATAAAATCGGGATTGACGGTCATAGCTGACTCCCTTCTGCCCCTAAGGCTGCCAACCGGCTGTGGTAATGGTGGTTCTTCTCGCAGATATAGGTGGGAACCTTGGTAAAATCCTGGTTCTCTGCCCAGACAACGGCAGGACAGACCTCGCACCGCTCATAATCCGGGCAACACAGGCATCCCTCGGGCATGGTAAGCCCACGGAAAGCAGAGCCTACCTGCTCCCATGCCTGCAGGAAGCCGGATTCTATCACAGAAGCGTGGATGCTGGGGATCATGCCGCAGGGGAGGAGGTCCCCCTTGTAGGTGATCCAATAGGAACAACGACCTGCTCGGCATCTTGCTCCTTGGTTGCCCTCGTAGCGGCATTCGTCCATGGTCTGTGGAGGCATGGTGGCATGGCGGCGACACTCGGCGGCAAACGCCTCGGGGGTGCAGGACAGGCGGATCCAGTTGATGCCCTCTTCGGCGGCCTCTTGGGGAGTGAAGCGTCTGACAGGTTCCTCACAGGGCTTGACAGTGCGGGTCGGGGGGAACATATAGCTGACAAAGTGTACTATAGAGCCGACTTCCTCCGCAAATGCCTTGACCTTGGCAATGTCTTGGTGATTGTAGGGAGTGCAGGAGAAGTTGATCTTAACGGCAATGCCAAGCTCACGGAGCTTGCGGATGTTGGCAATGACACGTTCATACACGGCACCGTTGCCACAGAGGTTCTCGTAGGTATCGGGGCTCATGCCGTAAACGGAGATGTTGACCCGCAGGGGCTTGTACTTGGCGAAAAGCTCAAAATGGGTGGGATCCAGCAGAGTGCCGTTGGTGTTGATAGAGATCAGAAAGCCCCGTCTGGCAGCTGCCGTATACAGTGAAGGGAAGTCCCTGCGCAAGAGAGGCTCACCGCCGGTAAGGAGCAGGGGAAGGGTCCCACTGTCCTTAAGCTGATCCATAATACCGATCCACTGCTCTGTGGTCAGCTCCTCGGTAAGTAGATGCTTGTCACAGGAAATGTTATGGATATAGCACATCTTACACGACAGGTTACACCGAGCGGTAAGCTCAAGGGTCCCTGTTGCAGGCAGATTCATGGATGCTGCCCGATTTAACAGGGCATCTATCATGTTCATGGTAGGTTCCTCCGATCATGTAATGGAAGCAATGGCGTCCTCTAATGTCTCTACAGCCCCTATGTCAGGGCGGCAGGACAGCTCGAAAACAGGGGTATGCACCAGCTTGAGAGCGGTGTCTATGTTGCGGATAAAGTCATCACGGTGCTTGGGGTCTGCGTAGGTGCCGTTAAGGATCACCTTGAGTGCCTCACGGCCACGGAGTCTGCGGATCCGATTCTCCGGTCCCTGGAGGAGAGAAACGATACAGCACAGGGGCAGATCTACGTTCTCACAATAGGGGGAGGAGCCGCTCATAGGGAAGCCGAACACATAGGGGATCTCACCACGCAGACCGATGACTGCCCGATCTCCGTTAAGGATCTCGGCACCACGGTGGTCACGCCACAGATCTGCCTGAGTGGACTTGCCTGTGCCGGAGGGGGCAGTGAAAATAATGCCCCGATCTCCATGGCGGATATAGGAGGCATGGAGGATCAGCCGCTCCTTGCCCAGGAGAACATGGGGTAAGGCGATCTCCTCATAGAGCTGATGCACTCTACTTGCCCAGGGATAGGAATCCTCTAATGCGGTGATGGTGAGTCGGTGATCCTGCTCTAAGGAGTGTGCATAGTTGCGCTCCTTAACACCGTCATAAAAGTAGTGTCCGCCTACATCCTGCGGAAGGGTAGCACTATAGCAACGATAGATGCTGTAATCCGGTGTAATCCCTTGGGCAATGCGGAAGGAAGCCCAGAGAGGACTCTCCTCAAGGGGAGGATCTCCGCAGAACTCCAGGATCATATCTGCAACGCGGTAAATCATAGCATACTCTGTCCAATCATACTTTAATACATCACCTATCATTATAACATTGATCGACAGAAATATCAAGTCCGATAATCGAAAATTCATACTTGCCAAATATGTATGGGACATGTATAATAATGAGATGAAATGGTACAAAGCTTTAGGAGGCATTATGCACGACTTATTGACCGAGAAGGATATCCAACTCATGAAGGATGAGATCTATGACCTGGAGACCAACAAGCGTCCTGCAGTTATGGCAGAGGTGGTCAGAACCAGAGCCTATGGAGATCTCAGCGAGAATTACGAATACAAGGCAGCCAAGGAAGAACAGCGGGCCATAGACAGCCGTATCCGCTATCTTAAGAATCAGATCCGCACTGCCAGGATCATTGACGCCAATGTAAAGGGCGGTTCTCCCAACGGCGTCCGTCTGTATGACAAGGTGACCATCTATATCCCCGATGACGAGGAAGAAATGGTGGTATCTGTGGTATCCACGGTCCGTGTGTCATTGGACAGGGGCTTTATCAGTCTGGAGTCTCCTCTGGGCAAGGCAATATTGGGCAAAGAGGTGGGAGCAGTCGTGTCTGTCAAGGTCAGCGACAGCTACAGCTATGATGTGCAGATCCGTCATATTGAGCAGGGAGAGGACGATGGATCTGCCCCTCTTATGAAGTATTAAGGATTTGGAGAGTCTCTGAGGGGGACTCTCCTTTCCGTTTTACAAATTTGGCATTGACAATATGAAAAAAGTAGTATACAATGAAATTACCAATAAAAGGAGGTATTTATATGAAACGGAAGCTGATCAGCTTACTCCTTGCTGTGGTGATGGTGCTATCCCTATGTCCGGTGCTGAACCTGCCTGTAGGGGCAGAGGAGATGCCTAACTATGACATAGTACACAGCTTTAGCAGTGGCGAGCTCTATTTTAACAGTGCCACGGGCACCATCGTCGGTGCACGGGTCAGTGGCTATGTGGATATCCCGACACAGATCCGGGGATATGATGTGCTGGTGATCGGAGACCATGCGTTTTCTAACGTCATGGGGGAGAATCCCATTACGGGCGTTACTGTGCCGGAGGGGGTTGTTACCATTGAGTCCGCGGCCTTTAATTACTGCCAGCAGCTTAAGCACATCCAACTGCCCGGTAGTCTGCGTTCTATTGGAGATACCTGTTTCGGCAATACGATCCTCCGGGAGATCATCATCCCCGAGGGAGTGGAGTCTATGGGGGATGAGGTATTCTATCATTGCCGCAGTCTCAAGAATGTCAGCCTGCCCGACAGTCTGGTACAGATGGGAAGAGGCACCTTCTATCAGTGTTATGGACTGGAATCCGTACGGCTCCCCGGGACCATGACGCGCATTGAGCCCAGCACCTTCAAGGATTGTGAGAAGCTGGTGGATATTACCTTCCCCTCTACCCTTGAGGTGATCGGAGAAGAAGCCTTTATGGGATGCAAGGCACTGAAGCAGATCCTCCTTCCCGAAGGGTTTACCACGCTGGAGCAGGGAGCATTCAGCTCCTGTGAGGCTGTGGAGCGAGTGGTCCTGCCCCAGTCTATGACGGAAATCGGTGACAATGCATTCGCTATGTGCAGCAGCCTTCCGGAGGTCACCCTTCCCTCCAATCTAAAGAAAATCGGCAACGGTGCGTTTATTCGGAACGGTAAGCTGGCATCTGTGATCCTGCCGGAGACCTTGGAGGAGATCGGAGACAGTGCCTTTAACTGCTGTTATCAGTTCACCCATATTACCTTCCCCAAGGATCTAAAGGTCATAGGAGACTATGCCTTCGGAAACTGTGACCGCCTTAAGGGGATCGACCTGCCCGACGGACTCAGAAAGCTGGGATATAACGCCTTCTATGGCAATGACGAAATTACCTATCATGAAAACGGTTCCTATTTAGACGGCTGGTACGTAGGAACAGACCATTCCTCTTCCACTGTTAGGATCAAGGAGGGGACCATAGGTGTTGCAGACGGATCCGTGCACCTTTATTATCCCTATGAGTCCGATTCCCACGGGAATGTGGATACTGTATATATTCCCAAGTCTGTGATCCGCATGGATCGAGAAGCCTTTGGACCAAAGAACAAGATCCATTCCATCATCGTTGATTCCGGCAATCCCGCTTTCACAGTACAGGACAATATCCTGTACAACAAGGATAAGACGGAGCTGATCTTCTGCGGCAACCGAGTATGGGTCAAGGATGTAACTTATCCCACCGGCCTTAAGAAGATCGGAGACAGTGCATTCCGCAATTGCAAGGATCTTGCCAATGTGATTCTGCCCGATGGGGTGCAGTACATCGGAAAGAATGCCTTTACAGGCACCGGTCTGCAGGAGATCCATATGGGAAGCAGTGTGGAGTTTATTGACGACCATGCCTTTACAAGCTGTCTGAATTTGGGCTGTATCTATTTTACGGGAGATGCTCCTCAGATCGGCGAGCAGCTCTTCACCGTAGGGGAAGAGCCTGTCCTGTACTATGCCGAAGGCAAGACAGGCTGGACCTATCCCCGTTGGAATGGCTATCCTACTGCGGTTATGAAGGACAGTCAGTTAGGCTCTACCGCATTCTCCGATGTGGCGGCAGATGCCTACTATGCAGAGGCTGTGGGTTGGGCAGTGTCTCAGAGCATTACCAACGGTACCGGCGGCGCCACCTTCTCCCCGGACACCTATTGCCTACGGGGGCAGATCGTGACTTTCCTATGGAGAGCCGCAGGCTGTCCGGAGCCGGAGACCAAGGAAAATCCTTTTACGGATGTGTCCGACAGAGAGTACTTCTATAAGGCAGTGCTCTGGGCAGTGGAGAATGGGATCACCAACGGGACAGGGGACGGACTGTTCTCCCCCTATTATTCCTGCAACCGCGCTCAGGCAGTGACCTTCCTGTGGAGAGCGATGGGAGGACCTAAGGCAAGCTCTTCCTTAAATCCCTTTACCGATGTGGCACCCGATGCCTATTACTACGATGCAGTCCTGTGGGCTGTAGAGAACGGGATCACTAACGGTGTATCTGCAACCTCCTTCGCTCCCACCAAGACCTGTACACGGGCACAGATCGTGACCTTCCTCTATCGGGCATATCGATAATGCGAAACAGCCTCCCAACATGGGAGGCTGTTGTTGCTTATTTCACAAAGGTAACGGTGAGATTGGGATTCTCCTCGGCGGTGTCTCGGAGCATACGGATCAGATTCTCGCAATAGCGATCTCCCAGGGTTGCTAAGAGGGAAGGCTCGTTTATCTCGATGCTCATGGGACGGGAGATACAACCGAGGCTATCGTGGAGCGCGTCTAAGTTCCTGCCGTAGGGAGATGGGAGGAGTGCTTCAAAAAGATCATGCAGACCGCTGCGGTCCAGATTCTTCAGTCGGATGGGTTCCATGGTTATACCTCCCCGTACAGGAGCGTAAAGCTCTCGTAATGATCATCGGTGTAGTAGATCAAACCGTCATTGGAGAATACGATCCGCTTGGCACCGCGGCTACGAGCACCCAGAGTATCGATATCGCACTCGGTATAGGTGCGGTCTGTGGGAAGGAGTCCCTCGTAATTGCCGAAACGGTCACCGCCGATGCACTTGCCGGGGGCATAGGGCTCTAAGGAGCCACCCTCCCAACCCAGCTTGCGTGCCTGGTTCTTGGTGATAAAGTTACCGGGAAGCTTGCCATAGGTGTGGATGTAGAGAGCCACATCCTCCATGGTGGTATAGGTGCCGTATTCGTCAATGGGGGGCTCAGTGGTAGGCTCGATAAAGAGGTCAATGGGGAGCTCGTCCTCCTCCGTGGGGACGGGGGATTCTGTGGTCTCGGAGGTCACATATTCGATAATATCGGAGGGATCCTCTGTAGTTGCGGTAGTGGGAGTTTCGGTAGTAACTGCAGGCTCGGTGAGGATATCCGTAGGATCGGTCTCGGAGCCGAGGGTCTCTAAATCAATAAAGCCGTCGGGAACCTCTCCGAGTTCGTCTACGGAGTCATTGAGGATGCTCTCTAACTGCTTGAGATCTTCACCCAGGTCGGTGTTGCCACCGCAGGCGGTGAGAGAGAAGAGGAGCAGGAGGGCAAGAAGGAGGGATAAGAGCTTCTTTGTCATTTGGTCGGTTCTCCTTTCGGGTGTTGTATGAATGGGTCTGCTGTAGTGTACAGCAGACCCATGTGCATTAAGAATGGGTTTTCCACTTTTGGCAGCGACGTGCCTTCTCCTTCCGTCTGCGGACCTTAAAGAGGATCCACAGGACGATGACCGCAACAATGGCAATGATGGTCATGATCAGATATACCGTAGTAGCGGTATCCGCGGTCTTGACCGTGAGCCACAGGGCGTTCATATACTGGGTGGCCTCCTGGCTGAGGGCACTGAAGGAGGTGCCGATGGCGATCTCCTCCTCAGGAGGATAGGCAACAGGGCTCTCGGCAACCTCGGGATCCATAAAATCCTTGGACGCAGTCTCCGGGGAGGAGTAGCCGATATATTCCAGATTGCCACCGCAGATCTCCGGCTCAAGGAGGAAGTTGATGAACAGCTCTGCCTCCTCCTTGTGCTCGGCACCCTTGGGGATGCAGATGGAGTCTACGAAGAGGTTGTAGCCCTCCTTGGGGCGGTAGAACATGAGATCCTCATTCTCACCTGCCATGAGGAGGTAGTCACCTGCATAGTAGGGGGCGATCCATGCCTCGGCACGCTGCATCTTGTCGAAAACCTGGTCCATAACATAGCTCTGGACAACAGGCTTCTGCTCGCGCAGCAGATCCGCACAGGCCTCCAGCTCGTCGGTATCCTCGGTATTGATGCTGTAACCCAGGCGGTACTGGGCAATAGCGAAGGCATCACGGGGATTGTCGAACATGAGGATCTTGTTGGCGTACTTGGGATTCCACAGCAGATCCCAGCTCTGGGCTGCCACATCCTCCTCGTCAACATAGGCGCTGTTATAAATGATACCTACGCTGCCCCAGGTATAAGGCATGGAGTAGACGTTGCCGGGATCGTAGGAGGGATTGCGGAATGCCTCGTCCACATATTGGAAGTTGGGAACATTGTCGTGGTTAATGGGAAGGAGCATATCCTCCTGGATCAGCTTCTCCACCATGTAGTCAGAGGGGATGATCAGATCGAATGCAGAGCCGCCGGCAGTGAGCTTGGTGTACATGCTCTCGTTACTGTCAAAGGTCATCTGATTGATCTTGATGTGGGGATACTTGGCCTCGAACTCTGCTATGACATCGATACAACCGTCACTGCCGTCGGACAGATATTGCCCCCAGTTGTAGAGGTTGACGGTGACGGGCTCAGCGGCGTTGGTATGCAGGGGAAGGAGAGGCAGGAGGAATACTGCACACAGGATCAAGGATAGAATACGCTTACTCATCTGCCGTTCCTCCTTAACATGAGCTTGCGGCGGCGGGTGTTATCCCGTGCCTGCAGGAGATTCATGGTGACCATAAGGATCAGCATAACCAGGAAGATCAGAGTGAACAGGGCATAGACCTTGGGGTGAATGGGCTTCTTGGTGTAGCTGTAGATCTCTACGGGCAGGGTCACGAAGCCGGAGCCGGTGACGAAGTAGGAGATGACGAAGTCATCTAAGGACATGGTAAATGCCATAAGAGCACCGGAAATGATACCGGGCATGATCTCGTGAAGAATGACTTTGAAGAAGGCTTGTACAGGGGTACAGCCTAAGTCCAGTGCCGCCTCAGACAGGTCCGGGTCCATCTGTGCCAGCTTGGGCATAACATTGAGGATCACGTAGGGCAGGTTGAAGGTGATATGGGCAATGAGCAGTGTCCAGAAGCCTAAAACCGCATTGATCCGCAGGACAATGCCTACGAAGGCGAACAGCAGGGCAAGAGAGACGCCGGTAACGATCTCGGGGTTGGTCATGGGGATGTTGGTCAGGGTCATAATGGCATTGCGAAGTCTGCCACGGGACTTGTAGATCCCCAGAGATGCCACGGTGCCCAGGATCGTTGCAGACAGGGTAGACAGCACAGCAATGATCAGAGAGTTGGTCAGCAGGCTAACCAGACCGTCGTCACGGAACAGCTCCCGATACTGATGGAGGGTAAAGCCACTGAAAACGGCAATGTCCTTGCCCTCGCTGAAGGAGGCAACTCCCAGGATGATCATGGGGATATACAGGAAGATGAAGACCAATATGGTGATAATACGGGTAAAGCCTCTCATACGGTCACCATTCCTTCCTCGTCCTCGTCACTGAAACGGTTCATAATGCCTACACAGACGAAGATCAGAACCATCAGCACCAGAGACAGGGCAGCACCTAAGTTGGGGTTGTAGGCACTCTTAAACTGCATCTCGATAACGTCACCGATCAAGATGGTGTCGGGGGAGCCTAACTTCTGGGAAATGTAGAAGGTAGAAACTGCAGGAACAAAGACCATGGTGATGCCGGAAACGATGCCGGGAACGGACAGGGGAAGCGTGACCTTGCTGAAGATCTGGCGGGAGTTACAGCCCAGATCCTGGGCTGCCTCAACAAGACGGTTGTCGATCTTCATAAGGACGGTGTACAAGGGCAGGATCATGTAAGGCAGGTAGTTATAGACCATGCCCAGGATCACCGCACCGTTGTTGCGGATCAGAGGCAGTGGCTCCAGCCCCAGCTTCATGATAAAATTGTTGATGATGCCCGTATCCTCTAACAGAGCGACCCATGCAAGGGTACGCAGGAGGAAGCTCATGCACATGGGAAGCATCACCAGCATCTGCAGCAGGCGCTGGGTAGTGGGCTTGCAATGTGCGATGAAATAGGCTACGGGGTAGCCGATGATCAGGCAAATAACAGTGGCGAAAATGCTCAGCCAAATAGAGCGGAGAAAAATGGGCCAGTAGTTGACCATGCTGCCCAGATTAGACAGGGTAAAGGCTCCCGTCACGCTGTCGGTAAAGGCATAGTAGAATACCACACCCAGAGGAATCAGGGTAAAGAGCACCATCCACAGCACATAGGGGCCGGAGAGGAATCTACTCTTCATCTTCTGTGACCTCCGCATCTGCGATCTCGTCATACTCGGCGGAGTAGGAGCTGTAGTCACCGAACTGGCCTGAGTACTCGCTCTTATGCATGATATGGATATCCTCGGGGTTGAGACGGATACCGATATAAGAGCCCTCGGGACAGAAGTCCGTGGTCTGGATCAGCCACTTAAAGCCCTTGAAGTCTACGATGGTATCATAGTGGACACCCTTGAAGGTGACAGAGGTAACGGTACCGCAGAGATGACCCTCGTCCGGGGCAACAATGTCGATGTCCTCGGGACGGATGACAACATCAACGGGCTCGTTCTTCTGGAAGCCCTTGTCCACGCACTTAAAGACTCTGCCGAAGAACTTGACACTGTAATCCTCCAACATGATACCGTCCAAAATATTGGACTCGCCGATAAAGTCGGCAACAAAGGCATTCTTGGGCTCGTTATAAATATCCTCGGGCTTGCCGATCTGCTGGATCTTGCCCTTGTCCATAACCACGATGGTGTCGGACATGGTAAGAGCCTCCTCCTGGTCGTGGGTAACATAGACGAAGGTGATGCCCATAGCCTGCTGGATGCGCTTAAGCTCGTTCTGCATATCCTTACGCAGACGGAGGTCCAGAGCGCCCAGGGGCTCGTCTAAGAGCAGAACCTTGGGACGGTTGACCAGAGCACGGGCGATTGCCACACGCTGCTGCTGACCGCCGGACAGGGACGTGATCTTGCGATTCTCAAAGCCCTTAAGGGAAACGATCTCCAGCATCTCTGTAACACGCTCGTCGATCTCCTTCTCCGGCAGTTTGGCAATGCGAAGACCGAAGGCAATGTTGTCATAAACATCCAGGTGAGGGAACAGAGCATAGCGCTGGAACACCGTGTTGATCTTACGTTGGTAGGCAGGCACATCGTTAATGCGTTTGCCGTCAAAGAGTACATCGCCGGATGTCGGCGTTAGGAAGCCTCCGATGACACGAAGCGTCGTGGTCTTGCCGCAGCCGGAAGGGCCAAGCAAGGTAAGAAATTCCTTGTCATTGATGTAAAGGTTGATTGCATCGAGAATACGGTCCGAGTCGAATTCCATAACAAGGTTTGTCAAACGGATCAGCTCATGGGACATTTATCCTCCCCCATTTCTATCGTAAGTAGTATGATGCAGTATGGCATAATACTCTATAATGAACTATATATGCAAACGGGAAAATTGTCAATGTATTTTCTCGTTTTTTGTCAAAAAATTTATTCTGTGTATTCCCTGTAGGACAATAGCTTGTTGTATCCGTCTGCACCGCAGGTGTACCACTTCATTTTATCCCTCGGGGACATGGTGCCGCAGTTGCGGAAACGGAACAGCACATACAGCTTCCACAGTCTGTAGGTATAGGGGTGGACACTTCTGTGATAGGCACCCTTGCCGTAGAAGAAACCCTCGTCGTAGCCCTTAAACCAGGAAGAGGTCTCGAAGGATACCTTGCCGATGGTTTGATTGGAGATATAGATCCGTAAGCCCTTCTTCCGCGCGGTGTGGACCCACATGCTGTCCTCACCGGCGGGGAATACACAGCCACCGCCGAAGAGGGTGGTGAACCAGAGATTGGCCTTACGTACAGAGGACAGACGGAAAGCAATGCGGACGGCTGAAGCAGGGGCACGATTCCAGAAACGGAGCTTTCTTGTCTCAGGAACACTTTGAAATGCTCGTGTAGGGTCTGATGCTTCCAAATGGAAAATCATAATGTCTGCATCCGGGTGTGCGGAAAATTCTGCAAGGATCTGCTGTTCCATGTCGTCGTAATAGACTACGTCGTCATCTGCCAGCAGACAAATATCCCCCTGTGCATACAGGAGGGCTAAATTGCGGTTGTTGCCAACTCCGCGGGTGGCAGTGGTGATCATACGTGCCCGGTGACCCTCAAATGTAAGCTCTGAAAACTCTGTGCGATCTGCCTGGTTGGCAAATACCACATCAGAATGGATGTTCATTTCCTTAAGCTTGGAGAAGTCGGTCCGGTGCATGGTAGTACATAGGATCTCGAATGCGGACATGATGATTGCCTCCGATCCCTCACGCAGGAATGCAAGAGCGACGCAAAGTGTATGCCGTTGCTGTGAGGATATTTTGTTATATTTTATATTGGAACATACCTCTGTGTCAAGGAAAATTTTACCTATTCGTATGTTGACGAAACAACCGTAGGTTGCAGAGTTTAGACCCGTTGTCACTACTCCGTAACGCAAATTTGTGTCAAAATAAGGAGAAGTTTTTCTTGACATAAGTATACGAAAATGGTATGATTAGTACTGTATGAAAAGAAAGTGTATAGTTGGAAAAGGGCTTGTAATTCAGCTCTTTTCAGCAAAGAGGCGATACAATGGGTTCCAATAAACTTTACCTGTCTACCCCGACAATGCATGGGGAAGAAATGAAATACGTCCAAGAGGCATTCGATACGAACTGGATCGCTCCTCTGGGCAAGAATGTCGATGCTTTCGAGGCAGAGATGTGCAGCTATCTGGGGTCGGGCCATGCAGTGGCTCTATCCTCCTGCACCGCTGCCATTCACCTGGCGGTCAAGCTCTGTGGGATCAAGCCCGGAGAGCCTGTATTCTGCTCTGACCTGACCTTCTCCGCTACGGTGAATCCCGTATCCTACGAGGGGGGCAAGCAGGTGCTTATCGACTCCGAGAGAGATACATGGAACATGGATCCCGAGGCTCTGGAAAGAGCCTTCGAGAGATATCCTCAGTGTCGTGTTGTTATTGTAGTCAATCTCTACGGAACTCCTGCCAAGCTGGATCGGATCAGACAGATCTGCGATGAGCACGGAGCCATCCTCATTGAGGATGCGGCTGAGTCCCTGTCCTCTGTGTATCAGGGCAAGATGACCGGCACCTTCGGTCATTATAATGCCATTAGCTTTAACGGCAACAAAATCATCACATCCTCCGGCGGTGGTATGCTCCTGTCTGACGATGGGGATGCCACCCAAAAGGCATTCTTCTGGGCTACCCAGTCTAAGGATCCTGCACCCTGGTACCAGCACTCCGAGATCGGCTACAATTACCGTATGAGCAACGTTGTGGCAGGGATCGGCAGAGGTCAGCTTATCCATCTGGACGAGCATCGGGATCGCAAGATCGCTATCTACCACCGATATAAGCAAGGACTGCAGGGACTGCCTCTGCAGATGAATCCCTATACTCATGATGCACAGCCCAATCACTGGCTGTCCTGTGTGCTGTTAGACCGTGATTGCGGTGTACAGCCGGCAGATGTGATCCATGCTCTGCAAGAGTGCAACATCGAGTCCAGACATATATGGAAGCCCATGCATATGCAGCCGGTCTTTGCAGACTGCGATTATATTACTATGGGTGAGGAGTCTGTCAGCAAGGATATCTTTATGCGGGGGCTGTGTCTGCCCAGCGATATTAAGATGACTGAAGAGGAACAGGATTACGTCATTTCTGTGATCCGTAAGGTTTTTGGGAGAAGCTGAGAACTGTGCGGTGAGGATCCTGCTTCAGTTTTCGGTTCGAGAGGTTTTACCATGTATGCTAAATACCTTAAGCGAGGAATCGATTTTGCGGTTTCTCTTGCAGCGCTGCTGATCCTCTTTGTGCCGCTGCTCATATTGACCATTATCGGTGCCATCCAAATGAAGGGAAATCCCTTTTTCACCCAGCCCAGACCGGGCAAGGGAGAACGGGTGTTCCGCTTGATCAAATTCCGCACCATGACCAACGATAGGGGACCGGACGGTGAGTTCCTCCCTGATGAACAGCGGATCACGGCTTACGGGCAGTTCATGAGAGACAGCTCCCTGGATGAGCTGCCGGAGCTGCTGAATATCCTCAAGGGCGATATGTCCATCATTGGCCCCAGACCCCAGTTGGTGCGGGACATGGTTTTTATGACCCCGGAGGAGCGCAAGAGACATACTGTCCGTCCCGGACTGTCGGGACTTGCCCAGATCAGCGGCCGCAATGCCCTTAAGTGGGAGAACAAGCTGGCTCTGGATCTGCAATACATTAAGAATATTACCTTCCGTGAGGATTGCAGGATCATCTTTAGGACAATGATGATCGTTATAGGCAGGGGAGAGACTCCCACTGAGCTGGCAGTTACCGCTGATTACGGAGATTATCTGTTGGAGCAGGGTAAGATCGATGCCGATACCTATGATGCCAAGCAGCGTGAGGCCAAGGAACTGCTGGGCGTATAACTGCAACGGTTACGGCGCAAGCATTGTGTCTATGCTGCGGTAGCAAGGCGGTCATTCCGGCAGGGAAGGTGAACGGAGAACCTATGAATGACTTGATATCCATCATCATGCCCTCCTATAATACGGCGGATCAGATCGGTGATACCATCCGCAGCATCTTAGCTCAGACCTACAGCAACTGGGAGCTGATCATTGTGGATGATTGCTCCACGGACCATACGGACGAGGTGGTCAGAGCTTTTGCAGAGCCGCGGATCCGCTATTTTAAGAATGAGAAAAATTCCGGTGCCGCACTGAGCCGCAACAGGGGTCTGCGTGAGGCCCGGGGCAGATACATCGCCTTCCAGGACAGTGATGATCTGTGGGAGCCTGACAAGCTGGAGCGTCAGCTTGCATTTATGAAGGAGAAGGGCTATGCCTTTACCTTTACGGATTATCGGATCCGCTATCCCGACGGTACAGAGTCCCCCTATATCTATACGGGTCCCAATAAGGTGCGCAAATGGCAGGTCTATTGCTACTGCTACTTCTCTACCATTACGGTGCTGTATGATGCATCAGTGGTGGGACTGATCCAGATCGAGGACATCAAGAAGAACAATGACTATGCCATGTGGTTCCAAGCAGCGGAAAAGACGGATATGTACCGCTTCCCGGAATGTCTTTCCCGGTACTGCAAGCGTGAAGTTTCTATATCCAGCGGCAGCAAGCTTAAGCTGATCCGCCATCATTATATTATGTATCGGAATGCCCTCCATAAGAATGTGATCGCATCCCTGTTCTATACAGGGCTGAATTTGGTCTGCGGCGTTCTGAAAAAGCTGATTTATAGGGAACGGGTAGAATAAGTCCATTCTGTATGGCAGGTGACTTTTCCGACCTGTTCCCTCATTTGCAGATACAGACTGTAGCCAACGGCTCAATAGGAGGATTGTAGAATGGGCATATTATATCTGTCCAATGCCTGTAGAGAAGAAGATTTTTATGAAATTTTCACCGAGAAGATAAAGCCCTCTCAAGCAGCCCAGAAATATCATACACTCCAGATCGAGGGCTTGCGACAGGTGGGGCAGGAGCTGACTGCCCTGTGTATCCCTGCGATCTCACGTTCCACTTACAAGAAGCTGTTCTTCCGTTATAAGGGGGAGGATCGGAGCTTCCTATATATGCCGATTATCAACATTCCGCTGATCCGCAATGCATGGATGCTCCTGTATATGTTCTTCTTTACCCTGTGTAGGACCATGGGCAAACGGGGAGAAGCGGTGATCTGCGATGTGCTCAATACAACGGTGGCTATGGCGGTCCTGCCGGCATGCTTCCTAACAAGGACACCTGTGGTCGGTGTCGTGACGGATGTGCCTACCAAGAGAGCCTTTCAGGAACGCAATCCCGTACTCAAGGTGGCAGAGAAGATCAGTCGGTTCCTGCTTGGACAGTTTGACAAGTACATCTTCCTCACCCCTGCCATGAATGATCTGATCAACCGGAAGAATCGTCCCTATATGATCTCGGAGGGGCATGTAGACAGCAAGGCAGGAGCGGTGATCGACTCCCTGTCCCAAAAGTATGACAAGAAGGTCTGTATCTATGCAGGATCCCTGCGTGAGATCTACGGGATCCCCTATTTGGTAGAGGGCTTCCTGGAGGCGGATCTGCCGGACGCAGAGCTCCATATTTACGGAGCGGGGGAGTATGAGCAGACGCTCTGTGACCTTGCGGCAATGCATCCGAATCTAAAGTTCTTCGGACAGATGCCCAATGACCATGTTGTTAAGGAGGAGCGCAGGGCAACTCTGCTGATCAATCCCCGTCCCACGGATGAGGAGTATACCAAGTATTCCTTCCCCTCTAAGAACATGGAATATATGGTAAGCGGAACTCCAGTTCTGACGACCAAATTACCGGGTATGCCCCCGGAATACGAGGAATTCGTATACTTGATCTCTCGGGAGAACAAGACAGCCTTGGCGCAGGATCTGAGACACATCCTGTCTAAGCCCAAGGAGGAGCTCTTTGCCTTCGGTCAGAGGGCCAAGACCTTCGTATTAGAAAATAAAACCAACGTAAAGCAGGGTGAGAGGATCCGCGATTTCCTGTCTCGGCCCTAATTTGCGGAAACGATAATGAGGAGCTTATGGAAAAGAGCAAGCTGATCAAGAAAATTGACAATCAAATATATTTCAGAATATTCCTGGCTCTGCTCTGGACCAAGGAGATCCTCTTAAACTACCTAAGAGGCATCCTCCTAAAGATCCCCGGACTTTCGGTAGCCTCGGATTATATCATTCCTGTGATCCTATTCCTCATGTTCCTGCTGTCCTATAAGACCATTGCAGAACGGTTGATGGGAGAGGACTTCATATTTGTTATGGGATGTGTGCTGGTGTATGTTGCAAACTTCCTGTTCTTTAAGCGTAATCGCGACTTCTTCCGTATAGAGTGGGTGGAATTTATCATAGGTGCTCTGCCCTTCTATTTTGTGGGAGTGGCACTTAAGAAGGATGACGGGGACTCTGTTATGCTGTTGCTGTATCGGATCTCTTGCGTATCGGTGATCTCCTTCTGCGCTTATATTCTGTTTGTCAATCGGATGGATGATTTTACCATGCGTAACGGAGATATGAACAGTGCGTATAACATCCTGCCCCATGCCTGCATGATCTTCTATTATATGATCAAGGGCTTTAAGTGGCACAGGCTGGTGATCTTCCTCATGTCTGCATTGGCTCTGCTGATGATGGGTACCAGAGGTGCGGTGCTGTGCCTGCTTATATTCATTGTTCTCAGCTCTGCGATGACCATCCGCTTTAAGCGGCCTGTTGTACTGCTTGTTATGGTGGTGGTGTGCCTACTGTTCGTACTGTTTCACGGACTGACAGACTGGCTCATAGAGCTGGCATATTCTATCTGCGAGAGTCTGGGGTTGAGTACCCGTGTGTTCGACAAGCTGATGTCCGGTGATTTTGCTGTGTCCGGTTCCCGTACTTATCTGAGAGAGCGGGTGCGATACTATCTGGCTGCTTATCCTCTGATCGGACTGGGTGTATACGGAGACCGCGCCGTTTCCGGCGGACAGTATGTTCACAACCTGCTCCTGGAGATCTACGGGCAGCATGGGGTTCTGATTGGAACCGTTATGATCGCAGCTCTTGCTGTGATATTCTACCGAGGAGTACGGACAGTGTTCCGTAACGGTGATCGGAATGCACAGCTCATCGTATTGCTGCTGGTCAGCTATTGCTTCAAGCTGTTGGTTTCCAGCTCTTATCTCCGTGAGCCCTTTTTCTGGCTCCTTTTAGGCTATTTGGTCGCTATTCACAGGGAATGCAGGGTGGCAAATATGGCCAACAGGGAGTCGATGAAGAAAAGCAAGCTGATCAGATAGCATTATTCAGTTCTTGGAATAGCATCGTAGTGAGGAATGGAATGAATCGAAGCAAATTGATCAAGACCCAACCCCAAATTGAATTATTTTTCTCGTTCTTCATGGCATTTGTATGGGCGAGCGGAATCCTTATACCATATGTTCGGGTTTTGCTCCAGAACATTCCGTATATATGGAAGAATGCGGATCTTATCCTTGACCTAAGTGTGCTCATCCTGCTGGGATTGTCCTTCAGTTCCATACTGAAGTGTCTGTACATCAAGGAAATCTTCTATGTCATGATCATGTACGGAGTGTACTTTCTCCATTTTTATTGCTTTACCCTAAATTCAACATATTTCTATAACGAGAGTGGTATTGCTATTACAGAATGCTTCCCCATGTTCCTGATCGGCATCTGTGCCTATCGCATCAATCGGGAATATACGATCAAGCTCCTGTATCATATCTCTCTTATCACGGTCTATGCATATGTGGTCTATACCACATTTGTTTCCAAGATCGATGCCGGTACCCTACGGGATGGGGATATGCATGGGGCGTATCTGCTCCTGCCTCATATATGTATGACCTTTATGGGGATGCTTCGCAAGCCCAATGCCTGGAATATCAGTGCTCTTGTATTAGGAGGGGTATACCTGCTGTTCTTGGGCAACAGAGGCTCCTTGCTATGTCTTGGCATCTGCGTCATTGCAACCATATTGTTCTCAGGCAGGCTAAAGAGACCGTGGCTGTTTTTGATCCTTTCTGCCGTTGTTATGGCGATCCTGTTCCTGTTTGGTCTGGTGGATGTCCTTTACGGCATGGCTGAGAAATATGGATTTAGCCTTAGAATTTTTAAAAAGCTGGAGAGCGGAGAAATTGCTACGTCTACCAGTCGTGATCGGATCCATGATAGAGTATGGGAATATATTCGGATGTATCCCATGATGGGAATGGGTTTGTATGCCGATCGCAGAGTGGCAGGTGGATTCTATGCCCATAATATTATACCGGAGATGTTGCTCCATCATGGTATCGTGGTGGGGGGTGTTCTTCTGGGGTTGATCGCCTATTTACTTGTGGGGACCTATATGTACCTTCGCAAGGTGAACGCTCTTGCTAAGGATATATTTGGAGTTCTGCTTTTTGGTGTTGCAATGAAACTATTTCTGTCAAGCTCTTATCTGAGGGAGCCCTATTTCTTCTTTGCCCTGGGCTTCGCCTGTGCTGCAATGAGTGAGTACAGGAAGAGCAAACGGCAGGAACGAGATGAGAAAGAACGGACAGGGCTTGTCCGTCTCAGGAGGCTGCATTCATGAGAATATGCGTTATTGTAATCAATTCTGTATGGTATGATCCCCGAGTGCGCAAGCAGATCGCGGAATATATCAGAGCAGGGCATGAGGTGCGAGTAGTGGGACACCGATGTGCTCGCTATGACAAGGAAAAAATAGAGGGGATCCCTGCCCCTACCAACATCGTCTATATTGAGAAATATGCCGGCAGACAGAGATCTCCCATCAAAAAGCTCCACCGAGAGCATTTGCGGAATCGGGCTCTGACTGAGGCCATTGTGGAAACTGCGCCCGATGTGATCCATGCCAATGATTATGATGCGCTGGTTCCTGCCTATGCCGCGGCAAAGAAGCTGGGATGTGTATTGGTCTATGACTCTCATGAGATCTGCGTGGAGAATGACTTTAGCAAACGGCTTCCATCGGTCTATATAAGTTATATGCGGTGGAATGAACGTAGAATGTGCCGAACTTTGGACCAAATGGTCTGTGTCAGCCATGCCGCCGCAACATATTTTGCAGAGAAATATCAGATTCCCGAGCCTATGGTGGTGACCAACTGTGCTCTGGGGCGTGAGACTGCACAGGCTACAGAAAAACATGTAAATTTCGAGGTTCTGAACCATGGACAGTTTTACGAAGGACGGGGCTACGATCTCATGGTTGAGGCGGCACCCTTGCTCCGGGATCTGACAGATGTCCGTATTGCACTGCGAGGCTTCGGACGGATCGAGGAACAGCTTCACAGCCGTGTGGAGGAGCTGGGTGCAGAGAATGTTATTTTCTATCCCAAGGTTCTGGTTCAAGAGCTGATCCCCGAGGCAGGAAAATCCCATGTGGGCGTGGCGATTACAGAGCCTATTTGCCTGAATTTCAAGCTGTCTGTTTCTAACAAGCTCTTTGAATATGCGGCGGCAGGTCTGCCTGTGATCCTGTCGGATATTCCGGAACATCGGTACTTAAATGAGAAGTATGATTTTGGCTTGATCTTAGAGGAGAATACGCCGGAATGTTTTGCACAGGCTGTGAGGAGACTGTATACGGATCGGGCGTTGTATGACAGACTGAAATCCAATGCCCAACGTATGTCACAGGAAGTGAACTGGGAAAAGGAATTCGGACGGTTGATCGAGAAGGAAAGAGAGCTTGTTCATGAGAAAAAGTGAAGTGAAATACGGTGCACTTCTCTCCTACTTCCTGATTTTTGCCAATGCAGTATACGGCATACTGGTTTCCCCCTTTATTCTCCGTACCATCGGTGCAGGAGAGCTTGGAGTTTATGAAACCATCGGGGCACTTGCGGCATCCATTTCTGTATTGGAATTCGGCATCGGAAGTACCATGCAGCGGTATATTGCCAATATGGTGGCAAAGAAGCAGAATCGGGAAATTGAGAATTTCTCGGCTATGGGTCTCATACAAACAGGGGTTCTCAGTGTAGTCATAGCTCTTGTAGGCTTCGGCCTGTATTTTACCCTGGAGCCTGCTTACGGCGAGTCCTTTACCGTTATAGAGCTGGTCAGAGCCAAGGAAATCTATGTCCTGTTTATGATACAGGTCATCCTGCATATGGTGGAGAATTTCTTCTTTGGCATTCTTGCGGGATATAACCGTTTTACCTTCAGCAACAGTCTGAAGCTGGTTGCACTGATTCTCCGTATTGCACTGTGCTATATATTCCTGCCCATATTCCCCAATGCGGCAACCCTGGTATGCGCAACTCTGGTTATGGAGATCGTTCTCATCGTTGTAGAGGTGTTCTATCTGAAGAAGAAGCTCCATCACAGGAGTCGCCTGTATCATTGGGATCATAGCTTATTCCGGGAATCCTTTGTGTATACGCTATTGATGTTCGCCCAGACCGTTATCGTGCAGTTTAACGGTCATGTGGATTCCTGGGTCATTGCTGCCTATATGGGATCCGTTGCTGTTGCCATATATTCCTTTGCGATTAAGATATACAATATGTATCAGCAATGCGCCATGTCTATTTCCGGTGTGCTCCTGCCTACGGTAACCAATCGGCTCCTGGAGAATGCGGATGCAAGAGATATGGAGGATATGGTGATCAAGTATGGCAGAATGCAGTGGAGCTTCTTAAGTGCATTATTTATGGGGCTCATCTGCTTGGGTAAGGAATTTTTCTCCGTATGGCTGTCAGACGAGCTGGGGGCCGCGACCCGAGACTGCTGGATCTTATGTCTGATCTTGGTGATCCCTATGACCCTGCCGCTGGTGACCAATGTGTGCCTAACCATCCTCAGAGCTAAGAATCTAATGCACTTCCGTACGGTATCTCTGGGGTATTCGCTGATCGCCAATGCCCTTATGACGCTGATCGGTACGTATTTCTGGGGGTATTGGGCTGCTGCCATAGGAACTGCACTGAGTACGCTGATCGGCAGCGTAATTTCTATGAATATTTATTATCACAGGAAGCTGGGAATGAATATGCTCCGTGTGTACGGCTGTATTCTCCGAAGGATCACCCTTTGTCCCCTTGTGGCGGCCATTCCCTGTGTGATATTAAACCGTTTTTGGTATGGTACTTGGCTTGCTTTTGTAGGTAAGACAGCATGCTTTATGTTGATCTTCCTGCCCATGCTGTGGCTATACGGACTTACTACCGAGGAACGGAAGATCTTCATACGTCGCCGTGTGAAGGAATAACCGTTCCCACGAAAGAATGGAGAGAATAGTTTGGTAAATGTAATTGGTTTGGGATATATCGGTCTGCCTACGGCACTGATGCTTGCATCTCACGGTGTACAGGTTGTAGGTACGGACTATAATTCCGCTCTGGTGGAAACTCTGAACAGGGGACAGACCACCTTTAGCGAGGATGGTCTGGATGAGCTCTTTGCCCGTGCTGTTGAGGCGGGGATCCGTTTCTCAACAGAGTACCTGAGCACGGATGTATACATTGTTTCGGTTCCCACACCCTATGACGAGAACAGCAAGAAGATCGACCCCTGCTATGTGGTTGCCGCTGTTGAGAAGATCCTGACCCTGTGTCCTGAGGATGCAGTGATCGTAGTGGAGTCCACGGTATCGCCCGGCACCATTGACCGTTACATCAGACCTCTGTGTGAGGGCAGAAAGGTTTCCCTGGTCCACGCTCCCGAGCGGATCATTCCCGGCAATATGCTCTATGAGCTGGAACACAATTCCCGTACCATCGGTGCAGATTCTCCCACTGTGGGGGAACGGATCCGCCGGATCTACAGCTCCTTCTGCAAGGGTGAGATCGTGGTCACGGATATTAAGACTGCGGAAATGACCAAGGTCATCGAGAATACCTACCGCGCAGTGAATATTGCCTTTGCCAATGAGCTGGCCAAGCTGTGTTATTACGAAAATATGAATGTGGAGGAGATCCGCCGCATCTGTAATATGCATCCCCGTGTCAATATCCTGGCTCCCGGTCCCGGTGTGGGGGGACACTGCATCCCTGTGGATCCCTGGTTCTTAGTTGGGGATTACCCGGAGCATACACCGCTGATCACAAAGGCAATGGAGATCAACGAGGAGATGCCGGATTATATATTTAAGCGTATCTGCGCAATGATGCAAGAAAGAGGGATCACGGATCTGTCCCGTGTAGGTCTGTACGGCTTGACCTATAAGGAGGATGTGGATGATGTACGGGAATCTCCCACACTACAGCTCCTAAGTCGGCACCCGCTGCCCTTCGGGGTCTACGATCCCATGGTAAGCAGGGAACTGGTAAAGGGTCAGTATACAGACTTTACCGCTTTCTTAGAGGCGGTGGATCTGGTGGTTGTGATGGTTGGACACAGTCACATCCGAGCCAATGAAGCTGCCTTGGAAGGAAAGTGGGTTTTTGATACTCGCAATGTACTTAAGAACGCTGCTACATATAAGCTTTAAGGAGGAATCTTAAATGTCTTTATTTGAAGGTAAAACCTTATTGATCACCGGTGGTACCGGTTCCTTTGGCAATGCGGTGTTGAATCGTTTCTTACAGACGGATATTGGAGAGATCCGCATCCTGTCCCGAGACGAGAAGAAGCAGGATGATATGCGCCATGAATTCCAGGCCAAGATGCCCGAGGTCAGCGAGAAGATCAAGTTCTTCATCGGTGATGTCAGAGACCTTGCCTCTGTCCGCAATGCCATGCATGATGTGGATTACATCTTCCATGCTGCCGCATTGAAGCAGGTTCCCTCCTGCGAGTTCTTCCCCTTAGAGGCAGTTAAGACCAATGTGTTCGGTACCGATAATGTGCTGTCCGCTGCCATTGATGCAGGGGTCAAGTGTGTCATCTGCCTGTCTACAGACAAGGCTGCTTATCCCGTCAATGCTATGGGCACCAGTAAGGCTATGATGGAGAAGGTGGTAGTGGCAAAGTCCCGTACAGTCTCTCCCGAAAAGACCCGTATCTGCTGCACCCGATACGGCAATGTTATGTGCTCCCGTGGGTCTGTCATCCCCCTGTGGATCGAGCAGATCAAGGAGGGTAAGCCCATTACCATTACGGAGCCTAAGATGACCCGATTCATTATGAGTCTGGATGAGGCGGTGGATCTGGTTCTGTTCGCCTTCGAGAACGGTGTATCCGGTGACATTCTGGTGCAGAAGGCACCTGCTTGTACCATCGGTGTCCTGGCTGAGGCTGTCAAGGAGCTCTTCGGTGTAGAGCAGGAGACCAGAGTCATCGGCATCCGTCACGGTGAGAAGATGTACGAGACCCTCCTGACCAACGAGGAATGTGCCAATGCTATGGACTTAGGGGACTTCTACCGTGTTCCCAGTGATAAGCGTGGGCTGAATTATGACAAGTATTTCCGTGAAGGGGATGTGAATCGTAATCCCTTGACGGAGTTTAACTCTGACAATACAGAGCTGCTGACTGTAGAGCAGGTGAAACAGAAGCTCCTGTCCCTGCAGTATATCCGGGATGAGCTTGCGGCATGGGAGAAGAAGGCATGAAAGTATTAGTAACCGGGGCAAAGGGCTTTGTAGGCAAGAATCTGTGCCTCACCCTTAAGAATATCGCCAACGGCTGTGACAAGAGCCGTGGCATGGACTCTGATATTACCGTATATGAATACGATCTGGATACAGATCCCTCCTGCTTAGGGGAATGGACAAGGGACTGCGATTTTGTATTCCACCTTGCAGGGGTCAATCGACCCAAGGATGCCTCTGAGTTTATGGAGGGGAACTTCGGTTTTACGGATACCCTGTTAAGAGCTCTGGAGGAGGCAGGCAACACCTGTCCTGTTATGATCAGCTCCTCTATTCAGGCAGAGTTGGATAACCCCTACGGCAAGAGTAAGCTGGCAGGGGAGGAGCTTATGCGTAAGTATGGTGAACGGACCGGTGCCGAGGTGCTGATCTACCGTCTGCCCAACCTGTTCGGCAAGTGGTGCAGACCCAATTATAACTCTGTTACCGCTACCTTCTGCCACAATATCGCAAACGGACTGCCCATTCAGGTCAATGATCCTACTGTAATGCTCACACTGGTATATATCGACGATCTGGTGGCAGAGCTTATAGAGGCGCTTAAGGGCAAGGCAAACAGACAGGGAGATTTCTGCGCTGTGCCTGTGGTCCATAAGATCACCCTGGGAGCTTTGGCTGAGACCATTACCTCCTTCCGCACATCCCGTGAGGCACGGAGTGTGCCCAAGGTAGGGGATCTGCTGGAGGCAAAGCTCTATGCAACCTATCTATCCTACCTGCCCAAGGAGGCTTTCTCCTATCCCTTACAGATGAATGTAGACCGGCGAGGCAGTTTTACAGAGATCATCCGTACGGCAGAACGGGGACAGTTCAGCGTCAATATTTCCAAGCCCGGTATTACCAAGGGCAATCACTGGCACCACAGCAAGAATGAGAAGTTCTTAGTCGTCAGCGGTAAGGGTGTCATCCGTTTCCGTCATGCTTTGGGCGGTGAGGTGCTGGAGTACTTCGTCAGCGGTGACAAGCTGGAGGTAGTGGACATCCCCACCGGCTATACCCATAACATCGAGAATCTGGGCGATACGGATATGGTGACCTTTATGTGGGCCAGCGAGTGCTTCGACCCCAACAGACCCGATACTTACTTCCTGGAGGTATGATATGAGCAAGCTGAAGTTGATGACTATCGTAGGTACCAGACCGGAGATCATCCGTCTGTCTGCGGTGATTAAGAAATGTGACAAATATTTTGATCAGATCCTTGTCCATACAGGCCAGAACTATGACTATGAGCTGAACCAGGTGTTCTTCGATGATCTGGGGCTCCGCGCGCCGGATGCCTATCTCAATGCAGTGGGCAAGGATCTGGGAGAGACCATCGGCAATATCATTGCCAAGTCCTACAGCCTCATGGTGGAGAAGAAGCCCGATGCCCTCCTAATCTTGGGTGATACCAATTCCTGCCTGTCTGCCATTGCTGCCAAGCGGCTCCATATTCCCATTTTCCATATGGAAGCAGGCAACCGTTGCTTCGATGAGTGCCTCCCCGAGGAGACCAACCGTCGGATCGTGGATCATATCTCTGATGTCAATCTGTGCTATTCCGAGCACGCTCGCCGTTATCTTAACTGGGAGGGGACTGCCAAGGAGCGGACTTATGTTACAGGCTCCCCTATGGCAGAGGTTCTGACAGATAATCTGGAGCAGATCCGCTCTTCCGATGTGCTGGAGCGTCTGGGACTGGAGGCAGGGAAGTACATTCTCCTGTCTGCCCATCGGGAAGAGAACATTGATACCGAGGCCAACTTCTTCTCCCTTATGAATGCCATTAACGCACTGGCAGAGAAGTATGATATGCCCATTCTCTATTCCTGCCATCCTCGCAGTGCCAAGTATATTGAGAAGCGGGGCTTTGTATTCGATCCCCGGGTACGGCAGAATAAGCCCCTGGGCTTCCATGACTACAATCATCTGCAGATGAACGCCTTCGCCGTGGTATCGGACAGCGGTACATTGCCGGAGGAGTCCAGCTTCTTCCTATCTGTGGGTAGCCCCTTCCCTGCAGTATGCATCCGTACCAGCACTGAGCGGCCGGAGGCTATGGACAAGGGCAACTTTATCATTGCAGGGATTACCACAGAGCAGGTCCTGCAGGCTGTTGAAACGGCTGTTGCCATGAATGAGGCAGGGGATTACGGTATTCCCACTCCCGATTATGTGGATCTGAACGTATCGAGCAAGGTAGTCAAGTTCATCCAATCCTATACCGGAATCGTTGATCGCATGGTATGGAGAAAATACTAAGGAGATAAGCTATGGATCTGAGCATTCCCTATCTGATCCTGAATCAAATCAACCGTGCCCTTTTCGATCGGGCAGTCCTTCCGGAGAAAGAGGTGGATTGGGTCTACGTATGCAGGATGTGCAAGTTCCAGTCGGTTTCCGGTCTCTTCTGGGCAGGATTGCAGAAATGTGAGAAGCTGCCCGATGCCCGTTTTATTGAGCACTTCCACAAGAAGGACACCCAGGAGCGGTTCCAATACAGCCATCAGCAACGGGAGCGCAAGCGTGTGACCCAAATGCTGGAACAGGAGAAGATCCCCTACGTTCTCTTAAAGGGATCCCGTATGCGAGACTTCTATCCCGATCCTATGACCCGTACGAGCTGTGATATCGATATCCTGTTCCGGGGGGATGAGACTGTCGAAAAGCGGATCCATGACCACATGATGGGTTTCGGTTACGAGTTTGTTGTGGACTGCGGTACGACCATTAACTATCTGTGCAATCCTGTGGAATTCGAGATGCACCGATATCTGTTTGATGACAGGCTGGAGTTCCACGGATTCTTTGACAAGGTATGGGATTATACTCTGCCTGTAGGAGAAGGAAGCTACGAAAGACGGCTCACCGAGGAATTCTTCTATGTGTACATGATCGCCCATATGGCGAAGCACTTTACCCGTTACGGCAGCGGTGTTCGCCCCGTGATCGACCTATATCTGTACAATCGGCGGATCCCCGAGGGCTTTGACCGTAACAAGGCAGAGACCCTGCTTAAGAGTGTGGGGCTTTATGACTTTGAACAGCGGTTACTTGCCCTCACAAGGGCTTGGTTCGAGACCGGGGAGCTGTCTGAGATGGATATGAAGCTGACGGACTATATCATGGAGGCAGGGATCTACGGAGACAGCCGTATTATGAGTGCCAATACCACCAAGGTGGCAGAGAATGCGGACAAGGTCCGCCGTAAGGAGATCCTGTCCTATATTTTCCCCTCAGGGGAGGTCATGACCCGTCTGTATCCCGGGATGATGAAATATCCTGTGCTATTACCTGTGGCATGGGTGCGTCGTTGGTGCAAGGGTGCCTTCGGCAAGGAGCGTGCTACCGCTATGAGCAATCTCAAGAAATACAATGATGTCGACGGTGCCTTTGTTGCTCACGTCAGCGAGATGGTTTCCGAGTTACACTTATAAGCCGAGGGGAGCTGAAAGTAATGAATACAACGAGATATTATGTCAGCAGGAAGAATCCGCTGACATGGTTGGCGGCTTTAATGGCAATTGCATCTGCCATATTGCAGATCTACGGTCTGTCCCAAGGGCGGGGTGATCTAAACTCTGTGGATGTATTCTTCCAGCGGATATTACCTGTGTGGGCAGGCTTGGGCTTTGCCTTTATTGTCCTGGTCCGCGGACAGGAGGAATTCTATCGGGTGACTAAGCCCGTGTTCTGGATCTGCGTATACTTTGGTGCGGTGGCACTGGATTGGTACTTCCGTCTACAGGGACAGCCGGAGCTGGTCAAGAGTTTGTCCCCGGGATATTCTCTCTTTGTCTACAAGCGTTATGTTGCACTGTGCTGGTTTTTGTATCTGGTCATATATATCGTCACTCGCATGATCTTTACGGGCAAGCTGAAGCGCAGTATTTTCCTGCCTGTATTTGCACTGATCCCCACGGCTATATTGGCATACGATATGTTCCCTGTGACTCAAGTGGGCTTCTTGGACAAGCTTGCCAATGTGCTTATGGTAGCCGCTCTGTTCGTTATTACCATGGCAATGCGGGTCTTTGCCGACGGCAAGTACCACAACACCTGGGGTGATCGCTCCGACGGACGCCGTGTCCGTGGGGTGGAGGGTATGTCTCTCCTTGCGGGGTATTTTATGCCCGACCGCAACGATGCCAATAACAGTATCCGTGATACCATCGAGATCTCCTCTATCGAGCATTACATCCACCGTAAGAGGGAAGAGGGACTCAAGGGCTTCGGAATCATGCACGTGTTCCTGACCTGCTATGTCCGCTGTGTGGCGAAGTATCCGGGGCTGAACCGCTTCTTCTCCGGACAGAGAGTCCATCAGAGGGATGAGGATATCTCCTTCATTATGGTGGTTAAGAAGGATATGACCACCGACGCACCCGACACCTCTATTAAGCTCCATCTGAATGTCCGTGATACGGCTGAGGATGTGTACCACAAGCTCAACGCAGCCATTGAGGAGGTCAAGAAGGGGGAGGAGGAGAGCAGTCTGGACAGCCTCATCGGGATCCTGTCTTGCATTCCGGGCTTACTCCTTAAATTCACGGTCTGGGTTCTTAAGGTCATGGATTACTTCGGCAAGCTGCCTAAGTTCCTGCTGGAGCTGAGTCCCTTCCACGGCAGTGTGATCTTTACATCCATGGGCTCTCTGGGAATCCCTCCTGTGACCCACCACCTGTACAATTTCGGCAATCTACCTGTGTTCCTTGCTTTCGGACGGAAGTACCGCAAGAATGAGCTTAACTCAGAGGGCGAAGTGATTACCCGTCGATATGTGGATATCTCTATGAACACAGATGAACGGACCGTAGACGGATTCTATTATGCTACGGTGCTCAAGCACTTCCATAAAATCTGCCGCAATCCTTCCCAGCTTGACCATCCTCCCGAGGAGGTCATCCGGGATATCGATTGATATATATCAAGAGCAGGCACTGCAATAGCAGTGCCTGTTTTTTCTTCCTTGAAGAGAAAAATTCCCGTTTTATCGAGCTGTTCGATTTCCGAATTTGTTCGTAGGGGCGACCTGTGGTCGCCCGCAAAATGTTACGATTTTGTTGGAAAACTCGTGATAATCCCGTCATATCGTCATTGTCGTTTAACGACAATGACCGGGCGACCACAGTGTGTGGTGTAGTAAGATAGTATACACATTGTGTAATTACATGGTATACGGTTTCTGATATAATAAAGGCATACTAAATAGAAAGGAATAACAGGTATGTC
>JAZRGR010000050.1:0-20824 GCA_045644345.1 Faecousia sp. | reverse complement strand
ATCGGTTACTTGGAACGGACTTGCATCCCAACACCAATCTCCGTCAAGAAATACACTATTCGGTAAATCCTGTTTGAGCTGTTGGCACACAGTTGTTTTTCCAACTCCCATAGTGCCACCAATCATATATAAAGTTTTCATCATTCACACTTACAAATTCTTGTTTTCCTAACTGTTCGACCTATTGGAATTTGTCTAACAGTTTTGCGCCGCACCGAAGCCTCCCTCTGCTGAGGGAGGTGGATTCGCCGCAAGGCGAAGACGGAGGGAGAGACAACTACCCCTCAGTCAAAAATCAGAGATTTTTGCCAGCTCCCCTGACAAGGTGAGCCTTAGGGCGCTCCCGCGCCGGTACAACTATTAGACAAATTGGAATTGGCTTACTCAATCTCTGTGCGGATGGTAAACACATCAGGAAGATTGAAAATATCCTTCTTCAAGAACAACGGGTAGAAATACTCGTCCTTTAGTCTTTCAAACTCCAGCCATTCAAAAGTATGTATGCGGTGGCCTTCGTTTGCAGTAAAGCTTTTTCCCCTCGAAAGCAAATCAGTATCGGTTATGTCCATTAAGAAGTAAATACAGAGTTCGTGATAGTGCAAATTATCGACATCTTCTGTGAAAAAAGCCTGATTGAGCCAAAGAGGACGAGCAATCTTAGGTGTAACACCCAATTCTTCTTGAACCTCTCTGATAACCGCACTTTCTGCCGTTTCACCTATCGCAACTCTCCCACCAGGCAAATAGTAATACGGTGACCGCTCATCGTGCATTGCCAAGATTTTACCGTCAGAAATCATCATAGCACACACTCTGTAATTAAATTTCTCATTGCCATTTTTGAAAGAAATATCCATCCCTAATCACCTCGTTAAATTCCGATTTGTCGAGCTGTTTATCGTATAACACCGTAGGGGCGACCTGTGGTCGCCCGGGCATTGTCGTTAAACGGCAATGGCGAAATTACGGGATTATCACGAGTTTTCCGACAAAATCGAAACATTTTGCGGGCGACCACAGGTCGCCCCTACGAACAAATTCGGAAATCGAACTGCTCCACAAATTGGAATTTGTCTAACATTGTTTTGTTTGGCTATTCTATTGGCCATGTATAAAAAATAGCGTCTAAACCGTATCGAGAAGCATTGTCATAGGCTTCCAAGGAATCAGGTTCATTCAGATATCGTTCTCGCTGAACAGTAAAAATATCTTCTAATTTGACAAAACTCCAATGCTCCTCACAAATATACTCTTTCGCTCTGTGCAACGCATCTTTTGGAGTGTCAGCCTTTACCCAACAGTTTATATAGGCTCCACTATATTCTTTGCTTTCGGGATTATCGTGGTGTGGTACTGCTTCTGCCATCAGATAATAGATAATCATACTGCACATTCCTTTCCACTGAACTTGAGTCTGATACACTGGTGCGGTGCATCAGTTAGACAAATTCAAGTTTGTCTAACTGTATTATAGCAGAAGACCCTTCCCAATACAAGGGTTAGCCGTGCTTCTCCAATGAAGTATCGGCGAAACATATCTTACTACAATGAATGAGCATTGCTCTTACGCCGATAATGTGGTATATCATGGTCTCAAAGAATGGAAATGCGAAAAAGGCTACCTCACAGACACTTGCCTCACTGCCCAAGATCACTCCAAGGCTTATTTGGACTATTTTGGATTTCGGCTTTGCATACGATACCTCTATTTCATATCGAACCGGTAGACATTCACAGTCCTTTTCCCTTCGGCATACATCTCATTATCTTCGGGGATGTTAGCTACTTCGAGGAATATACCTCCGGCAAGCTCGCAGGTTCTGGCGGATGGGGTGTTGGTAGGGACGCAGGTGATGATCAGATATTCCATGCTATGCTTTTTGGCGAGATTGAAAAGTAGCTTGCAGGCCTTGGCTGCATAGTGGTTGCCACGATAGGGTTCATCAATACCGTAGCCAATATTGCCCCCAATGTATGTCTTTTCATTGTGACCGATTCGCAAGTCACAGTAACCGATTTTTTCTCCCCCTAAAAGACAGATGTCAAAATAGTATGCCGGAAGCCATTTCCTCTGCGGATCTGCCTGGCAAGTGCGGTTCAAGCGAAGATAAATTTCATGATCTCTCAAATCGTCTGTGTCATAGAAAAGGAAGGACACAGCACTGCTGTGGTCTAATTGCGCCCGGAGCCTTTCATAGAAATCAATGTAGTAATCCAGCCGTTGGAGCCAAAGCTTGTTAGCGGTTTGGGTTCCAAATTTCATATCCTTGAAACGGGTCAGCTTTTCTATGGTGGAGGCTACCGTTTCTTTTTTGTTGTCCAAGCTCATTTCACTGAATTTGTTATGCTCCAAGGTTTCATAAATACGGTAGGCATCGAAGCGGTCGATGTTATCTGCATCCCCCACGGTTTCGGCAAAGGGGGTTCTTTCCCATTCAAAATCCGCTTCATCATCTACATGGATTGCGATGCCGTAGCAGATTTCATTCACTGCATCCGCAGGAAGACCGAGGCTTCCCAAAAACGGTCTTGCAATGGCTGCACTGCGTCGCCCGTGATTCTTCCAATCCTCACGGGTAGCCATTTCCTCGCAGTAGGCAATGTCGTGAAGCAGACTGGCAATCACAGCATAGGTTACATCAAAACCCTCTGCCTGAGCAATAGACTTTGCAATATTTGCCACACGGTAGGAATGCTCCAAACGGTAGTCCCGTTGGGCGGGATTCACTTCAAAATATGTACTTGCTGCAAAGATCTCCTTTAAAAAGGCTTCTGTTTTTGCAATCAGTTCGTTGTTCATGCTGTTTCACTCCTTTTCAATTCTAAGATATCCCGAAGGATGATGTTTTCAAATTTGATTCTCATTGTTTCCTCCGGTCCTCTTCCTGCAGATCGTAGAAGTATAGGTTTGCCCAATTATGGTGAGTATCCTTAGGCTGAAGCCCTTGGATGCCTTCATATAACTGTTTTACCTATTGGAATTTGTCTAACTGAGCTACTTATACACCAAAACGATATTCTCTTTCTTCTTTATCATTGGCAGACAGATGGAAGGTGCTAATGATATCCAAGTTTTTCATACAAATGGCAATTCTCCGACTCTTGAAGAACCGCAATTTGTTATTTTGTTCCCCGGAACCTTCCGTCATCTGCTTCTTCCATATCTGACAGCATCTTGGTCAGCAAGCCATTGGCAGCTTCGTAGTTTTGCTCCTTTACCAAGGTATCCAGCGCAGAGTCTCTATATACGATTCGGGTAAACCACAGACCGTGGTACAGAGTATAGATGTCCCATGCGGCGGAAGCTTCTGCCTCACTCAGAGGTCTGACAGACAAATACCCGTCCAGGAAAGCAGAGAATAGCTGTTCGGTATAGGTTTCCGATACATTGGATGGCAGGTCCATTTCGTAAGTGGTCAGCAGACCTTCCATGACAAGATCAGAGACCAGAACCTCGTCACCGGCATTGTTATAATCGAAGATGATCAAGCCATCGTCTGTGGAAACAAGGTTATTGATGGAAATATCACCTTGTACGGCGGCTTTGGGAAGGGCATCCCAAATGCTGCGGAGGCGGTTCAGCTTTTCTTCTCGGAGGGCTTTGATTTTTGCAACGGTTTCCCGATCCAGAAACTCGTTCTTTGTGATCTCACAAAAATCCGGGAAGGAGTCCACATCATTCCAATAAGCGGCTGAGAACAGGGTGCCGTGTTCGATCCTGCAATTCTGTACCAGGGAGAGGGTATGCATCTGCGCCATCAGTTCTCCGATTTGGTATGCAATATCTGTGTTGATCTCCGTGATCTCCTCACCGCACCAGTCCTCTACGGTTATGAGGCATGGCAGGTCGTGATAGAGGAATCGGTTGCAATACCGACCCTTTGTCCGATACCGTCTCGGTGTTTTAATGCCGCTGTTTCGCATCTGCTCGGAGAAGATGCTTTGCATCTCTACCTTCTCCATTTCGGCACACAAGTCCTCATCCTCGTGTAGGATTTTAAGGATCAGCCTTTGCTCGTTGGCTAAGGTAACGCGGAAAATCAGCTTCATCCAACCGTCTTCCTCGATCACATGAATATAGGATTTCTGCTCTGTGATCGTTCCGGACAAACCGTAAAGATTCAATATGGTTTCAATCACATTTGACTCAACGAGCTTTTCCATTGTGTCCTCCTCAAATAGAATAACGGTGCAGACCTTAAGCCTGCACCGTCATAAGCATAGTCGTTAGATCCCAACGGTTATCGGATGGGCATATAAGGAGCGACACAAGCAAGCATATCACGTTTACAGTAGAAACCGTACAGCATATTCCATTCACTCCTTCTGTTTGTTGGAAATATTATACCACCCGGAAACTGCAGTGTCAATTTCATTTTCGGCAACATAATGAAATATCTTTGGTAGCGACTGCATTACAGAAAGCCTGATCGTGCTCCGCAAAAAGGATCGTTGGTTTATAGCACAGAAGCAGCTCCTCAATTTGTATACGAGAAATCACATCAATATAGTTTATAGGTTCATCCCAAATATAAAGATTTGCCCGCTGGCTGATGCTCATCGCAAGAAGCACCTTCTTTTTCAGCCCTGCACTGAGATTGGAAAGATCCTTGTCAAGCTGGGAATGAGGGACATCCGGCTTGTTCAACGGTGAAGCTGATCCCACTGCAAATTTGCTTTCCATCATAACAAATGCTCATATCTTGCAGCTCGGCAAAACGGTTGATGCGAAACGGTATTGCAACCAGCTTCAATTCATCCGTGCGCTCAATGTTTTTAAGCAGCTTCGATTTTTCTTCTATGGCCGCCTGTTGGCAAGCTTGGATCGCTTTGGAACGGGTCATCATTTTCTCAGCTTTATGGCCGATATATCCACGGTCACAAAGACCTGAGCCGATCTTAGTTGCCTCCTCTCGGTCAGACCGGTCTGCTTTCTGACGGGCGGTTTCTTCTAATACTACTATTCAATTAAAAGTAGACACTTTTAATTGAATCTTATGTGCCCTGTAGGGTACATAAGGCGTCTTGTACGAGTTTCTACGCCCTTGTGGGCTATAAAAAGTAGCAGGTTCATATTTTTTATCCAACAATTAACAGAAAACGTGGACCGGAAAACTGTCCACGTTTTTTGTCGCTTTCGGTACCGATTGGGTTGGTTGGGCAATTACGGTTTGAATTATTGCAATGCCATTGTCGGTCATCCATGCTTCAATTACCTTTTCTGCAACAGAACGGTAAGTAGGACAGACTTACTATTAAAAGTCAAGCCTAAAATTGACAAAATTTAAGTTTTTTTATGCTTGGCCGCCGCCCGTTGACAAGCAACAGACAAATGCTGTTAGCGAGGCAGCGAGGGCGAAAGAGTAGCACAGAGGGACGGTTCTCTGTGTTGCGAGAAATATTTCTGTTTTCTACGGAAATGACGAGATTTTCTGTGTGCTGAGATAGCAAAAGTCCTAGATTTCACTCAGCACACAGAACCGTCCCCTGTCCCGCTGTCCCACATTTAAAAACCCTTGGAGCTCCGCTGATATCGGCGCTCCAAGGGTTTATGCTATGTAATGTCTGCTGAAGGTTTGCAGGTATGATACACTGTGTTTATCCTTCGTATATCTTGATCCTTGAAGGAAAGGTGCAAGGGCAAGTGTATCAGGAGAAGAAAATGTTAAGGGGAATATGGAGAGCAAAGCGGAACTCTCCGACCAAGTACCAAACCCAGAGGGATCGGAGGGTAACAAAGCCCAGGAACACAAACAGGACCGTGAGCAAAAGGGTCCTCCTGTTACAGGCACCGGGGTATTTGGACACCACGCTGAACACCGCACTTGCAAGCCAGGTAATTGTAAGCAACAGAGCAAAGCACTGGAAAATCCACAGGCTCTTGTCCATAGGTGCCAGAAGCCCTGTGAGCAGGAGCAGGACATTGGGAATACCGGCTGTTGCGGTAATGGCGGAGAAAAGCTCCGACATCCCGGAACGGGTGCTATGGGCAGCCCGTTCTCCCCCGCCTAAGCGTCGGAACAGCCAGCCGTAAAGGAAGGTGAATGCATATGCCATCAGGGGCGCAAATACACCCACTGCAAACCAGCGCCACAGAAAATCCTCTAAATACATCAGCCCGAACAGCAGGGTCCCGCATGCCGAAAGAATCACAGAAATCAGGAGCGTAGCCAACCCCATGGCAAACCGCCCTCGGTCACTGTCTGAAGAAAAATCTCTGCGCAGCTCCCGAATTCGAGTGGTCACGGACGTCCGCGTGTAAACTCTCGCCCTGTGGGAGGAAGGTGCAGGGGCATCCTCATCGTAATCCCATTCCTCCGGGTCTGTCACAGGCTCTGAGTCATCCCAGGGAATCCGCTCCTCGGATACAGGCTCCTCGTAGAAGAAGGGCTCCTCTTCCATCCGGTCAAACCCATTGTCCTGTGCCGGTTGGTCAGAGGATCTGTGTTGCTTGATACGATCTGTCAAGCGAATAGGCCGTTTGAGCGTGGTGTTGTCTCCCTGAGACTGCACCTGTCCCACCCGATTGAGCCTGCATTGGGGATTGCGGCAGATGTTGTCCTCCCCCTTAAGCTGTCCACACACAACACAATACTGTCCCATAGATACCTCCCATAGTATTGGATCCATACCTTACCATTATATATAGATTTCCGACTCCCGTCAAGGAGTTTTGCACCATAGGCGAAAAACTTATGTATAAAAGATATTTTAGGTCTTTCTTTTTTCATAATTTTATTGTATAATCAAATATCATTCTATAATGGTGTGTATTGCGCAGTTCGCTTATGCGGTCTGTCGTCACGGTTTCCCGGCGGAATGCTCCCCGGTATATTACGTGATCAGGAGCAATACCCATACGGAGGTTCCCCAATGTCTAAGTATTTCAAGAAAGTCTTTTGTCTACTGTTCTGTGTTCTCCTGTGCACCCGGGTTTTTGCCACCTCTGAGAGCGATATCAAGAGTGTCATTGACAAATTCCTCATTGACGAGGGTTTGGATGCATCCAATTTCTCCATGAGCTACTACAATCCCGTCACCGGGGAGAGCTACAGCTTCAATGCCGACAGCTTCTTCTCCATTGACAAGCTAAGATTCCTGCCGACCCATATGTACTTCTATGAGGAGGAGACCAAGGGTGCCTTCCTGCCCGAGACCCCGGAGGAGCCCCCCTATACCATCGGTGGCATGTCCCTGGAGGACTGCCGCTATCACAGCATCATCAAGGGTGAGACTGACATCTCCGAGAAGATGCAGGCTGCCATCGGCACAGAGCTGCAATATCTGGAGCTGGTAAACACCCGTTACGGTCTGTTGGATCCCTCCACCCTGCCTGCAGAGTACTGGAACGGCAATACCGTCAATGCCGCCTTCCTCATGAACTGCATCCGTACGATTTCCGCCCGTCCCGAGCTGTTCACAGGGCTGATGTCCAACTATGCCATGGTGCAGAGTGCAGACGCCTTTGCAGAGAGCTCCGTGACCTATCCCATCGTACAGATCCGTGATGAGGCAGAGGACTGTGTGACCGCAATTGCAGAGATCTCTGCTCCACAGAACTTCCTGCTGGTTGCCTCTGTTAAGGGTGCCGCCCGTGCAGACAAGCTCCTGGGCAAGCTGAACACCGTGATCTGCAACTACATCCTCACTCAAGTGGGTGAGGATCCCATCCGGGACACTCCCCGTGAGAGCACAGCGCACAACAACTCCAACTACTACATCGGTGAGGAGCGACTTGCCAAGGATAACACCCTAAGCAGATGGTTGATCCTGTCCTTCTCCATTGCCGGTGCCCTTGCCGTCATCGGTATCATTATATGGATGATTTGGCGCAACCGCAACAGACAATATTAAGCCAAAGGCGTTTGGAAGGAGGCTCCTTCCAAACGCCTTTCTTGTTTATGCTTGGGATTATCCCTGCAAATACCGTGCAAGGATGGTTGCGATCTGGGCACGGGTAGCGGTGTTACGGGGCGACAGCATGCCGCCACCTGTACCGTTAATCAGACCGTTGTCGATTGCCCAGTTCATGGGCTTAAGGGCATAGCCGCTGATGTCCCGATTGTCCGCAAAGGGAGGCAGCGTGTCCACTGCATTGGGGCTACCCTCGTAGCGATAGAGGATGGTGGCGATCTGCTCACGGGTGATGTTGCCGTCGGGGTTGAAGCGGTCAGGCTTGACACCGGTGACCACGCCCATATTGGCTGCCCAAATAACTGCATCGGTATACCAGCTCTGGGCCACATCTACGAAGGGATTGTTCATGCCCTTAACAGAAGGAGAGCCTGCGGCACGGTAGAGGATGGTTACCAGCATGGCACGGGTCACGTTGCCCGTGGGGTTAAACTTGCCCTTGCCGACACCGTTCATAAGTCCCTGCTCTACCATAAAGCTGACGGAATCCTCGTACCAGCTCCCTGCCTGGATGTCGTTGAATACGGGAGTCTCCGGCTTCACAGGCTCTGTGGGCTTTGTGGGATCAGAGGGCTCGGTGGGATCCGTAGGCTCGGTGGGAACCGTGGGATCCGTGGGCTCGGTGGGAACCGTGGGATCCTCGGTAATGTGATCCGTATAGTCCGGGACCCGTTCCTCATCGGAAACAATGATCTGCAGGATGGCAGTGCCCATCATGGCCTGATCCTCATCACGGGTCATGGTATACCTAAACTCACCATAGCCCTCCTGTAGGCAAGTCACGATGCCATCTTCTGTTGCCACAGCGATCTCCGGGCAGTTATTCTGCACCGTAATGGTACAGCCCTCACGGGTATCCTCTGCCCAGGGCAGATCCAGGAACAAGCCCTCGTAGCCTACAGGCAGGGTGAACAGACCGTCGGTAATGCGGTAGGCACCCTCGGAAGCCCGAACTCTGAGGCACTGGTTGCTGTACATCATGTAGTCCCTGCCATCGAACTCCATAATAGAGCCGTCGATGAGCATACCGTTGGCATGGGCATAGGTGAGGCCCATATCCTGCCCCTTGCGGTAGTCGCCGTAGGACAGCCAGCCACTTGTGTAGATCTGTCCCCGTTCCATAAGGGTCTTGTCCGTAACGCCGTCGAGATAGTACCAGCCGTCGGAGCTTCCGCCCTCCTCGCACTGGTTAGACAGGAAGGCAACAGCAATGTTGTTGACGAAGTTGGTCAGCAGACCTACTCCCTGAGGGAAGCCGTTGCTGTACAGGTAGAAGTTCTCCCCGGTATAATATGCCACAGACTTGTCATAGGGCACGGGAGGCAGCTCCTCCTCGTCATAGGCAGGGGTGACGAATTCTACGGTGTCAAAGTAGATCCACTGTGCCATGTAGTCCCGATCCGTGGTACTCTCCTTGAGCCACAGGGGGTCGTACAGCTCCCACTGTCCGTCCAGGTACACAAAGACCCATGCATGACCTTCCATATTGAACAGCTCAACGGTGTTGGTCTCCATGTTCCCACGCCAGCCGTCTCCCAGGACCGCAGGAACGCCCAGGGACCGCAGGAGGGTCTGGATCAGGAAGGCGTAGCTCAAGCAATTGCCCTCCCGGCGGGAGAAGGTGTCGGATGCGTAGGCAGAGGTCTCTACATCATAGTAGATGTTCCGTGCTACCCAAGAGGAAATGGCATCAGCCTTCTCCTTGGGGGTGGTGCAATCCTTGGTAATGACCTGTGCCAGGGTCAGCAGGATCTGCCGATCCTCCTCGGTGCCGTAGTGGAGCTCTAAGGCTGCCTCGGGATGAGCCTCAACATAGAAGTCATCCAGGTAGCGGAAGGTATCCTCTACACGCTGAGGGGTGATCTCAATGAGCTTGCCTGTAAAGTCGGGACGGGCCATGCCTCTGGTCTCCACCACTCGGCGGGTATAACAGCAACGGTCAATGCTCTCGGGGATCTCCTCCTCTGCATAAGCACCGGGCAGAAGGCTCAGGAGCAGGATCAGAGATAGGATCAAAGCAAGGGAACGCTTCAGCATAGACGATCTCTCCTTTCTTTCGTGTGTGGGGGTGATCAGCCCAGTTCCGCAACGACCTCCACCTCAACAAGGACACCCTTGGGGAGGGCGGAGACCGCTACGCAGCTCCGTGCAGGCTTGCCGGTAAAGTACTCACTGTAGATCTCGTTAAAAGTAGCGAAGTTGCCCATATCCGTCAAGAAGCACATGGTCTTCACTGCCTTGTCCATAGAGCTGCCTGCGGCTTCCAGCACTGCCTTAAGGTTCTCCATAACTTGACGGGTCTGGCCTGCGATGTCCTGTGCCTCTACATTGCCGGTCGTGGGATCAATGGGGATCTGACCGGAAGTATAGACCAAGGAGCCTACCTTCATAGCCTGGGAATAGGGACCGATGGCTGCGGGTGCGAATTCTGTAAATACCTTTTCCATAAATAAAACCTCCGTATTGATTGGGATAATTGTATGATACCAAATATGGTCGTCTTTGTCAAATCCCTACGGAATAATTTTGGGAACTTATCGTAATTTCCTTCGTCAAACAGGTAAAGTATCCCATTGGAAAGGAGACCCTTTTATGAAAAAACACCTGCTCTCATGGCTCCTGCTCTTTGCCCTCGCCCTGTCTATGGTCGGTTGTGCCGCAGAGTCTGCCGAGCCTGCCCTGTCTACGGAGGTTCCGAGGGAGAACGCCCTTACCTTGGATCTTCTGTCCGCCTTAGAGCGACAGCCTGTGGAGAGCCAAGCTCCGGATCGGGATCTTTCCGATCTCATGGGGGCCTTCGCTTTGGCACTGTTGCAGAACAGCCATGTCCCCGGAGAGAACACCGTGCTGTCTCCCTATTCCCTCTATCTATCTCTGGCTATGACTGCCAACGGTGCCCAAGGGCAGACCTTAGAGCAGATCGAAGGGCTCTTAGGCATGGCCATCGGGGAGCTGAATCCTTATATCCCCTCTCTCAACTGTGCTCAGGGAGCGGAAGTGGCAGAGGCCAACTCCCTGTGGCTCCACAATGAGCTCCCCGTAGCAGGTGAGTACCTGCAGACCCTTCGCAATTACTACGAGGCACAGATTTACACCGCCGACTTTAACACCGAGACCATGGATGCCATGAATCAATGGGTGAAAGAGCAGACCGCCGGACGGATCTCACAAGCTGTGGATCAAATGGATCCCAATGCCATGATGTATCTGATCAATGCCCTGACCTTTGACGGCAAATGGAATACACCCTATACCACCAACGATCTGTCACAGCAGAGCTTCCTCTCCCCCTCCGGGGAACGGACCGTAGAAATGATGGGCTCCGAGGAGTCCTTCTATCTCAGTTGTGGGAACGGCACCGGCTTCATGAAGGACTATGAGGACGGCAGATACAGCTTCTTTGCTCTCCTGCCCAACGAGGGGCTTGCCTTAGAGGACTATTTAGCCTCCTTGACCCACGGAGAGCTTCTGCAAGCTTTGGAGAATCCCGAGATCACAGCCGTCCTTGCCACCATGCCCAAGCTGAAGCTGGACAGCACCGTGGAAATGAAGGAGATCCTCACCTCCATGGGCATGGCTGATGCCTTTACTATGGACGCAGATTTCAGCGGCATTGAACCCACCAAGAGTCTGTATATCAGCCGTATCCTCCACAAGACCTACCTGCAGGTAGACGAAGTAGGTACCCAAGCCGGTGCCACCACTGTAACGGAATTCGCCACCAAGGGTGTCAACCTCCGTCAGAAAATGGTTTTCCTCAACCGCCCCTATGTCATGGGGATCTACGATAAAACAAACCACTGCCTCCTCTTCCTGGGAACAGTAAGCGAACCGTAATCAGACCGTCAAATTCCGATTTGTCGCTCTGACGAGCGACAAATCGAAATAGTGAATAAGTAATAATGAATAGTGAATAATTGTGGTATCCCTACGGGATGGATTAGAAAACAAGGGCTTTGCCCTTGATTTGGCAGCTTTGCTGCCATATTTTAATCCGTGGCGTAAGCCACACCGACACTATTCACTATTCACTATTCACTATTCACTCAAATTCCCTTATCGCTCGTCAGAGCGATAAACAGGAATTTTGCATTTCATTTCGAACAAGAAACGCACCTCGGAGTCCTGTTTTTGGCTCTGAGGTGCGTTTTATACCAAGTTTCTTTAAAAAGTAGACATTGGAAATGGCTACTTTTTATAGCCCGTGAGGGCGTAGAAACTTGTATGAGACGTGTTTTGTGCCTTCTATGGCACAAAAGTTTCAATGAAAAGTGTCTGCTTTTCATTGAAAAACAGTATTATATCATGTCCGCCGAATAAGTAAAAACGGCTGTTTCAAGCCGTTTTTACAGGTTTGCAGGTATGCTACACTGTGGTTTTCCTTTGAGCATCTTGATGTGCGAAGGAAAGGTGCAAGGTTTTTCGGTTCATCGCAGAATCCTTGCACTTGAACAACGCAAAGTCGTCCTAAAAGCCTTGGCTTGCAAAGACGATTGGATTGTTCAGTACACAGTATATATGGGTTCGTCCCACGAAAACAATTCATTATCGAAGATGATTTCATTCACTGCGGTTGTCCGGACCCACTTCGACGAGGCGGGTCTCCTGGATGCGGTAGATATGACTGCACAGCCGCAGGACACTGGGGCGGTGAGTAGAGAGGATGCAGGTCTTGTGCTTCATGGAAGCAATATTGGCAAGGACCCGTTCCTCCGTCTCCAGATCCAGAGCAGAGGTCACCTCATCCAGCAGGAGGATGGGGGCATCTGCTAAGATGGCACGGGCAATGGCAAGGCGCTGGTTCTGACCAACGGACAGGGAGCTGCCACGCTCCTTGAGACGGCAATAAATGCCTCCGGGCAGCTTGCTGACGAAGCCGTCTGCACAGGCAAGTCGCAGTGCCTCATAGATCTGCTCATCCGTTGCCTCCGGCTTGACCAACCGCAGGGTATCTGCAATGGTACCGGAGAAAATCACGTTATCCTGGGGTACATAGGAGAAAATGGCTCTGGTAGAGGGGGACAGTGCAATGGTCTGCCCTCCACAGTGGACACAGGCTGTACCGCTACCGGGTCGCAGAAGTCCCAGGAGAATACGGAACAGAGTCGTCTTGCCACTGCCGGAGGGTCCTACGATAGCAACCAGCTCCCTGGGCTTGATCTCCAGTTGGAGGGAGTCCAGGACCAAATTCCGTTCTTGATAAGAGAATTGCAGATCCCTTAGCTCCAGCTCCATAGGCTCGCCCCTGCGGATGAGCTCCTCTACCCGTTGGCGATCGTCTATATTCTCCCGTGGGAGCTCTAAGACGGTCATAATTCTACGGGCGGAGGTGGTACCCTCAATGGCGGAGGGGACCAGCTTGATCAGGGCGGACAGTGCACCGGACAGCTGGCCTGCCAACGTAATGAACAATATCATGGTGCCGAAATCGATCTGGTGAGACCACAAGCGATAGGCTCCCCAGCCCAGACAGGAGTAGCTGATCACTGTACTCACCGTAGAAAGGAAGGAGGAATTCAGCACCGAGGTGTGGGTAAAGGACATGGAGGTATCAAAATACTTCTCCTGGACCTTATACAGTCGTGATACGAAAACCTCTACCAGATTAAACGCCTTGATGCTCTGGGCATTCTGGAGGGTCTCCTCGTGGAATGCCATCATCTCCGCACTGACGTCACGCATCTGTGTGCTGAGGCGGCGCATCTTGCCTAAGAAGGGCTTAGCCGCCAGCATAGATACGGGAGCACTCAGCAGTGAGATCACTGCCATAGTCGGATCGTAGAACAATATCACTGCCAGAGATGCGATAAAACGGGTGGATTGGATCACCAGTGTGGGAACCCACCCCAAGACACTGTTGGCAACGGTAGTCACGTCTGTGTTGATACGGCTGAGGAGGTCACCGGAATGATATCGGTGCAGGGACTCCCAATCCGTATGTAGGAACAGCTCGAAAACCTCCGCTCTCAGGGAATTGGACACACGGAGATTGATCCGTGAGGTATAAAAGGATACCAAAGCATTGAGCAGGATGTTTAGGATAGCCAGCCCCACTACAATGCCACCGTAGGTGAAGATCCGCCAGCCTCCGTAGCCGTCCAGACTCCCCATCTTAACGATAGAGTTGAACAGCTCCTTGGAGGCAAGGGCTGAGAGCATACTCATGGTAGTCCCCAGCAGACCCAGGAGGATGTAGGTTAGGATCGCCCGTCTGTAGGAGCGCATATGACCGTAGATCCAGCGGGTCTCACGGAGGATCTCACGGAGAGTCCCATTCTGCAAATGTCTTTTTACTTTTCTAAACAAGGGACACTCTCCTTTCTTATCCTTCTGCGGGAAGGAACCTTATTTCTTGGAGGTACGTCGGGTCAGATCTGCCTTGAGCTCCTCGTTGAGGCGCAGAGCCTCCAGCTCACGGTTCTTTGCAGCCTGCTCTTCCTTGGACTGGTCTGCAACGGTGTTGGCAACGGGGGTATCATCCTTCTCCTCTTTACGGGAATAGCCGTAGCCATACCCGTAGCCGTAGCGGCGATAGCTGTCGGAATACTTGTAGCCGTAGCTGTAGCCGTAGGAGCCGGAGTACTTGGAGCCGTAGCCGTAACGGGTGGTGCCTGCCTGGGTGTGGTTGAGCACACAGCCCAAAATGGGGATCTCAACAGAGTTAAGAGACTGCAGGGCATTGAAGATCTGGGTCGTGCTTGCCATATCCTGGCGGACTACGTAGAGGGCGCAGTCTGCATACTTAGCAATGGTAGCCGCATCGGACAGGATGCCCGCAGGGGGTGTGTCGATGATAATATAGTCCACATGCTCCCGGAGGGAATCGAAGAGCTTCTTGAGTCGTGGGGTATCCAGCAGGGGCTGGGGACGGTCCGTGGTCTTGTCGCCGGACAGGAGATACAGGGAGGAACGGGGTACGCTCAGGAGGCTGACAGACTTGGCATTGTCGGACAGGAACTCTACCAGACCCTCGGAGGGCTGATCGATCCCCAGGGCTCCCTTAAGAGACTGCTTGCGCAGGTCCCCGTCGATCAGGACCACCCTGCTGCCCTCCGCGGCAAAGCTCAGAGCCAGATTGGTGGCAACGGTGGTCTTGCCCTCATCGGGGATGGTGCTGGAGATCATGAGGATGTGGGCATGGCGGTGAACCATGGTCTTCTGGACCTTGACACGGAGGTTGCGGATAGACTCACTGAAGATGGAGCCTACACGATTGTTGGTAATAGTAACAGACATGTTGTTGGATTGGGACCGCTTCTTGAGCTTGATGCCGGGGACATAGGCAAGGCACTTCAAATTGATCAGCTTGCGCAGATCATCTGCAGAGTGAACGGTCTTACGAGACAGTGCCAGGACAAAGATCAGCAGCAAGCCCAGCAGGATCACCGGGAAGGTAGCCCGAATGCCCGTCTGTACCGCAGTGTTGGCATTCATGGGGGTGAAGGAGGGGCCCAGGGGCATATTGATCACGTCGATACGGGTATCGCCCAGGATGGTGCTGGCAGCCTGGGGATAGACCTTGATGGTTGCCTTGAGGAGCTCGTAGGCATGCTGTGCATTGCTACCGGTGACCGTAAGGGTGAACAGAGCAGAATCCGCCGTAGCCGTAGCATTGATGGTGCCGGGGATATAGTCCATGTTCAGCTCCTGCTTTAACAACCGCTGAGTATTCTCACTGCGGATGACATAGGGGAAGGTGGCAGACAAGGTCTGCGCCGCCGTGGTGTTAATAAAGGTAGAATAGCTCAGAATATCCGTGGTGGCATAGTAGCTGGCAGTAACGGAGAAAACCGCCTCGGATGCATAATAGGGGCTGTAGTTCCTGTCTGCCCTGCGGTAGGACAGATAGCCCACAGCAATGGCAATGGCAATGACGATCCAGATCAGTCTCTTGCACGCCGTGAAGAAATTGTGGAGTACAACTCTGGGGTTGAAGTTGGAAAACAGCTCTTGTCTGGGATCATCCATGCTTACTGCCCTCCTTTCCGGAACGGTGGGACTTGTCTGTGGTGGCCTGCTTGCCGCTGTCCTTGCCATAGCCGTAGCCATAACCGTAGCCGTAGCCGTACTCGTAGCCACCGGTGCGGAAGCTGAATGCCTTGAAGGAGCGGACATTATTGAATACGAAGCCCATGAACTCACTGTTGGTATCCATCAGATTATCGATGGCATCGTTAATGATCATAGACGGTGCCATATCCTGTCGGATGACCAGGATGGAAGCGTCGGCAACATCTGCCAGAACCTCGGCATCGGCAAAGAAGCCGATAGGAGGGGTATCGATGATGATGTAGCTGTATTCCTCCCGCAGAGCACGGATCAGGGGCAGCAGGGTGTCTCTGGAGATCGCCTCTGCCTGCTTACGACGGACAGCGGAGGTATAGAGGGTGTGGAGGTGGGTGGTCTCGTTATAGACCACGGCGTCCTTGATCTGCTCCTTGGTAAAGCCGTGGGTCAACAGGGAACCGAAATCCTTGCCCTTGGTGACCTGCTCCTCGAAGATCAGGTGCTGTGCAGGCTTACGGGTATCGGCGTCCAGGAGCAGGACCTTGCGGTGCTTCTGTGCCAGGGACAGGGCGAGGTTTGCGGCAACGGTGGACTTGCCCTCGTTCTCACTGCAGCTTGCCACTACGAATACGCTCTGCTGCTTGGTCTCCTTGGCACGCTCCATTTGGACACGGATCTGGTGTATGGTCTCCGTATAATAGAAGCTGCAGGTGGGGTCGCTGATGAGGATGGATTTCTTGACACGCTTGAGACGGTCCTTAAGGCTAAGCCGGGAGTTCTCGTGGTAGATGGTTGCCAGGAGCTTGCCGTCGACCTGGTGCTTGGCACCGGTAACGGTCTGGACCGTATCATTGCGGACCGCTAAGTACAGCAGCAGGGCGATCATGGCAGCGGCACCTACGGGGCCCGAGATCTTGAGCATAGAGTTACGGGCAGCTAAGTTGGTAGGCTGGGTGGGGATGGTGGGACCGTTGATGCTGTCGATAACTGCAGTAGCAAAGACGGTGGTAGAATATTCCGTATGGCAATCGATAATGGCAAGGGCGCTCTTATACGCCAGCTCCGGCGTATCTGCCGTGATGGCCATAATGAGGATGTTGGTGTTCTCGGGAACCTCGATGGTCACGGATGCGGGGAAATGAGACAGACCCATGCTCCGTGCCGCCGCATTGCGAACCAGCTCACTCTCTAACAGGCCGCCGAACTGTCCTGCAACTGTATCCGTAGCCGCAATGTTGACCACAGCGGTGCTTGCGGAGCTACGGGAGGTAACGGCAAAGGTAACGGTACTGGTATATATGGGCTTGTCGGATATGGACTGCATCAGATACACACCCATGATACAGGTCAGTGCGAAAATGACCACCATCCAGAAGTGGCGCAGGACGAACTTACCTAAGCATAGGGGGTCGTAGTCCGTTAATTCAAATTTCTTTTCTTCCTTCATTTGTCCACCTCCTTACTGAACCACTACGGTGAGAACCACACTGTAGCTGAGATTTTCTCTGTTGATATAGGAGAACTTGACGTCGTAGCTGCCGATACGGGAGGTATCCACCTCGCCGGAGATCACTACGTCCTTGGGGCTGATAACACCGCCCCCGTCGTTCTCACGGACACTGAGGATCATATCGCGGTATTCCTCCAGATCCACTACACTGCCCTGCTCTGCATAGGTCAGATATTCCTTAAGCTGGATCCGGGGATGGCGAGAGGTATAATTGCGGATCTGCACCGTCAGAGTCAGTGCAGAGGTGTCGCCGGTAGAGTTGGTCACCTGGAGGGTCATGGGATACTCACCCTCGACCGAGGTGGAAATATTGGCGGCGGAAATACGGATACGGGTGGTAATATCTCCGTCGATCACATCGTGAGCCGTCAGACGGTCTACCAGAGTAACCGTGCTGTTGACATTGAAGATCATAGGCTCGGACAGAGCGTATTTGGGCTGGCAGTAGTCCGTATAATAGACATTGCGGGTAAAGGTGCAGAAATTGGATGCAGAGTCGAATACCGCATAATGGGCAACAGCACTGTTAGACCCGACCAGACGGGAGACACGGCGGACAATGATCCGATCCGTAATATCGCCGTCAACATCATCGGTAGCCACCAGCCCACGGCACAGATCTGCATCGGTGCCGGTAACGCTGACCTCCAGCTTGGCACCGTCGCAGACGATCTTGGGGGCCACATGGTCTACCATCATTGCGTCATAGCAGTACATCACAGAGAATGCCAGCGCTATGACCAGGAATAATACGATCACAATGGATTTGATACTTCTCATAGGATATCCTCAATTCTGTATTGATAAGTGGGGATCACAGATCCTGATCCGTAACGATCCGATAGGGGTTCTCCTCCACCAGCTTCTCCACATAGGAAGGTGGGCACAAATCCCGCAGGAGCGGCAACAGGGAATGGAAGCCGGGTGCCCGTCCACGAATGTCATGGGCGTCACTGGCAACTACGTGGGCAGTCTGGTTGGACAGCAGGTACTGTGCCGTCTCACAGGCTGTCTGCCCTAACCTACCCAGCAGACTGCCCTTGTTGAGCTGGATCACATAGCCCTTGTCATACCACCGCACTGCAAGCCACGGGGCATTCTGCACCGCGACATACCGCTCGGGATGGGCAATGACCGGGATATAGCCGAAGCTGCGTACCATGTTCAGCAGATTGTTGATCTGCTCTGCCGGAGTGTTGAAGTTGAATTCTACCAGGAGATATCGGGAATGATTTAATGTGACCACCCGTTTCTCCTCTAAGAGCTCACGGAGATTGGACTGATGGGCAAATACCTCGGATCCGGGAAGCACCCGCAGAGGGATCCCATGCTGGATCAGCAGAGCACGGAACATGGAGAATACCTCTGTATAGGTCCGCCCCCGATAATTGGGACGGGAGCCCTTAAGGTTGCAGTGTGGGGTAGCCACGATGGTATCTACACCGTTGCGAAGGGACAGCTCTGCCATACGGCAAGCCACCTGCGCAGACTCTGCCCCATCATCCACACAGGGGATGATATGGCAGTGGAGATCGATCATATGCACCATCCTTTCTGCATAGAATTGCAAAACATCATAATTATCTTATTATATACTATCATATACTGAAGAGAATTTCAAGAACGAATCCCTATTTCTCCGTAAAATATCCCTTGTACAAGGGGGTAAAATGTGGTATAATAGCCAAAAATACGAATGACACGCAGGAGGTATCCTACTATGGATCTTAAAATGGATTTTGTTCTCAGAGATATTGCCGGTGATCTGCTCCTGGTTCCCGCAGGCAAGGCCGCTCTGGACCTTAACGGCATGCTGACCCTTAACGAAGTAGGAGGCGAGATCTGGCGTCTGCTCCCGGAGGTTCGGGATGAGGAGGAGCTGATCGCCCGTCTGCTGGAGCTGTACGAGGTAGAGGAGCAGGAGCTGCGTAAGGATGTCACAGAGTTCTTAGACTCCCTGCGCAAGCTTGGGATCCTGTAAATTTTCCTTGATTTTCTCCACATTTCTCAAAAATTTTCCATCAAAATCTCGAATTTGATATAAATTGACAGTTGAAAACAGGAGAAAAATCGTATATAATATCTGCGAAAGTATGTGCGTACCGTAGGGGGCTCATTCCTCTGAGCTGCGCATAGAAATTTAATCCAATTAATCGGAGGAAAACAAAATGTCTATCAAAGTTGGTATCAATGGTTTTGGCCGTATCGGTCGTATGGTGTTCCGCGCCAGCGTGAACTTCCCCGAGATCGAGATCGTAGGCATCAACGATCTGTGCGAGGCTAAGTATCTGGCTTACATGCTCAAGTACGACACCATGCATGGTCAGTTCAATGGCACCATCGAGTCCACCGACAATTCCATCATTGTCAACGGCAAGGAGATCCCCATCTTCGCACAGCGTAACCCCGCTGACATTCCCTGGGGCGAGATCGGCGCAGAGTACGTCGTCGAGTCCACCGGTCTGTTCCTGACTCAGGAGAAGGCACAGGCTCACATCGATGCAGGCGCTAAGAAGGTCGTTATGTCCGCTCCTTCCAAGGACGCTACCCCCATGTTCGTTGTTGGCGTTAACACCGACAAGTACACCAAGGATATGAACTTCGTCTCCAACGCATCCTGCACCACCAACTGCCTGGCTCCCATTGCCAAGGTCCTCAACGACAAGTTCGGCATCACCGACGGCCTCATGACCACCGTTCACTCCCAGACCGCTACCCAGAAGACCGTTGACGGTCCCTCTGCTAAGGACTGGAGAGGCGGCCGCGCTGCTTCCGGCAACATCATCCCCTCCTCCACCGGCGCTGCCAAGGCTGTCGGCAAGGTCATCCCCGAGCTCAACGGCAAGCTGACCGGTATGTCCATGCGTGTTCCCACCCTGGACGTTTCCGTTGTTGACCTGACTGTTAACCTGGCTAAGCCCGCTTCCTACGACGAGATCTGCACCGCTATGAAGGAAGCCTCCGAGGGCGAGCTCAAGGGCATCCTGGGCTACACCGAAGAAGCTGTTGTTTCTTCCGACTTCCTGGGCGACACCCGTACCTCCATCTTCGACGCTAAGGCCGGCATCGCTCTGACCGACACCTTCGTCAAGGTCGTTTCCTGGTACGACAACGAGATCGGCTACTCCAACAAGGTCCTTGAGCTCATCAAGGTCATGTACGCTGTTGACCACGCCGAGTAATTCCTGCTCTGTATAGCACTTTGGGCACCTGCATTGCGCAGGTGCCCTTTTTTGCATAGAACAGCAAATACCGATTTATCGCTGTGTTACAAGTCCGCACAGACCCACCTCCCTCTGACGAGGGAGGTGCCCCGAAGGGGCGGAGGGAGAGAGAATAGCACCGAAAGTTGGCACAAATATCCCAAATAACGTAAAATTTTGTATTTTTCTC
>JAZRGR010000049.1:0-7493 GCA_045644345.1 Faecousia sp. | reverse complement strand
CAATCGGCGAGAGATTTTGTTCCAAATTGAGGTTTGGAAAACGCAGGAATACTTTGTGTATTTCAAGTTTTTCAAACCGAAAAGTTGGGACAAAAGATTCGCTGAGTGCCGACGGCTATTTATTCAGAGTTTCCCTAATGTGTGCATAGTATATCATAAGACAGCTCCTTTTGCAAGGTTTTGAATTGGAGTCTTTACAGAGCGCAAAATTTGTTGTAAAATAGTACATACTGTTAAAACGCTAATCGGCATTATTCAGATAGGAGGTATACATCATGAAATGTCTGCGCTGCGGAACAGAATTAAAGGACAGCACCATGTTCTGTCCCGAATGCACCAAGGTAACCGCCGTCCCCTTACAGTCCTCTGCCTATCTGAACCGCAAGATCAGCCTACCTAAGCGCAAACCGGCACAGAGCATCAAGAAGCCCGATCCCAAGCTCACCGCCCCCAAGAACCGAAGGGTCGGCGGATGGATCCTCCTGTCTGCCCTCCTCCTGCTGGTATGTGCATTGTTCCTCCTGCAGGGTGTCTATACCTATGATCAGAAGCAGGAACTGTCACAGGAGCTTGCCCGTCTCCAAGGCGTAGAGGATGAATGCGTCCGCCTTACGGATAAGCTGCGGCAGGCAGAGGCTGAGGCAGAGGCTCTGGAGCAGGAGCTAAGCAGTCTGGGTTCATCCTCCTATCTGATCGTCCGCAGAGAGCTTAAGAACGCACAGACAAAGAACGCCAATCTGACCCGTGAGCTCAATCGCACACAGGATGAGCTAAAGAAGCTGACAGAGCAACTGCAACAGCTCCGTGAGAAAGCCGACTTCTTAGATGCCCACATCGTATTCCTCCAGGATGAGGATCCCACTGTTTTCCATTCCTATTCCTGCGAGAAGTTCACCCGCAACGGTTACCGTGCCTACAACAAGCAGCAGGCACTGTCTCTGGGCTATACACCTTGCCCCCATTGTCAGTGATGACACAGGAGGGATCCTATGAAGCCTCATAATCTCCCCCTCAAGCTCTCTGTCTGCCTCGCTTTGGGCGGCATGGTCACAATAGGGATCATATGCTTCTTGATCGGATTCGGCTTTCATTCCCCGGTGGGGAAATATGCGCTGTATACCGCTCTGTTCCTACAGGGCGTCTGCCTGTTGGTCAATCACTTAACAGATCGATCTTACAGTGGACTTCACGTTGCCTATACCCCATCTTTCAAGATGCGCCGTTTCCGTCGCACCGCACAGCTTCTGTGGACAATCGGCTCTGCACTTCTGCTGGCAGCTCTTCTACTGATGCTGTTGGGCATGGCTCCCACCGATTCAGCGGTCCGATATCTGACTATCATTGGTCTTCCCCTATGTCCTCTCGGCTGGCTGGGACTCCTAATGGAATCTCACCACAGACGTACTGCTACCGTCACCCTCTGTGCAAAGTGCCGTTGATTCCCGTCGCAAAAGGGTGAACAATGTCTGAATAAACCGAAACAAAGAGTATCAAGACGACTTGTAAACAGACATTTTTCGGTTATCTTTGTCATTCTTTTGACGTCGAAATGTTTTATTTCCTGTCGAAATCGCCTATTTTGTATCTTTTTGTCGAACAATATTTCGGCATTTTGTCCGAAAACGACTTGCAATTCCTCGAATGGTATGCTAAATTAGAGCCACCGCTCATCAATACAGAGTTTTTGGAGGAGGAATTATCAACCATGGAAAAATCATATCGTGTAATGCTTGCCAATAGCAGTGAGGAATTCAGCGACAAGCTCAAGGCACTCCTGCAGACTACCGACCGTTATTCCGTCATCGGCGCTGCCAACGACGGTCTGCATGCCATCGAATTACTAAAGACCACTAAGCCGGAGATCCTGATCGTAGACACCATGCTCCCCCGTGCGGACGGCATCGCCGTCCTAAAGGCTGCCAACACGCTGGAACGCAAGCCCATGCTTCTGGTCATGGCTGACTTTATGACCGAGTTCATTTCCGGCTTGCTGTTATCACAGGGTGTGCAATACATCCTGCTCAAGCCCTGCACTCCCGATGCCGTTCTGGAACGGCTGGAGGAAATGCGTGAGGCACTAAAGCACCAGAAGCAATACAGCCGTTTAGATACCAACATCGAAGCAATGGTCACCTCCATGATCCACGAGATCGGTGTTCCCGCACATATCAAGGGCTATCAGTATCTTAGGGAAGCCATTATGATCGCTGTCAAGGATATGGACGTGATCAATGCCATTACCAAGATCCTGTATCCCCAGGTCGCCAAGACCTTCCACACCACTCCCAGCCGTGTAGAGCGTGCCATTCGCCATGCCATTGAGGTAGCGTGGGATCGGGGTGATCTGGATACTCTGCAACGATTCTTCGGATATACCGTTAGCAATACCAAGGGGAAGCCCACGAATTCCGAATTCATAGCCCTTATTGCAGACAAGCTGCAGCTCCAGCTCAAGGCAACCAATACCGCCACTCGCTGATTCTATAGCAGCGGGTTCTGTGGGAGGGATTTTATGATCTATCAATTTACCGTAACGCTCCGGGGCTGTGGAAGCTGTGTTTCCCACAGTCACTGCTCCACCTGCTGTGAGCAAATAGCGGAGGACCTTTTAGCCAAGGCAAATATTCAGGCAGTCTCTCTTGGCCCCCTCAAAAAGCTCTTGATCATCACCTCTCCCGCAGACGAGGACAGTATTGTAGATCTGTTGGACGATATGGGAATCTTCACGGTTTAAAGAATTTTTCAAAAACAGAAAAAAACTGTTGGATTGTGGCTCGGTCTGTGCTATAATAGATCCATAGAGGGACACTCTCAGGAGCCTCCCTCCCTATCCAAAGAAGAAAAGGAGCAAACATATGGGTAAAGTACAGATTTTGGATCATCCTCTTCTCCATCACAAGCTGTCCATCCTCCGCGACAAGAATACCGGTGTTAAGGAATTCCGTGAGATCGTCGGTGAGATCGCAGCTCTGATGTGCTACGAGGCCACTCGCAACCTCCCCACCGAGGAAGTCGAGATCGAGACCCCCGTCGCTGTGGCAAAGGTTAAGGTCCTGGCAGGCAAGAAACTTGCTATCGTCCCCATCCTCCGTGCAGGTCTGGGTATGGTAGACAGCATGATTTCCTTGATCCCCTCTGCCAAGATCGGACACATGGGTCTGTTCCGTGATCCCGAGACCCATCTTCCCGTAGAGTATTACTGCAAGATGCCCCCCGATATTTCCGAGAGACAGGTCTTTGTGGTTGATCCCATGCTGGCTACAGGCGGCAGTGCTGTTGCTGCCATCGACATCCTCAAGAAGAAGTACGGCTGCAAGTCCATTGTCCTCATGGACATTCTGGCTGCTCCCGAGGGTATCCAGGCTGTGACCGAGGCACACCCCGATGTAGATATTTTCGTTACCGCTGTTGACGAGAAGCTCAACGATCACAAGTATATCATCCCCGGTTTAGGCGACGCCGGCGACCGCATCTTCGGCACCAAGTAATCTCCACTTTCATAGCCACTTACACAGGATCTGTGTCACACCCGTGACACAGATCCATTTTTTGTCCCAAATTCCGATTGATTGATGAGATCCTGTAGGGGCGATGCCATGTCATCGCCCGTGGCACCTTCGTCACACGTATAAATTTCGTTACAACGAATGCACTACCATGCATGTTCGTAGGGAACGACCCTGTGTCGTTCCCTACGAACAAATTTGATCACTTGTACGTTTCACGCAAAATTCCTACGGGTGTCGAGGGCGGACAGTCATCCGCCCTCTACAATTCATAATCGATAACAGCTCGAGAAATCGGAATTTGGTTCCCAAGCAGCAATGGCTCGCCTTCTGTCGGGCAAAGGTGCGCTGGATATTTTTTCTTGTGTCCTCACAGTAGATGCTGTGCAAAATCACTAAGCGGATATCGAAGTTTTTACGGTTTTGATTTTACACGGGAAAAGAATAAAACAGTTGTCATTTATTTCATTATGGGACAATTTCCCCTTATTTTCCCCTCCTTAAATCAATCTGAAAATCACTGAAATCTTACAATTTTATCGTTATTTGTATGCGTAATGTGATATTTTTCAGCCACTTTCAGACTATTTTTGCCCATTCTGCGAATTTACTTTCCTATTTCCCTGTGATAGTTTTAAATAGAAGCGGCATCCCTTCTTGTGCCGCCGACCATTTTATTACAAAGAGGTGTACTGCATGAAACGATCCCCCATTTTATCCAAAGTCGTTGCCTTACTCATAGTGTTGGCAATGACCCTGTCACTGCTCCCTGTCATATCACTGGCAGCCGAGAGCTATCCCACCGAGGGTGCCTATGTATTCTCCTTCTCCGACAGTGGTATTACCGTTGTCCAAGAGGGCGAAGGTGGCAAGTATAAGGCATCCGGCACAGAACTGAAAATCCAGGCAGCAGGTACCTATATCGTATCCGGCTCCTGTGCCGAGGGCTTCATCCAGGTCAGCAAGGGTGTGACCGATGTGACCCTTGTGCTGAACGGTCTGACCCTGACCAACGCCTCCACCTGTCCCCTGTCCCTTAACAAGAGCACCGGGGTCACCCTGGTGGTTGCTCCCGGCACCGTCAATACTCTGACGGACAATGCCTACAACAACGACACCGTCCATGCCGATAACGCAGATGCTGAGAACGCCGTTATCAAGTGCAAGGACGGCTCCCAGGTCACCATCTGCGGCACAGGCACACTGAACCTGAATGCCAAGGGCGAGCGCGGCCTCAAGTCCGGCGAGCAGGACATTGAGACCAATCCCGATGTTCCCCGTGATGCATGGTTGGTCATCAAGGAAGCCACCATCAACATTACCTCCACCGCAGGCAACGGTGCCAACGGTGGCGATGCCATTAAGGCTGACCAACTCCTGAAGGTCCTCAGTGGCAAGCTGAACCTATCCTACACCGGTGACGGCATCCAGTCCGAGGCCGAGCTCTATGTAGGCGAGCCCGGCAAGGTAGGCCCCACCATTACCATGACCAACGGCTACGAGGGTCTGGAGGGTGACAAGGTCTACTGCTACAGCGGCGACATTACCATCACCGTAAAGAAGAACACTGCCGAAGACAGCGGCGGTAACTGCATCCAGGGCAAGACCTACCTGCAGTTGGTAGGAGGTACCTACACCCTGTCTACCGATGACGATGCCATCAAGAGCGATTACGACGTCTATATCGGTGCTCCCTGCTCCACCGAGGGTCCCACCATCAATGTTCTCCGCTCCTATGAGGGCATCGAGGGTGCCTGCATCTATATCTACGGCGGCAACATCAATGTAGAGTCCTCCGACGATGCCATGAACGCCGCAAACAGCGATCTGGGCTCCTCCGCTCCCGGTGGCGGCGGCAGACCCGGTGCTCCCGGCTCCGGCACCTCCTCTTCCTATGCCTTCGACCTCCAGATCCTGGGAGGCAAGATCTACTGCAACTCCGGCGGCGACGGTCTGGACTCCAACAAGGCTCTGACCATCCGCGGCGGCGAAACCGTTGTCCTGTCCTCTACCCAGCAGGACAACAGTGCATTGGACGTAGACGGCGTAATCACCCTCACCGGCGGTGTCTTCCTTGGTGTCAGCTACAAGGGCATGTTCAAGAGCATCTCCAGCTCCCAGTATTATCTCACTGCCTCCAATCAGAGCATCTCTGCCGGGCAGAAGATCTGGGTCACGGATATTAACGGCAATACCTTCAATGCCTCCACCACTACCGCCACCAGACGGGCTAACTTCATCATTTTCTCTTCTCCGGATCTGGCTAACAGCCCCAGTGAGAACTATGTCCACTACGGCAACACCAGCTACAACTCCGGCCGTCAGGGTGCCGGCGTCAGCAATCCCTACACCGTCACCGCTCACAAGATGGTGATCTCTCCCGCAGTTCCCGCAACCTGTACTACTCCCGGTCTCACCGAGGGCAGCTACTGCTCCGGCTGTGGTATGGTCGTATCCGTACAGCAGGAAGTCCCCATGCTGGACCATGTTCCCGTAGATGTCCCCGCCGTAGAGCCCACCTGTACCGAGAAGGGCAACACCGCCGGTACCAAGTGCAGCCTCTGCAACACCGTACTCAGCGGCTGTGAGAAAATTAAGAAGCTGGGTCACGACATTCAGGTGCAGAACAAGGTCGATGTGACCTGTACCACCGACGGCTTCAGCGGTGACGAATACTGCCTCCGTTGCAACACCGTAGTCACTGCCGGTGAGGTCATCACCGCTCCCGGCCACACTGTGGTCACCACCCCCGCCGAGGCTCCCACCTGTGACGCTCCCGGCAAGACCGAGGGCAGTCACTGCTCCGCTTGCGGCGAGATCTTTGCCACACAGGAAGAGATCCCCGCTTTAGGCCACTCTGTAGTGGTTATGGAAGGAACTCCCGCCTCCTGTACCGCCCCCGGCAAGACCGAGGGTAAGTATTGCTCTGTATGTAACCAAGTCCTTGTAGAGCAGACCGTGATCCCCGCTCTGGGACATAGCGCTGTAGTCATGGAAGGCACTCCCGCTTCCTGCTTAAGCTCCGGTCTTACCGACGGGCAGAAGTGCTCTGTTTGCGGCGTCATTCTGGTCCAGCAGCAGACGATCCCCCGTCTGGGTCATGAGTATCAGTACACCGACAACGGTGACGGCACCCACACCGGCTCCTGCATCCGTTGCGCCAAGACTACCAAGGCAGAAGCTCACACCCTGTCCGACGGTGTCTGTACCGCTTGCGGCTACGGTGCTTCCGCCCCCGAGGTAGATGCTGCTATTACCATCAACCATACGCTGAATCTTGCCAGTGATATCTCCATTAACTACGCTGTTTTGGTCCCCTCTCTGGCTTCCTATGACAGCTTCTATCTGGAGTGCACCATCCCCCAATACCGCGGCAATGAGCAGATCGGTGCTAAGACCGTAACCCTTAACCCGGAGCTTAAGGGCAACTTCTACTACTTCACCCTGACGGGCATCACCGCCGTACAGATCGGTGACACCGTAGAGGCTGTTCTCCACATGACCAAGGACGGCAAGGAATTCCTCTCTGCAACAGATCTCTACAGCGTTGCAACCTATGCCTACTCCCAGATGAACAAGCCCACTATCGCAACTTCCCTCAAGACTGTCTGTGCAGACCTGCTCCGCTACGGCGCAGCAGCCCAGACCTTCAAGGGCTATCGCACCGACAACCTTGCAGATCAGGTAATGACATTAGAGCAGATCATGTATCTCAGTGATATGAGCAATCTGACCTTCGGTGACAACTACAAGGTACTAAACGATCTTGCCAACCCCACCGTCACCTGGGCAGGCAAGTCCCTGAACTTAGATTCCAAGGTCACTCTTAAGTTTGTATTCAACGCATCTGCCTATGCAGGCTCTGTTGACAGCCTTACCATGAGAGTCAGCTATGTAGACTACACCGGCAAGACTGTGACCGCAGAGGTTGGCGGCGCACAGATGTACAATCCCGAGATGGGTCTGTACACCTTCGACTTTGACGGT
>JAZRGR010000048.1:0-12748 GCA_045644345.1 Faecousia sp. | reverse complement strand
GGTACAGGTGGGAGCAGTAACCTTATTGGTGTAGCTATGGCCTAAAGCTGCAACGATCTCCTGCTTGACCAGAACGGTGTTACAGACAGAGCAGTGCTTGCCCTCTGTCTTACCGGCAGTGGTGCAGGTTGCAGCTACAGCCTTGTCGATCACCTCGGTATGTCCTTGGGGAGGTAAGTCCCGGTTCCGGAGGGTGGTACCACATCTGCAGCAGAAGGACCGAACCCTTCCACCGGTGGTACAGGTCGCATCCACTGTTTCTGTTACCGCTTCCATATGGGGACAAAGCAAGGGCAATGCCGGATTCAATCCGTAGAGATAGGTGTAACCGTCATAATATGAGGAGCCTTTCCGATGCTCATAGAAACCCTTGGTCAAAAAATGCTCATAGGCTTCTGCATTGGTTGCACCAACATCCGTGTATTGCTGTCTGTAATACTTGGGGTCAAAATAGGGGCTTGCAATACGCCCTTCTTTGATGCCGTACTGCTTCCAATGAGAATAGAGCTTTTCGCTATGTGTTGTACCTGAAAAATTTTTTAGAGCTTCCATAGTCAGAGTGGGATTTTGTTCAAAATAATAGTTCCAGTCAAAAAGCAGTGTTTCTAATTCTTTTTGCGTTTTCACCATGGAGCTGTGCACATTCCGCCGAATATAGTCCACAAGAAAATCATAGCCTGTGACAGGACTTAATCCGAATTTTTCCACTACCTTGCGGATGCCGAATTCATCAGAGCCATACCGATCTTCCCTGGTCAGACTCTCGTTTGCGCCGTACTGTCTAAAATGGGATATAAAGAACAGCTTATCCGGGTAATATCCTGCTTTCAACTTGTCACTACCACTGTGTAGGTATTCGTTTATAGAGTAGAAAAGAGATCCCTGTCTCCCTTCCCAAAACCCATACTCCACAAAGTGTTGATACGCTCCCTGCAGCGTTCCGTAGACCTCGTGAGTGGCTACATCGGGATTGTTGGCAAGATAATATGTCGGATCAAAAAATACACTGGCGACATATCCCTTCGCCTTTCCGACAGAGGCAAAATGTTCCTTCGCCTGCACCTGTGTCATTCCCGCGGTTTCGTCGGGATAACAGGCTGTGTAGAGGGCATAGTCAAAGAGATTGTTTTCTAAAGTCGCAGTATCTCTTACTTTCTTCAGCCGATAGGTCTTTCCCGAAGTTGTAGTGATCCCCTTGGTGGTTCCTGCCTCATTATTCATATACTGATAATTCAGCATAGAAATGATCGCCACATGACCCGGCTCCTCGGGCCAATTCACCTGTGTCAGGCAGAATAGCTGGGAAGGATCATTGTCTTTCTTGGGACTTTTTGTAATGGTACAGTCCCCGTTAACCGTTAAATACTCCTTCGTGAGCATACTGCGGATATAGTAGAAGCCTTCTCCATTGCTTTCCAACCCAAAATACGTGTTGATGCTTGCAGGATATTTCCCGCCTTCAATATGCTTATCCGATGCACCGGGATCGTACAAATAATGGTCAGTTGCATTGGCGCCTCCGAGCATATAGATGCCATCCTGGCGGAAAGCTTGACGGCGTGCAAAAATATCCATATCCATCCCCGGATCCAGTAGCAGAGATATGGTCGTAAGAGAATGGTCAATACGCACTCGGTTGGTGCTGAAATACATTACATCATTTATAAAGTCCACACTCTCAATCTCGAAGAACATTTCTCCTGCATCAGGGACATAAACAGAAGCTTCTAAAGAAGCCTGTACACTTCGATCCATTACCGCAACTGCATCCTTGATATTGGGAAATGCCATGATCACAGATGTAGAATCTCCGTGATTATCCGCCTTAATTTGGGTAGAATGGTTGTGATGCAGTGTTAAGGGCATATAGTAGGTATCGTTTGCAAAGCCTGAGCCTTGCACAGTCATTTCCAGCTCTTCTATTCCGCAGAGCTGCCTTGCCGTTTCAAGCATTTGATGGGTGTCAACTTGAAAGCCCAAGGGACAATACAGGTTGGTTGTCGGAGCAGTCACATCTACCGTGCCAATAAACACAAGATCCCCCTGTGCAAGGAGAAGCTTGACTGTATTGCCCCGGATCTCATATACATCTACTCCCGAAATCGTTAGATTGGAGCCACCGGAAGTATATACATTGAAAATCGAAAGAAGTGTAAGCTTTTGATCCGAAACCTCATAGCAAACAAGTGCTCCTACACTTTTCTTCATAGAGGTGACAAATAAATACGACTTACCGCCTACCTGAGCCCCACACATATCGTTAGCATGACCGAGATAATCGACGGATCGCTTGCCGTCAATGTCCATTTGCGTGGTAGTGCCATCATGGGGACTCGTGCGGAAAATTACCGCCTTATTATCCGAGGCATTTTTCTTTACCGAGTAGATGTAGCCATCTAAAGTTGCCATGCCTTGCATAGAGTTGCAATCATCATAATTCTGAATTGCTTTACAAACATCGTAGTAGCCTCGCGGAGTCGGAACTTGCGCTGTTTTTAGTGAAGGATGATCCTCTGCGGCCTGTACAGGTACGATGGGTAAAAATGTGATTCCGCAGAAAACCACAAATAGCAGAAGAACCGCAATGAGTTGTGAACATTTATGATTACCGGTCATAATATAAGCCTCCCATAGGAAAGTGTATCATTCAAATTTCCTCCCCTGGAGGAAGAATTCTCCAAGGGAGGTGGGGATTGTTATATCCCACAAAGGTGCAGGAACTCATACAATGCGACTAATACTATTTTCTGATAGAAATGTTTGATACTATTATTCCATTAAAAGTAGATAACTTTTAATGGAACCTTTTTGTGCCGGAAGGCACAAAAAGCGTCTCATGCGAGTTTCTACGCCCTAGCGGGCTATAAAAAGTAGCTATTTTAGAATGTCTACTTTTTAAAGAAACTCGGTATGATTTCTATCAGAAAGAGCACCGCTAATGCGTTGCGATTTTGCAATTTTTGATATAGAAAATTGCAAAATCCCGTCTCATGCAGTTCTTGACGCACCTACGGCGCTATAAAAATGTTTTAAACATTTTTATCAAGAACTAGTATAAGGATCGGCCTATTGTGTAGCACCCATCATTGGATCTCGACGGTCCTAATTTCGCCGATGCCGTCTTCATTGATGGTCATGATGGTCAAACATACAGGCTCCTCTTCTGTACCTCTTTCGTAGAGAGTATGGACTACTTCTTCTCCAAAGGTTTCCTCATAAATGACCCAAGCGGCTTTCTCCTGCCATGTCAGTTCTGTAACCTGTTCCGGTTCCAAAGGCTGGGTCATAAGGAGCTCGCCCGTTTCTCCGTACCAATATAAGATGCCGGAGTCTGCTTCTTTTGCTTCCTCTATGCCCAGGGACACTTTGGTCGTACCCATTTCCACACTTTTCCCATTAACGGTTCTTTCGCATTTTTCTTCCAAACTGACTGCTGATCCTGCAGGACCGGCGAAGGAGTCTCCCGTACCATCTAAATATATGGTTCCATCAGGTTTTTGGAACACATTCATCAAACGCAGATAGTGATTCTCAGAATCCGCATTCTCTACATATATGGTTCCGGTAAGCTCATAATCTGTTACGCTCCCGGTCATTTCTGCGTTTTCATCCCCCGTCTGTACAATAGACAAATCCGCATCCCGGGTATGAAACTTGACATTTACATTCTCCAAGTCACTGCAGGTAGTGGTATACGTATCCTGTCCTTGTCCCACCGTAGCCGCAAAGAGTGCATAGCCATCCAATCCGGGGAATACATATCTATGTTCTTCGGGATCAAATACCCCGGGATAGATTAATCGTGGAATGTCGACATTTATGCGATTTGCCTCAAATTCTTCAATGCCATCCCGAATCCATCCGTCCAAATCATAAAGCTTTACATCTGTATCCTCAGTAATGATATATACACCCACAAAACGGTCTCCTTCTGTGGCATTTGTTTCCTCCGGCTTGGCGAGGGTGCATGCAGAAAGCAGAAGCACAAAGGATAGAACTACAAGCAAAAACACTCTCTTAATCATCTTCATCCTCCAAATTTCCGTCGAAGTGGAGCAGATCCCCCACATCACATTGTAGATAGTAACAAATCCGATTGATGGTGTGGAATCGCACACCGTTTGCTTTTCCTGATCGAAGAATAGAAAGATTGGCTTCCGTAATACCCACCTTAGCACACAGCTCCTTGGAAGTCATGTTTCGTTCCTTCAGCAATTCTGTAAGATGTACCGTGATTCCCATAGCACACCTCAAATAATGGTCACATTGTCATCGTGGATCTCCTTGGCTCTGCGGAAATAGCTGCAGAGCAGGAACATCCCACCACACAAGGCCAAGGCTACCAAGGGAAGATCCACGCTGACCCGAATATCTGCCATATAGGGCAGGCAGAGGAGCTGGAGAAGATTGGTCCCTACTGTACAAAGGACCGACACCTTGGCTACAGTCTTGCACCGAGCCGCCACTTCCTCCACGCGGGACAGGGTTTCTTCCCCAAAGGGATCCAGCTCTACCGCAGAAGTAAGCTCGCTCCCACAAAACAGCAGTCTGCATGAGAGTACCGTAGGGATCAAACGAATGATGAGGATCAAGCCCTTCAGAAGTCCGGTGGTCCGGAGGATCTGTCCTTCTGTATTCCCCGCACCTGTAGCGGCAAGCTCACCAGCCAGTTCCCGCATGCCCCCAAAGGCTGACGCAAAAGCCAAAAGGATACTGCAAAGAATCAGAAATCCGGGAAGAAGCCTCTCCGCCTTCCTTTCCATTCCGTCAAGATAGGTAAGAACCAACCAAGCCAAAACAGTGGCTCCGAGAACTCCAATGCAGGTCAGTGTCCAAATGCTCACAAGGCTACTCTTATCCATCCACAGAAGCCGCGATGAGATCCTTGTGGGATTCACCAGGAAGTAGAGCATAGCAAGGATCTCTGCACTGCAAAGAAAAAGCAGGTAATCCGTCTTCTTGAAGTGTCTTCCCCTTTTTAAGAGAGCTGAGAGAGGCAGAGCCGAGAGCACCAACACAATGCCCCATGCCGCAACATTACCTCCACCGCTTCCTAAAGACAGGCTGCGAAGCAGTTCTCCCAAAGCCCCAAAGGGCTTGCACAATGCGGCTGCCCCCCTCTCGTAAGAGAACCATCCAAGGGCCATTCCCAAAAGCACGGAAGCAATGATCTTAAACCCGGGTTTCATTTTCACATTCATAATTTAACCTCCAAAATTATTGTTTCGCAATAATTACATCTTTACTATAGCACGCAAATTATTGTTTGTCAATAATTTTTAATTAAATATCGCACCATAATATTTCGATACCCGTACAGATCGCGGAGGGCTTTCCGAGTCATGAGAAGCTCTGCCTTGTGATTTCATATTCATGCATCATATGTGTGATTTCATGTATATAGTATTGACAATACGCCATCTTTAGTATATACTACAGATATAACCCCCACAACAAAAACGAAAGGATGGTTCTAAATGATAAAAACCCGTTTTATGCAGAGGGTATCCGTTTTCCTCTGCCTCATCCTACTGCTGTCTGTGCTCGTTTTCTCTGTTCAGGCAGAAGAAGGAAGCTCTCCTCCTACCTCCGGTCAGTGTGGCGAATCCGTCAATTGGGTCTACGATCCTATTGAAGGCACCTTGACCATTTCCGGCGCCGGTCCTATGTACGACTATTCAAATTCTCCCTGGCATTGGAATCAATATGCAATTAAAACCCTTCTTGTGGAGGAAGGTGTTACCCATCTCGGTGAAATGGCCTTTGAGCATTTCGGACAGCTCACTGCGGTTTCCCTCCCGGACAGCTTGGAGAGTATTGGAGAAAACGCCTTCCATTACTGTAGCTCCTTGGAAACTATAGAGATCCCCAACAGCGTAACTGTGATGGAGCCCGGTGTCTTCAGCCTCTGCGGAAATCTGAAGGATGTCAAGCTCCCTAAAAACCTGAGCGTCCTTGAACGCCATAGCTTCTATGACTGTGAGTCACTCTACTCCCTCCGAATTCCCGAAGGAGTGACCTCCATCGGTGATGTAGCATTCTATTATTGCCAATCACTGGTCAGTATAACGATCCCTCACACGGTCAAAAGCCTGGGTTCCCGCCCTTTCTCCCAATGTACCGGGCTGCGTCAAATCTACTTTGGCGGCACTGAGACACAATGGGAAAGCCTGATCGCACAGGGCGAAACCGGACTGCCGGAGAATGTAGTGATCTATTTCGACGCTCCCGAAGCCCACAATTTCCACGACGGAGTCTGCGATTTCTGTAGCGGAATCCAAGTTGTAGGGGGCAAATGCGGACAGGATCTGACCTGGGAGCTGAATGTCTCAGAGGGCATTCTCCGCATCAGCGGTACCGGCAGTATGTACCGTATTTCGGATGTCCCTCCCTGGCACAATTATAGAAACTCCATCATTAAGATCGAACTTCCCACTGGTATGACCAACATCCGTGCCATGGCTTTCGAAAATTGCACCAATGTGGAATATATCCTTCTGCCCGAGAGCATCACCACTGTGGAAGAAGCAGCCTTCTGGAATTGCACCGGTCTCAAGGGCATCACCGTCCTCCATTCTAAATGCGATATCCATCCCGAGGCATGGGCTCTGTCCGATCCCGAAACTCTGGTGATCTACGGACAGCCCAATTCTGAGGTACAAGATTTTGTAGAGACCCTAGGCTATACCTTCCGTCCCGTGTGCCTATGTGATGAAGGCAGAGGAGATTACGAGATCACCGACACCGAAGCAGACTGCTACCGAGACGGCGACCGACTCTATCATTGCACCGTCTGCGATTACTCCTGCAGGACCAACATCGTCCCCTCTACAGGTCACAACCACAGCTATACGGATTTGGGAGACAGCCATGTGGGCGTATGTGTATGCGGCGATGAGATCAAGGCAGAACACAGTTATACAAATCATGTCTGCGTATGCGGAAAAGCCACCGGCATCCCCATTCAGCATACTCTGAATCTGGCAAGTGATATCAGCCTTTCCTTTACAGTCAAATGGGAATTGCTGAACTCCTTCGATTTTATCTATATGAATTGTACGGTTCCTGTCTACGAGGGGAACACCCAGGTAGGTACTCGTACAGAGAAGGTCCATTGGACAACGAAGGGTGGATATTACTACTTCACCGTCACCGGTTTGAATGCCGCACAGATGAACGATGTGGTAGAAGGGACACTCTGCATGGTCAAAGACGGTGTTACCTACACCTGTCCCACGGACTACTACAGCATCACACAGTATGCCATGACGCAGTTAAATAAGAGTGGCATCAGCACTGAGTTCAAGACTCTCTGCGCAAATCTCCTGCGTTACGGTTCTGCAACGCAGATCTTTAAGAACTATCGGACAGACAATCTTGCAGACAAGGATCTAAGTGAAGAACACCGTTCCTATCTGACACCTTTGGAAACTGTGTCCTTCGGTCCCCAATATGATTGGGATACCTCCGATGATACCGGCAGTGTTTCCTTCGTAGGAAAGGCCCTGGATCTGCAGTCCAAGGTAGCGATCCGAATTATCGTAGACCTGTCCAACTATAAGGGATCTTTTTACGATTTAGGTCTTCGTGTCTCCCATGTAAATCAAGACGGAAACTATACGGACATCATACTGCGTAATCCGAAGGTCTATGACAGTAGCAGGAACTATTGGGTCTTCACCTATGACCGTATGGATGCCGCAGAGCTCCGCCATGAGATGACCCTGGTAGTTTGCAGGAATAACGATCCCATATCCGGCAAGGTGACCTATTCCATGGATAGCTACGGTAACGGCAAGACCGGAACCCTGCTGACCCTGTGTCAGGCCCTCTTTGCCTACAGCGACAGCGCAAAGGCATTTTTCACTCCTTAATACACATAACAAAGGGCTTTCCGGAATGAACCGGAAAGCCCTTTGCTGTTATATGCATGGGTCAAAGGATCAAACCTGCTCGGTGCGACCTACCTTGGCCTTGGGGGACACGGTAATGCTCTCGCTGTAGCGGACCAGGTCGATGTCACAGTCTGCCTCAATGGTCACTGCTCTGCCGGATACAGTGGGGGTCTTTACATTCTCCAGCACAATGGTATCGCCCTCGATGCCGCCGGGAACCACAACCTCACCACTGACCGTCTTGAGTACAGAGGACAGCAGAGGGATCCGAGACAGCTTGCTCATAGCCTTGGCACGACGAATGGTAATGCTACTGCCGCCGATGCTGCCGATCTTCATACCCGCACCGGTAATGGCAATGGTCTCGGCATTCAGGAGTCCCTCACAATCCAGGATCCCGGATACCGTAACGGATTCCGCCTCCACGCCGCCGTCTGTCTCTACATCTCCGGACACCTTGAGGGTCGTACAATGGATACTCCCACCGCACTCCAGAGCGCCGGAGCACTTTAGCTCCCCGTTGATCGTCAGGTGTCCGCCTAATTCCATCGCTCCGGATACAGTGAGGCTGTCACCGTGAACAGAACCGGAAAAGCTGCTACTGCCGGAAATCTTGACCGCGCCCTTGCTATCTAACTCTCCACCCTTGGAGGTTCCGGAGGAAGAGAAGCTGTCACAGCGAACCAATCCGCTCATCTTCCCACTGCCACTAATGCTGACGCCCTCATATTCACCGGGGGCAACCTGCCCATAACCGCAAATATTTACCTTCATAGTTGTACCTCCAATCCTTTACACAGAATCCTGATGGCAGAGGTCCAAAAAGGCCTGTAAAATATCTCTCTGCTCATCCTTGCCGTTGCTGAAATACATCCCTTGGATCTCCTCCAGCAGAATGCTCCGCTCACCGAATACGGTCTTGAGAGTCAGCACCTGTCGAGGCGATTCCTCCTGAAGCTGCTTTGCCAAGTCATCCAGACTCAGATCGTCCTTCTGACTCTGTATCAGCTCGATCCTCTGACAGATCAGCGCCTCCGGGAAGAAGGTCTCCTGCCCTGTGACTGCGGACTTCTTAATGAACCACTCCTCCGGGATCAAGCCCTTCCGCTTCCAGCGGTAAAGAGCACCGTAAGAGATCCCGTACTTCTGAAGCAGTTCTTTCTTGGAAATCAATGTCTGTTCCATAAGCGCCTCCTTTGCGTAACATTGTTACACTCACAGTATAGCATAACATTGTTACGCTGTCAAGAGGGAATTTTATCAATATGCCAATTCGCTACCGCCGATGAATTCTCGGAGTAGAGAATCCCTGGGAACGATCTCGGAAGGGATGTCCGGAAGCTCCTGTATGGTATGTACCAGATCGGCAAGCTCGGGATAGATATGCAAGATTGTCTTTAGCTCCTCCAGCAGATAGGGACGGTAGATCCCCAGCTCAGCGGAGTAAAAGGTATCGATGTCAATATGTGCATTGGGCTTAAAGGGCATGATGTACTTAGACTCCCCGGCGTCCACCTTGGCCTTCATGCCCACGGTATCGTGAATGCTGCGACCTCTGCCGGTTTGGTCACGGAGGATCCTTCTTGCCAAGCGGATCTTGGAGGGATGCAGGGTCTCACCGTCGTGGGTCGTGACACGGGTTCGGACGCTGACATACACACGGGTCGTCTGCTCTGTATACCCGGAAACCTCCGGATTCAGAGCGTGGATCCCCTCCATGATAACGATCTCACCGGGCTTACGCGTCAGAATGTGGCCGTCGAATACCCGTTTGCTCTCCTTGAAATCATAGCGAGGCAGATCCACAGGCTCCCCTCGGAGGATCTGTCCAAGCTGTTCCCGGAAGAAGGGAATATCCACACGGGTGGGTTTCTCCAGATCCAGCTTGTTCTCCTTCAAAAGCTCCAGTTCTTCCTCTGAAAGAGGAGAAAAATAATGGTCCATCTGTAGTGTATGGGTCCCCAGCCCTCGCCGCTCCAGCTCTCGCTCGATCAGGAGTGCTGTGGTGGTCTTGCCGGAGCCGGAGGGACCGGCAAGAAGGACAACGGGGCGAGTCTCTGCATTGGCGGCGATCACATCCGCAGCTTTCTTGATCTGGTCAAAATATAAGGTTCTGTCCCGTTCCAGAACCGCAACAGGGTCTGCATGAAGCAGGGCAGTCAGTTGGTCTGTAGTCATATAATAGCTCCTCCTTTTAGAGTATGTACCTGTTTATTATATCACAAAAGCATTGTTTTGGGACAATTTTTTTCACATCGACTTCATTTCGTTAGTTTTAACAATCATTCTTGTTTTTTCACTCCGATATGAGGGACTATAGGTTGATTTTTAGCGGTTTGCACAATTTTCTTTTTCAGTCATTGATTTGCTTGAAAATTTCGTCTAAACAGTGTAAAATAAAGGAGCAGGTATTCCAAATATTATTCAAAGGAGGAACAATTTATGAAGCACCTGTTTAAGAGAAGTATTGCCCTACTGTGTGTATTGGCAATGCTCCTCACCCTCGCTCCCCTGTCTGTCTTCGCAGCAGAGGAGACAGACAACGAGTTCGTTGTGCTTTCCACCACCGATATGCACGGTCGTGTGTGGGACAAGAACGTACTCAACGACACCAACACGAGCAACAGTATGCTCAATGTAGCAACCGCTGTCAAGGAACTCAGAGAGGTCTACGGCCGCCAGCGGATGCTTCTCCTGGACAACGGTGACACCTACCAGGGCACCCCCGTTTCCAGCTATCAGCTTTCTCTGCAGAAGCAGGGGCTGACAGATCTCCCCAACCCCATGGCACTGGCCATGAGGGAGATCGGCTACGATGGTGCCAACATCGGCAACCATGAGTTCAACTATTCCTGGGATCTGATGGAAGCGGTTCGTGATTATCTCAGTGAAAACGTAATTAGTTTCTGTGCAAACCTCTATTACGAGGAAACCGGTGAGAATGTCACATCTCCCTACTTTTACAAGTACATATACATTGGCGACAATGTATACAAGGTTGCTGTTATCGGCTTTGTAAACACCGATTGCCCCCGTTGGGATGTTCCCGACAACTATCCCGGCATCGTGTTCACCCATCCCGACAACACCACCGGCTCCATAGCATGGGAAGTTGAGAGATATGTCAGCGAGGTCAGAGACCATTCTGATCTGGTTGTCGTAGCCTACCACTCCGGTCTGGGCGACGGTGCTGCTCCCGAAGATATCGAGTTCGGTGTCAACTCCGAGAACCAGATCCTGTCCATGATCAAGAACACCACCGGTGTTGACATGGTCATCGCAGGTCATGACCATAGCTCCTCCTACTCCGGCAAGTACTATGCCAACAAGGAAGGTAAGAATGTTCTGGTCGTCAATGGTGCAGGCAACTACCTGACCAAGACCGTCTTCGCAGTCAACGAAGAAGACAAGCTCTACATCAAGTCCAACTCTCTCATCGATCTGAGCACCAAGGCCGCTGATGCAGATTTGAAGGCTAAGATCGCTCCCTATGTTGAGCTGGCTTCCGAGTATGTCAACCAGGAATGCGGCACTATTCTGGATGGCAACTGGTCCAAGTCCACCAAGTTCTACCTCCAGCAGACGGATACCATGGATATCGTAGGTCGTGCACAGATCGCCATGGGTACCAAGCACCTGGCTGAGAAGTATGACACCGAGACCGAGGTCGCAGAGCTCTTCGAGAAGACCGGCCTGGATCATCTGACTGTCGACATGTCTTCTACCTCCGTGGTCGTCAGCGGCAACTACACCGTACAGCCCGGCACCATGACCATGAAGAAGATCTATCAGCTCTACAAGTATGACAACACCCTGTATCTGATCCCCCTGACCGGCCAGCAGATCAAGGATGTTCTGGAATTCAATGCTTCCCAGCGTCTGACCGTCAGCACTGCTTCCGGCACTGCCGTATTCGGCACCACCGGTGATGACTTCACCAACCCCGTATTCTACGGTCTGGACTTCGTCTATGACATGTCCGAGGAGCCCGGCAACCGTGCAGAGATCAAGGGCTTCGCCAACGGCAAGGAATTCAAGCTGGATGAGACCTATATCTTCGCTATCAACAACTATCACCTGGGCAACGGCCCCTTCGCTCAGTATTCCACCGAGGATGCCATCTGGTCCCAGACCGATGACATGGGCGGCGGCGTTGTACAGGATCTGATCGCTGAATGGCTGACAGAAGAAACTGCTGCCAACGGCGGTGTTGCTCCCGCTCCCTCCAACTGGGAGATCGTCTACAACGGTGAGATCGTTGCAGGCAAGGCCGAGGGCGAGTTCATCGGCGATTATGTCGATCCCGCTACCCTCAACACCGGTGACCGCATTCTGATCTACTACCCTGCAGGTAACAGCCTTGTATCCTCCAAGGCTTCCGGCCCCAAGCTGGCTCCCAATACCGATGTTACCATCGGTGTCAGCGATGCAGGCGTAAAGCAGGCAGGCACCAACACTGCATCCAATATCTTCACCATTGAGAAGGCTGATGACGGCTCCGTCCTCTTCCTGGACGAGACCGGCAAGTATATGACCTCCGGCACTACCGGCAACAGCCTGTCCATGGCAGCAACCGCTAACGATTGCAGCCGCTGGACCTTCGAGGCTACCAACGGTGGCTATTTCGTCCACAATGTAGGTGCCAACTACAACGGCAACCACAACCAGTATCTGGAGTTCTACAGCGGTTTCACCACCTACGGTATGGGTGCTAACACCGCAATCTACACCTTCCACTTCTACAAGCTCCCCGCAGGCGGCGAGACTCCCTGCGAGCACAACTGGGACAATGGTACCGTTACCGCTGAGCCCACCTGCTCCGAACCCGGTGAAACCACCTTTACCTGCACCCT
>JAZRGR010000047.1:0-7723 GCA_045644345.1 Faecousia sp. | reverse complement strand
TTAAATCCATCCCGAAGGGGATACCGACATTTTACATTATACATTTTCCATTTTCCATTATTCCGATTTGCGCGACCGAAGGGAGCGATAAATCGGAATTTTATAGCAAATCCGTGTTGCCACAGGTGCGGCAACACGGATTTGTGTGTTCTTATTATTCTAAATTCAGTCGGGTCCGCAGGATCCGCTCGCTGAGGAAGAAATACAGGATCCCCAGCCCAAGATTCAAGGGAAGGCTCATATACATCACCGTATCGGTAGCTGTTGCCACATCCCCATTGCTGAGAACAACGATCTCCATTACCAGAGAGATAATCGATGTGACCATGCTGATACCGAAATAGATCAGCACTGCCCACAGGACTCGCTTGCCACGGAACAAATGTCCGATGCACAGAGCAACATAGATCTGTAGCATGCCGGTTGTCAGAGTGATCAAAGCATTGATCAAGGTAAGGACCCGATCCCAACCGGAAGATCCCATTATGGTGCTGAAATCACCCAAATCGCCCCTTATTAACTGACTGAAGATCGCTCTCAAAATGATCCCAACGCCCAAAAGACTCAGCATCATGGTAACCACTGCAAATACAAGAGAGGAAATCAGCTTGGAGGTCAGCAGCTTCCAGGGAGAGGATGGCAGGGTGAACATCAAATAGCCCTCTCTGCCCAGCAAGCCCTTATGGAAGCGGACAGCCGCAAAAATATAGGGGAAGGAAACCGCTCCCGCTATAGCCAATGCGATAGGCAGGATGGTCATGGTCCCGGCGATCATCTTGGCAGGGTTGTCATTGCTCATCAAGGAAAAGATCAGAGTGACCAGCCCCGTCACAACGGCAATGGCGATCCACATAAAGCCGAAGATGCGGATGCCGGATTTGAAATCATATTTCAGAAGCTTCTTTAGCATGTTCCCGGCCCTCCATAGTTCATATTGCCATAATACATGGCACCGTAGTTCACCGGCATACGGAAGATCTCGCGGAACAGCTCATCCAGGGACTTACCCTCCCGCATACGGATGTTCTCTACACTGTCATAGCATACCACATTCCCCTGACGTAGGAAGATCCCCTCATGAAGGATGGGCTCTACATCCAGGATCAGATGGGTAGACAGGAGGACCGTACTGTTGGGATCGCAATTAGACATAATGGTCTGCAGGATAAATTCTCTGGCAGCAGGATCTACACCGGCAATGGGCTCATCCAGGAGATACAGCCGTGCCTGACGTGCCATGGTAACGATAAGCTGTAGCTTCTCCTGAGTGCCCTTGGACATATTCTTGATCCGCATGTCCATAGGAATGCTGAGACCGGCACACATAGCATCTGCCCGATCCCGACGGAAGTCCGGATAGAAGTCTGCAAAAAGATCCAGCAGATCCCGTGCCCTCATCCAGTCGGCATAGAACATCCGATCCGGCAGATAGCTGACCACGGCCTTGGTCTCGGGACAGATGGGAACACCGCAGATCTTGGCTGCGCCGGAGTCTGCCTGCAGGAGTCCTGCCAGGATCTTGATCAATGTGGTCTTGCCGGAGCCGTTAGGTCCCAACAGGCCGATGATCCGCCCGGGAGGAAGCTGCAGGTTAATGCCGTTAAGGGCGCAGAGAGAGCCGTAGGTCTTGGTCAAATTCTCGCAGGTTACCACAGGTGCGGAAAAATCGGGGTACATGGGTGCAGGTCGGTCATAATAAGGATCCCGATACATCTGATCCATGGGCGTCAACTCCTTCTCTTCCCCGACCGACTTGATCGGGTTCTCTATTTCATGTCTGCTGTTGTCAGTACACATGATAGGAATAGAATATCCGATTTCGGGATATTTGTCAAGGCTTGTTGCGAAATGTTCACATTTTTCGGTCATATTCATCATTTTCATAAATAATGAATATTTTTTCACATTTTCCATTGACATTTGTATATTTATGTGGTATAAAAGGCATTCACCATTTCTAATAACAGATACAACAAGAGGTCAGTTATGAAGAAAACACTTTATATTTCCTTGATTTTAATACTATGCCTCCTTTTGGGAGGCTGTGGTCAGCATCAAGAGAACGCTCAGCTATCCCTTATAAATATTCCCCTGACCCGGGAGTCCTATGCCTTCGGAGTGGATCCGCGTCAGCCTTTGCTCGCGGATCGAGTCAACGAGTTTATTGCAACCATTCGGGAGGACGGGACCCTGGAGCGGATCTGTGACACCTATTTCGGTGGCGGCGAACCGAAGCCCGTAATCTCCCACCCCATAGATGACAGCAAGGATCAGCTGATAGTTGCCACCAATGCTATGTTCGCCCCCTTCGAGTACACAGTGGGCAACGCCTTCTACGGCATAGACATGGAGCTGGCGGCAGAGCTGGCGGACTTCCTGGGGCAGGAGCTGGTGATCATGGATATGGACTTTGACGGGGTCTGTCTCTCTGTGGGACAGGGCAAGTGTGATATTGCCATGGCAGGTCTCACCGTCAACGAAAATCGGCAGGAGCACGTGGTTTTCTGTGAGCCTTATTATGAGGCATCTCAACGGATCCTGGTGCCTACCGGAGACGGCACCTTTGCAGAGTGTACCACTACCGAGGAGTTGGAGGAGATCCTTGCATCCATGGATAGCAGCATCACAGCAGGTGTCCAGACAGGCACCACAGGGCAGAGCTATCTCATAGGAGATGAGGCATGGGGCTTCCCGGGCTATGATATTAGCTGTAAGGCATACCAATCCGTAGCCCTTGCTGTTCAGGATATGCTCAACGGAAATTTAGACTTCGTCCTTGCTGACGAAGCTCCCGCTGTCCTACTGGTTGAACGGTTGTCCTCCGTCAGCTCCATAAGCGACAAGCTCCGCAGCTTCCACAGAGAGCTGACAGACAAGGGAGGCTACAATCTGATCCTGCTGGGTCTGCGGAACACTCTCTTGATCGCCGTATTGGGTCTGCTGATCGGTGTGGTCCTGGGTACAGTCATTGCCACTGCGCGGATCGTCCCACAATACAAGCTGCTGCCTCGGATCTGCAATCGGCTGTGCAGTATTTATGTAGGTTTCTTCCGTGGGACTCCCATTGTGGTACAGCTCCTGCTGGGGTACTACGTGCTCCTTCCCCTATTTGGGGTGAACTATCCTCCCCTGGGAGTATGCATCGTTACCTTCGGCCTGAATTCCGCCGCCTATGTATCGGAGATCATGCGTGGAGGGATCGGTGCTGTGGACAGAGGTCAGTTGGAAGCAGGCAGAGCGTTGGGACTGTCCTTTGCCACCACCATGATCAAGGTGGTGCTCCCCCAGGCAGTGAAGAACATCCTCCCCACCCTGGGCAATGAGTTCATCTCCCTCGTGAAAGAAACCAGCATCGTCAGCTTTGTCAGTGCTGTGGATATCTACAAGGCATTTAACATCATGGCTACCAACAGCTATGAATATATTATCCCCTACCTGGCTATGGCAGTGATCTACATCCTCCTCATAGCCATCATCTCCATCTTGGTCAAATGGATGGAAAGGAGGCTGGCTCACAATGATACACGTCTCACATCTAAATAAATGCTACGAATACGGCAAGCCCGTACTCCGTGATCTCTCCACCCACATCGCACCGGGGGAGAAACGGGTCATCATCGGTCCCTCCGGCTGTGGCAAGTCTACCTTCCTACGCTGTCTCAACTGCATGGAGGACCCCTCGGGAGGCTCCATCCTGTTCCGCGGTCAAGATCTGGCAGACTTTGCGGTGAACATTAACCATGCTCGCCGTCATATGGGCATGGTATTCCAGCAGTTCAATCTTTTCCACAACATGACAGTCCTGGAGAATATTACCCTGGCTCCCTACTTGGTGGGAAAGGAGCTCCGCCGAGGAACCATCCGTAAAAATCTGCAGACCCGTCTGCACAACCTGCTTCATAGGACAAAGGCTCCCCTCCTCCCCGTCCCCACCAAGACGGACCTGAAACGCACCGCCGAGAATCGGGCAATGGAACTATTGGAGCGGATCGATCTGGAAAGTAAGGCACATACCTACCCCACCTCCCTATCCGGGGGACAGAAACAACGCATCGCCATTATCCGCGCCCTTGCCATGGATCCTCAGGTGATCCTCTTCGACGAGCCTACCAGCGCACTGGACCCGGAAATGGTGGGAGAGGTAAAGGATCTGATCAAATCCCTGGCAGCTTCCGGCATGACTATGGTCATCGTCACCCATGATATGGCCTTTGCCCGTGAGGTTGCCACCCAAGTTTCCTTCATGGACAACGGGGTGATCAAGGAAACTGCCGCCCCCGACGTCCTCTTCTCCCGACCTCAAGACCCTCGACTTCGGGAATTTCTCTCCAAAGTTCTCCCTTGACACCCTATTGCACCCTCTGAGTCATAGACTCAGAGGGTCAGAGTGTCGAAAAAGTCGCCAACCATCAAAATGCAAACAAAGCCCAATGGCTATGACAGTCCAAATAAAGCACTACGTCATCCGTAGAGAAGCACCAATATAACCCCTGTGAATCCTTGCATTGCAAGGCATTTTAACTTACTTCGCAAACCGAGCTCTACCGTACCTCTGTACGCCGACGAGCTCGGTTTGCTCGTCTTGGCGGCTTTTCGAACTCTGTCAGCTTGTCGAAAAACTTGTTTTTCGACAAACTGGCCCTCTGAGTCATAGACTCAGAGGGTTTTGTGCATATTGTTGGAAGCAAATTCCCCCCCTTTTTGGAAGAAATGTCAAAAAATACTTGCTTTACAGCGTAAAAGATGTATAATGGATATAGACTTTGTATAACAGGAGGAATACAAAATGAAAACTCGGCACAGGCTACTTTCATGGATCCTGATCGCAGTGATGCTATGTGCGCTCCTTCCCACAGTCAGCTTTGCTGCGGGCTATAATCTGGGAGACAGTGGCTACACCAGGATCGGCTACTTGCCCAACGACTACGTTGCCTCTCAGGGCATGGCAGTGGACGGGAACTACGCCTATTCCCTCAAGACCCCGTCCGGCGGTCATAATAATGCCATTATTTACCGTACAGACCTCCACACCGGTAACACCATTGCCCTCGTGAACGCAGACAACACCTCCACCTATGATCTTAACGGCTTGGGTCACGGCAACGACATGGCTGCTGTGGTACACAACGGCAAGACCTATCTCTATGTAACTTCTATGTATCATGTTGGTCATGCAGAGTATTCTGCCCACACCATTTGGAAGTTAGAAGTTAGCGGCAATACTGTTCGCCGTGTGGCTTACTATGACGTGATCGACGGTGGCAACAATCCCATTAACTTCGTAGCGCTGACCGTTCACAGCTTCGAAAACGGCAATGTCAGACTTTTGGCCTCTATCAGCTCCATGGTATTTTACATAGATATTGGCATCAATCAGGGTAGCGGCACCGTCAAGTGCAACTATATCTGCCCCCTGAACTACAAAAGCATTACCGTTCCCACCGGAGCTCCCGGCTACAGCGGTACAAGCTACTACGAGGTACAGGGCATGACCTACAACAACAACCGCCTGTATTTCGTAATGACCGCTGCTCCCAATAACACCTATCGTAATAAGAACTACATCATTGCTTATGATTTCAGCAATCTTGCCGACGGAAATCAGCGGAACAACATCCAAGGAGAGACCATTTATTTGACCTCGAGCTATTATTGGTACTTCCTTGAAATCGAAAGTTTGGATGCCGTCAACGGCAAACTGTACTTTACCGCCAACGCAGGCAGTAGCGGAGGGTACTATAATAACGAAGACTTTGTAGGTTGCTTTAATCATTTCTACGACACAGAGCCTAACGGCATGATGCTGAACTTTGATTCCGGCAGCCGCGAAACCAAATGGAGCTGGCGCACCTATATTTCCAGCTCCGGTGCCAGCATTGACCCTAACCCCAACGCAGGGGGAGGCTATCTCACCGGCACCTTAGGTGCTCTGACCTCTGAAGGCAAGACCAGTTCCGACTCCTATATCCGTATGACCGCCTTTGATGTGCTGTATAAGATCAAGGCAGGAGATATTGTGGAGATCGGTTTCGACTACGAGCACATTTCCGGCACAGCTCCCAACAGTGCCGCCGTTTTCTTCACCACCAACACAGTGGGCAACTTCACCCCGGATCGGATGTTTGCAAGCAACACCCATTATTTCCGCAACGGGCGGAACGTCCTGCAGTTTGCCCTCAGCGGTAGCTCCGGCGGAGCTGTGGGCGAGTTTATCGGTCAGTTCCGTATTGACCTCTTTGACGGTGGCTCCAATGACTTTAAGGCAAAGTATGCCATTGACTACATCTATATCGGACAGCCCCAGAATTCTCCCCAGAACAAGCTGGATTACTTAGGCAACGGTGAATTCGTCTACATGGACTTTGTCCCCTCCAGCCCCATGAGTGCCAACAACAACTGGAGCGGTAACAGCATTACCGCCCTGGTCAACCACGGCAGCGGCACCCTCAACGGCGATATCTTCGGCGGAGATCCCTTCCTGTGTACAGAGAGAATGCCCGGCATGAAAATCAAGAGCGGAGATATTATCGAAGTCCGTATGAAGACCACCATCACTGCCGGCAATGGAGGTCACTTAGAGATCTTCTACGGTACGGACAAGGCTCCCGGTTATAGCGGAGACAGAATGTTCACTTTCCCCATCTACGCAACCGGGGAATATCAGGTGGCTTATGTACAGCTCCCTGCCAATGTAGTGGGTCATACTCTGACCAATATCCGCATTGACCCCGTCAGCGCAGGTGGCAACGAGCCCCTCAAGGGCAACTATACCATCGATTACATCTACGCAGGCAGACCCAACAACTCCCCCAAGAACAAGCAGGAGCATATGGGTGGCGGTCGTTACATTCTGGCAGACTTCGATATCGAAGCTCCCCTCAGCGGAACAAACGACTGGGTTGCTCACCACAGCACTGTAACCGGTGATACCGGTGCAGGCGTTCTGAAGGGCACTTATAAGGGTGGCGACCCCTATGCAGCCTCTTCGAAGGACTTCTTCTACAAAATCCAAAAGGGCGATGTAGTAGAGATCCGCATGAAGAGCAATATTACCGGTGGCAAGATCAATGACCAGATGGAATTCTTCTTCGCAACCTTAGAAAAGCCCCACTATGGGCAGTCCGGCTATTTGACAGAAACCTTCCGGCACAATAACACCTATCAGACCATCCGCATGAATATCCCCGACAGCTTTGCGGGTCAGACTGTTTACTGTTTCCGGGTTGACCCCATGCCAAGCGGTGTGGACGATCCTCTGTCCGGCACCTTTGAGATCGACTATATCTACATGGGACCCAAGGATCAGGCTCCCGCATCCATTTTCACAGTTTCCTTCTATGACGACGGAGGCAAGCTCCTGCAGGCTGTATCCGTCTCCGAGGGTGAGAATGTAGCCTACCCCGGCACGACACCCACCAAGGCATCCGACGAGCAGAAGCACTACACCTTCACCGGCTGGGTAGACGACAAGGGCAATGCAGCCAACCTCAACGGTATCAAGTCCGATATGAAGGTATACGCCTCCTTCAAGGGCGAGGGTCACAACTACACCTCCAAGGTCACCAAGGAGCCTACCTGCTCCGCAACCGGCATCGAGGTCTTCTCCTGTGCCTGCGGCAAGAGCTTTGAAGATGTCCTTCCCCAGACCAGTCACAGAGCCGAGCTCAAGAACGTCGTAGCCGCCACCTGCTCCAAGGAAGGCTATACCGGCGACTATGTCTGC
>JAZRGR010000046.1:0-10929 GCA_045644345.1 Faecousia sp. | reverse complement strand
TCTGATGATCCTGATGCTCCTGCTGTTAGAGGGCAAGGAGGATTCCCGTGGAACCATTCTGACGCTGCTCATTTTCCTGCTCCTGTAACAAGGCAGTAAATTCCGATTTATCGAGCTGTTTATCGTATAACACCGTAGGGGCGACCTGTGGTCGCCCGGTCATTGTCGTTAAACGACAATAACGAAATTACGGGATTACCACGAGATTTCCGACAAAACCGAAACATTTTGCGGGCGACCACAGGTCGCCCCTACGAACAAATTCGGAAATCGAACTGATCCATAAATCGGGAATTTGGCATCATAAAGATGTCTATGATTGGGGGATGGACAAAGGACCGACTTGGGGAGTCGGTCCTTTGGGCATGGAGTTAGTTTTTCTCGTTGCAATCGACTGGTGGCCGGGTTCGTATAGCGTCGATGCGTTTGTGGATGGGGGGATGGGCATATTCTATGGCCATAATGAGGGGATGGAGATGCAGGCTTACAAGATCCTGCCGGGCGGATCTGCGGAAGAAGGAGCTCAGCCCCTCGCCGTAACCGTAGTCCCTTGCCAGAGCATCTGCACGGATCTCCATAGGCCGTACCAAGGCATTGTGTGCGGCGTTTAGGAGAATATTTACAGGTCCCATTACATCACTGCATGTAACTGTCAGAACAGCAAATGCGGGGCTTAGTCCCAGGAGATTGTAGGAAGCATAAAGCTGTCCGTACAGTAGGAAGGAGGAACAAATCAATAGATTGATCAAGAGCATACGGATCATGGAGTAAAACATGAGTTTTACGGTGTCTCGGTTCTTATAGTGGCCAAGCTCGTGGGCAAAGACACCGAGGATTTCTTCTTCCGTATAGTTGCGGACCAGATTATCATACAGGACGATCCGCTTCAACCGTCCCACACCTGTACAGAAGGCATTCGCCCGTGTGGTACGCCGGGAGGCATCCATGACATAGATCTGCTTTAGGCGGTAGCCCTCCTTTGTGAACAGCTCTGTCAGCTTATTGCGGAGGGGGCCTTCCTCTAAGGGAATCGATTTATTCTCCATTCTTATAAAGAGGAGTGTGGACAGGGGACCAACGAGGTTCCCTGCCAGTATGGCGGAGCTCGTAATCAGCAGGAAATGATTCCAGGAACTGAATGCGCTCATATAGGAACAGGCTATGCAGAAGAGGGACCAACAGAAGGTGCTAAGGAGGAAACGTCTGATGCAATCGGTGACAAAGGTCCTTATGCTGCAGCGGTTTAAGCCGAATTTCCCATCGATCCTAAACTGTCTGATATAGAGGAAGGGTACGTCTAAAAGGTTGCTCAGCAGTATGAACAGAGCGATCAGCAAGCATTCTGATTCCATCGAGCCCGTGGAGTGCAGCAGGTAGAAACGGGACCATAGATCGGTTCCATACAGGACCATCATCCACCCAAAGCGGAGGGTGATCTGTATGATACGGAGCTTTTGACAGGCTGTCTCATATTCTGTCAGAGTTTGGTGCTGTTCCGGGGTGAGAATATCCCGGACAGCTTCCGGTAGAGGCTTCTTCCTCTGCTCATGGGTCAAGAAGACCTTTAGGATCTTGTACCCATAATCCAGTATAAGGAGAAGGATAAAAATAACTTTGAGCATAGGTATCCTCCTTATTTATTTCTGCCCACGGAGCTCTACGATGCGGTCTCGGAGGATGGCGGCATATTCGTATTCCATCATACGGGCGGCGGCCTTCATTTCCTTCTCTAAACGGGCAATTTCCTTCTCCCGTTCTGCCTTGGTCATCTTGACACCGTCGGCACGGGCGGCTTCGCCCTCTGCCTTGGTGATCTCAATGAGATCGTGGATATTCTTGACGATGGTCTTGGGGACGATGCCGTGAGCTTGGTTGTAGGCCTCCTGGATCTTACGGCGGCGCTCGGTTTCTCCGATTGCCGCATCCATGGCGGCGGTGACCTTGTCGGCATACATAATGACGCGGCCTTCTGCGTTACGGGCGGCTCTGCCGATGGTCTGGATCAGACTGGTCTCACTACGGAGGAAGCCTTCTTTGTCTGCGTCCAGGATGGCAACAAGGCTGACCTCGGGGAGATCCAAGCCTTCACGGAGCAGATTGATGCCCACCAATACGTCGAATTTTGCCATACGCAGGTCACGGAGGATCTCCATCCGTTCCAGAGCCGCCACATCGGAGTGCATATAGCGGACGCGGATCCCTGCCTTGTGGAGGTAGCCTGTTAAGTCCTCTGCCATACGCTTGGTCAGGGTGGTAACTAAGACTCGTTCTCCCTTGGCAATGGTGGCATTGCATTCTCCAATCAAGTCGTCCACCTGATCTTCGATGGGGCGGATGATGATCTTGGGATCCAACAGCCCTGTGGGGCGGATGACCTGCTCGGCATACTGTTGGGCGCGATCCTTCTCGTATTCTGCAGGGGTGGCGGAGACATAGATCGCCTGTTTGATCTTGCTCTGAAATTCCGGGAAGGTGAGGGGACGGTTGTCGAAGGCACTGGGGAGACGGAAGCCGTAATCCACCAGGCTCTCCTTCCGGCTCCGATCTCCTGCGTACATGGCTCGAACCTGGGGCAGAGTCACATGGCTCTCGTCTACAAAGAGAATGAAGTCCTCAGGGAAGTAGTCAAGGAGCGTCATAGGGGGCGTTCCCGGTGCTCGACCGGAAATGACACGGGAATAGTTCTCGATACCGGAGCAGAAGCCGATCTCGTTCAGCATTTCTAAGTCATACATAGTCCTCTGACGGATCCGCTGAGCCTCTAAGAGCTTATTGTTGGCTTTGAACCAGGCTTCACGCTCTTCCATTTCACGCTCGATCTCGTCCATGGCGCGGTTCAGCTTCTCACGGGAGGCCACATAGTGAGAGGCAGGGTAAATGGCTACGTGTCCTACCACCCGTTCTACCGCGCCGGTGACTGCATTGATCTCGGAGATCCGATCGATCTCATCGCCGAAGAACTCTACGCGGATGGCACGGCCGGACCAATATACGGGATAAATCTCTACCGTATCTCCACGGACACGGAAGGTGTTACGGGAAAATTCAATATCGTTCCTCTCATAACGGATCTCTACCAGCTTGGCAAGGAGCTCTTCACGAGACTTCTCCATACCTGTCCGCAGGGAAATGACCATGTTCTTATAGTCAATGGGATCGCCCAGACCGTAGATACAGGAAACAGAAGCTACTACAATGGTGTCCCGCCGCTCGAACAGGGCACTGGTGGCACTGTGGCGGAGTCGCTCGATCTCGTCGTTCACGGAGGAATCCTTCTCGATAAAGGTGTCCGTGTGGGCAATATAGGCCTCCGGCTGGTAGTAGTCGTAATAGGAAATAAAATATTCTACAGCGTTGTTGGGGAAGAACTCACGGAACTCGGAGCACAGCTGAGCAGCAAGAGTCTTGTTGTGAGCGAGAACCAGGGCGGGGCGGTTCAGGTTGGCAATAATATTGGCCATGGTGAAGGTCTTGCCGGAACCGGTGACGCCCAAGAGCACCTGATCCCTCATTCCCTTCTGCAAGCCCTCTGTCAGCTTCCGAATGGCTTCCGGCTGATCCCCCGTAGGCTTGTATGGTGATACTAATTCAAAATGATCCATAGTTACGCTTCCCTTACAGGATGTCGAAAACTGCTTTGGGCACATAGCCGGAAATGTCCAGACCGTAGGTGCGGAGCTCCTTGACCATGGAGGAGGAGACGGCTACATTTTCGGCACGGAAGTAGACATATTCCATATCCGGGTTAATGAGCTTGTTGATCTCTGCAATGTTTTCTTCGTAATTGTAGTCCATGTTGTTGCGCAGACCGCGGATCATGTATTGAATATGATTTTCCTTGGCGTATTGGGCAACAAGACCCTCGTAGACCGCTACACGGACATTGGTAAGGCCGAGATCCTTGACAGTGGCTTCGATTGCCGCTTCCATGGCAACGGAGTTCACAGCACGACGCTTGGAGGAATTGATACCGATGACCACATAGACCTCATCGAAGAGGGCGGCGGATTTTTTTACAATGTCCAAATGACCGTTGGTAAAGGGGTCAAAAGAACCGGGGTAGATGGCTCGCTTGATCATAGGTCATCTTCCTTTTCCAATGCGTGGAGGAGAGCAAAGAGAAATGCTTCTCTGTCAACCTTTAGGGGTACAAAGGCGTTCTTCACATCGAACTGACGGTCACTGTACAGATCCGTTACGGTTTTGCCCAGGGTCAGCTCGCTCTGCGTCTCTACGAATACACCTGCTTCTTCGCCCTCGAACATTTCGGGATGTGCCAGGTAGTAAACGGGGACTGCATCGTGGATACAGAAGCCGGGGTGACCGGTTTCTAAATTCCGCTCCAGGATGAATTTACTTGCCTGATGGAAGAAACGGGACTTGAAGGAAATGCTGTCTTCCAGCATAGCCCATTCCTCCGGGAGAATATAGGCCTGCTCCGTGACTTCCAGACCGCACATCACAATGGGGATCCCACTGCGGAAAACCACCTGAGCCGCATCCGGGTCTGCATAAATATTGTACTCTGCACAGGGGGTGCGGTTGCCACGGGTCACACTGCCGCCCATCATTAAGATCCGCTTTACCAGCTTGGGTAGGTCCGGATAGGTTTCCAGTGCAATGGCAATGTTGGTCAGGGGACCCATGGTAATGAGTTCCAAGGTGCCGGGGTTGGCCTTGGCGGCGGCATAGAGACCGTCCCATGCCTTGGTTTCTTCCGGCTGTCTCTCACTGACGGGCAGGGAAGCGGTACCGAAGCCCTCGGCTCCGTGGAAGTCATGTCCGTCACAATAGGGGCGGATCAGGGGACGGTCTGCACCGGCATAAACGGGATAAGGCTTGCCCACCAGATCTCCCAGCTTTAGGGCATTGGCAGTGGTCATATGGAGAGGAACATTACCGGCAACAGTGCTGATGCCCAGAATGTTCAGTTCCTTTAGATCATGTGCCAGAATGATGGCAGCGGCATCGTCTACACCGGGATCGCAATCGATCCAAACGGGGAATTTATTCATGAGTGTCCTCCTTGTAATATTTGACAGCGTTGACCAGAAGCCCGGCGAAGGCTTTGCGGTCAACACCCATATTCACACGGGCATTGGGAGCCTTACGATCGTGTCCTACGGTGGTGCCGCGGCAGTACTCGCCTTGGGTTTCTACCTCTACACACATTTCACGGATCTCAAAGAGCTCCGGATGGGTCAGGACCGCAACGGCACAGGGATCATGCATAGGAGCACCCTCGTAGCCGATGGATTTATGGAAGCCGTAGAAGAATTCCAGCCAATCTGCCACAATAGAGGAAACCTGTCCACCAATAGCTCGGACGGCCTCAAAGTCTTCGGGCATCATGAGAGCCTGCTCGGTTACATCCAAACCGCTCATGATGAGAGGGACACCACTTTCGGTGACGATCTTGGCGGCCTCAGGGTCTACCAGAATGTTAAATTCTGCGGCAGGGGTCCAGTTGCCGAACTTGATACCGCCTCCCATAAAGCTGATCTCGCGGATCTTGGTCTTTAACTCCGGGTGGGACAGGAGGAGAGCGGCTACATTGGTCAGGGGGCCTGTTGCCACGATGGTAACGGGCTCCTTGCTCTCTTCCAAGAGACGGGCCATGAGCATTACACTGCTGCAGCTCTCCAGCTCCATAGTGGGCTCCGGCAGGGGAGGGCCGTCCAGACCGCTCTCTCCGTGGACGGAGGGAGCATTCATTTCGGGACCTACCAGGGGCGTCCGCTTACCCTTGGCAATGGGGGCGTTGATCCCCAGGAGGGTGCAGACACGACGGGCATTGTAGGAGACCTTCTCTACGGTCTGATTACCGCAGACAGTGGTTACACCGATGATCTCCAGCTCCGGACTTGCATTGGCAAGGAGCCATGCAATGGCATCGTCATGGCCGGGATCACCGTCTAAGATGATGGGTCGTTTATTCATACAGTTTGCTCCTTTCTGTGAGAAAGCTTCTTCCGTCGCTCACTGTTCAGTACCACATAGACCATCATGAGAATGGTGATGACATAAGGAATGGCGGCAGTGAGATCCGGGGAAATGATACCCTGCAGGCAGGTGCCCAGAGCACCGAAAAAGCCGAACATCAAGGCGGCTAAATAGGCTTTGGCAGGGTTGGCACTTGCGAAGATCACGCATGCAAAGGCAATATATCCACGAGAGTTGCTCATATTCTTGGCAAAGTTGCCTTCCAGCTCACCCAGAGACAGGTACGCTCCTGCAATGGCGCAGGTGATACCGCAGAGGATGCTGGCGATCCACTTTAGCTTCTCGGGGCTGATACCGGCGGTGCGGAGGGTGTCGGGCTTCTCGCCTGCGGCACGGAGGTAGAAACCGTAGGGGGTGCGGTATACGAAGAGCCACAGCACCAGCACCAGGAGGAGGGTTATATAGAACAGGACGGACAGACCCTGCAAGCCCTCCCCTATAAAGGGAATGTGATCCAGGAGGGCGAAACGGACTTTGGGCAGGGCGTCCATTCCTTTACCACCCTTGTGACCGAAGATGCTGTCGGACAGGAAGCCGGTGAGACCGATGGCAAAGGTGTTGAGAGCACAGCCGATGATGAATTCATCTGCCTTCAGCTTGACCACAAAGAGGGCGAAGAGAAGGCCGATCAGCACACCTATGACCACAGCAAGCAGGAGTCCCAACCAGCCACCTCCTAAGAGGAAGCTGCCGTAGGCACCGAAGAAGGCACCCATGAGGATCATGCCGTCCATGCCGATATTCATGATGCCTGCATGCTCCGTCATGGCTCCGCCAATGGCCGCAAGGGCGACGGGGGTGGCGGTACGGAGGGTCTCGTTCAAGGTTGCGGGGGAGAAAATACGGGAAAGGAGATCATTCATGTGTGGTTCCTCCCTTCTGCTCAGCAAGAGTAGCTTTCTTGGGCAGACGGCTCTTCAGCATAGTGAGGATGCCGTTCTGTGCGGCCATGGCGAAGATCACCACGGTCTGAATGATTTGATAGATCTGAGAGGGAATGCCGATGTATTGCAGCTCATCTGCTCCGATCTTCAGTACGGCGAAGAACAGGGACAGCCCTACAACGGGCAGGGGACGGTAGGCGGCGATCATGGCGATCATGAGCCCCTCGAAGTAATAATCGTTGGAAATAGAGGACTTGTAAATATGTTCCCCACCGTAGACACGGAACATACCCACCAGACCGCACATGGCTCCCGACAGGACCATGCAGATCAGGATCAGACGGTCTGTGCGGATACCGCTGAAACGGGCGAAACGGGGGTTCTGTCCCGTCAGCTTCATTTCGTAGCCTGTAGCGGTTCTGGACATAATATACCACAGGAGAAGGGTGATGATCATGGCGGTGAAGATCGCGGTGGATAGCTTGGATCCGGGGATCAGACTCGTGAGCCAGTGGTCGGCATTGGGCTGTGCTGTAGCGGCGACCATGTTCTTGTTGGGGTTCTTCCAGGGACCCTTGGCAAGGTACTGGCAGATACACACTGCAACGGTGTTGAGCATAATGGTGGTAATGACCTCGTTGACCTTGGCCTTGACCTTCAGAATGCCGGGAATGAAGGCATAGAAGCCGCCGATGACCATAGCGGTCAGAGCGGCACAGAGGAGAACCAGCCAGCCCGGTTGATCTGTCATCCATACGCCTACCTGACAGGCAAAGATGGCACCTAAGATCAGCTGGCCTTCGCCGCCTACATTGAAGATGCCCACACGGGCACCCAGGACACAGGCAAGACCACATAGACACAGAACCATGGCATATTCCAAGAGATCTCCGATGTGCCGTTTGTTACCGAAGGCCCCTTCTACAATGGCTCCGTAGGCCTTGAGGGGGTTAAAGCCTGCAATCAGCAGGATCACTGCACCAATGAGGAGAGCGGAGAGGATGCTCAGAGCCAGGGATAGGAGATAACGGGTATCAAAGGGTCGGGACTTCATCGGTTGCGCCCTCCTTCCTGCGGTTGCCGGTCATATAATAGCCCAGCTCGTCCTTCTCTATGGAATCCGGAGTGAATTCTCCGGTGATCCTGCCTTCATACAGGGTAATGATGCGATCCGACAGGCGGAAGACCTCGTCTAAGTCCGCAGAGGACAGGAGAATGGCCTTCCCCTCGTTCCGCTTTTCAATGATTTCTTTGTGAATGAACTCAATGGCACCTACGTCCACTCCACGGGTAGGCTGGGAGATGATGAGAACAGGGGTGTCAAAGGAGCATTCCCGTGCAACCACCACCTTCTGCAGATTGCCTCCCGATAGGGATCCTGCGGCAACCTCAATACCGGCACCTCGGATGTCGAAGGTCTCAAAGAGGGACTCTGCATACCGTGCAATGGTGCTCTGTCTTTGGTACCCGGCAAAGCCACGGAATTCGCTTTCACGCTGTCTGCCTGTGAGGAGATTCTCAGCAACGGAGGCTTCCTTGCTGACACCGGTTGCCAAGCGGTCCTCGGGAATGTGGGCAAGACCCATGCTGCGGATCTCACCGGGAGTGCGGCCCGTAGCCTCTTGACCGCAAAGGGTCACGGTGCCTCCGGCACAGGGGCGGAGACCTGTGACAGCTTCTAACAGCTCACTCTGTCCATTACCCTCAATGGCGGCAATACCCAGGATCTCTCCTTCACGGACGGACAGGGATAAATTCTTGACGGCGGTGAGACCGCGATTATCATAGACGCGCAGATTCTTGACCTCCAAGCGGACTTCTCCGGGGGTCCCGGTTTTCTCCGGTGTTTCATAGAGGATGGGACGGCCTACCATGAGGGAGGCAAGCTCCCGTTCCGTTACAGAGGCGGTATCCCGCACATCTACCAGTCGACCTTTCCGCATAATACCCACGCGGTCAGAGATAGCCTTGACCTCGTTGAGCTTGTGGGTAATGAGGATCACGGTCATGGACTTTTCCTCTACCACACGGCGGATCACGGCGAATAATTCCGTTGTCTCTTGAGGGGTGAGGACGGCGGTAGGCTCGTCCAGGATCAGGATATCCGCACCGCGATACAGTGCCTTTAGGATCTCGACCCTTTGCTGGAGCCCTATGCTCAACTCTCCCACAATGGCTGTGGGCTCTACCGTAAGACCGTATTCCTCGGAAATGGCTAAGGCTCGGTCAATGGCGGCCTTTCTGTCACAGAAGATCTTCCATTTCCGTGGCTCACGGCTGAGCACGATATTCTGTGCTACGGTAAAGGATGGAACCAGCATAAAGTGCTGGTGAACCATGCCTACACCCTTCTCAATGGCTTCTCCGGAGGTGTGGCGTTCCAGCTTCTGCCCCTTTATGTAGATATCTCCCTCAGTGGGAGTATGGATGCCATAAAGGAGGTTCATGAGTGTGGATTTCCCCGCACCGTTTTCGCCTACAAGGGCAAACACCTCGCCGGGGCGGATCTCCAGAGAAATATCATCATTGGCAAGCACACCGGGAAACTCCATGGTCACATGGTCAAAGCGTACTGCACATTCCATTTTCATTCCTCCATGTGAATATTTGGAAAATGGCGTGACGCCCAAGGGTGTCACGCCACTTTTTGGTTTGGATCGGGGATCAGCGAGTGGTGTTGACGGTGATCTCACCCTTGGCGATCTTCTCTGCCAGGGCCTCTACAGCGGCCTTGATCTCGTCGGAGATCTGCTGCTTGGAGCCCTCTTCACCGTAGCCGATGCCGACATAGCCGGTAGCCATGTCTGCCACCCAGGTGGTGCCCAGGAGGGAGGTGTCACCGTCCAGGAACTTCTTGACGGCTTCGTAGATGGAGTTGCCGACTTCCTTCTTCATGGAGCAGATAATGACTTCCTCTGCAATGTACTTCTGATCGGAGTCAACGCCGATGGCGTAGATGCCCTTCTCCTTGGCAGCCTCGAAGACACCGTCGCCTGCGGCAGAAGCGATCTGGAAGATCACGTCTGCACCCTGCTCATTAAGGGTAATGGCACAGTTCTTGCCGGTGGTGGGATCGTCGTAGGAGTTGGTGTAGTTGCTGACTACGGAGATGGCCTTGCCACTCTCGGTCTCGTAGTACTCTGCACCCTGCTCGTAGCCTACGATGAAGTCGTTGATGGTGTCGGAGTCCTCGCCACCTACTGCACCAACAACACCGCTGGTGCTCATGGCAGCGGCAATGTAGCCTGCCAAGAAGGAGCCCTCGTTCTGTGCGTAGGTGATATTCAGCACATTGGGAACGGGAGCGCCGGTTGCATTGTCGATCCAGATGAACTTGACGTTGGGATACTGGGGAGCGACGGTCTCGATCTCATAGAATTCCCAGCCTACGCAAACTACGATGTCAGCCTTGTCGGCGGCATTCTGCATCTGGGTGGTGTGGCTGTCGTTGTTGCACTCGATGTAGTTGACCTTGACGCCCAGGTCCTTCTCCAGACGCTCTGCACCTTCCTTGGAGGAGTCGTAGAAGGAGCGGTCGCCGAAGTTGCCTGCCACGACCAGCGCCAGGGTGGTATCGGACTTGTCTGCGGTGGTGTCAGCCTTGCAACCGGTCATGAGCATGAGACCCAGGACCATGGCAAGGACCAGGAGCATAGCGATTGTTTTCTTCATGGTGATTACCCTCTTTTTCGTATGTAGTATTCTTGTACGGGAGGGAGCTCCCGTCATTACCATTATACCACTTTTTACAGGATATTCAAGAAAAATCTTTCAGAAGATGTTTAGTCTATTTGTTGAAATAAGGAAGGACGTATTTGTTGATATTGACGAAAATCGAAGAAATATCCCCCCGGGGGGCTTCCGTTCACGGGATAAGGGCACTATACTATGACCAAATCCATTTATACTGAGTTTCTTTAAAAAGTAGACATTCGCAAATGGCTACTTTTTATAGCCCTTCAGGGCGTAGAAACTCGTATGAGACGCTTTTTGTGCCTTTCGGTACAAAAAGATTCAATTAAAAGTTGTCTACTTTTAATTG
>JAZRGR010000045.1:0-13056 GCA_045644345.1 Faecousia sp. | reverse complement strand
GTTACCTCTAATTCTTCCTATAATGCTAATACGATCCTTATGGCTCAAGGCGGAGTTATAAACGTCTATGGCGGTAACTATGACAGCATTTCAAGCAATAGTCTGTATAGTCGCGGTACGATCAATTTCCACGGTGGTTATGTCACCGGCAAGGGCTGCGGTATTTGTCTGGAGTCAGGAACAGTGACCATCACCGGTGGCAGCATTACTCCCGATAATCAGGGTATCGAGTTCTACGGTGGTACATTGAATCTGTCCGGAGATCCTGTGATCAATGGCGCAAGTGAGGATATTTACATTTACAATGGTAGAGGCTGTGTTATCAGTATTACAGACCTCTTAACGCCCCCTGAGGGTGAGACCTATTCCGTAAGACTGGACGGTACCAAGCCTACCGTTGGGCATCCCATTCAGATTACCGAAGGCTTCCATGAAAACGGCAATACCTACAACTGCTTCACCTCTGCAGATCCCAACTACTTCACCTATGTGAGGAACGGCGAGGTTTATCTTGGTGTGAAGGCAAACATCACCGTTCAGACCGAAGGCGAAGGCACTGCTGTTGCCAAGGATGCCAATGGCAATGTGATCTCTATGGCTCTGGAAACAGAGACTGTCACCATCGATGCCACTGCCGCAAGCGGACACTTCGCAGGCAGACTCGTCCTGACCTATATGGAAGGGGAGACTCAGGTTATCAAGGAACTTGCTCCCAACGCACAGGGCGACTTTGCATTTGTTATGCCCTCCGCAGCTGTCACTGCAACGGTTTATTTCTATGAGCCCCATATCCACACTCTTGCAGACGGCACGGAGATCGTCTATGACAAGGTTCTTACTGCAGGAATCGCAGCTACACTCGATTATAATTTGAACAATGGTAACTTTGTGGTTGTCGAGGATATGGAGATCCCTAAACTGTTCTACAGAAATAAGGTAGAGCTTTGCTTGTGTGGAAACGATATTAACGTTACCGGTGGTGGTCATACCAATGCTTTTGTAAACAATGCTGCAACCACAGCCCGTATTGATGACTGTACAGGAGACGGTATCTACGAGGCCTATGGTTTTGTTACCAACAGAGGTAATGGCGAAAATCAGAACTCTCTGCTGATCATTGCCGGAGGCAATCTGGTTTCCCGTGTTGACGACGGTTACAGCGGTCTGCAGATTTGTGGCAATGTCATTATGGAAGGCGGTACCTTCACCGCACTGGGTAACGGCCATATCAACTGGGGTTATACTTCCTATGACGATGTCATGTCCTTTATCGGCGGTGAATTCAATGCAGAGATGTATTGCTCCGAGGTATACTGGGAAGGTATTGTTCAGGTATACGGCAGTCCCAAGATCAATGGTAAGATCGCAGACTTCCTCCTGTATGGCGGTGATTATGTCATCACCATTCCTTCCAAGCTGACTCCTCCCGAAGGAGAGGTATACAGCATCGAAACAGAAGATGCAGCTTCTATTACCGCATCCAACCCCGAGATCATTACTTCCGGTTGGAAGAACGCAGAAATTCCCAACGACAAGATCCCCTTCGTCAGCACCCAGGGCTATGCAGTCCGTGAGATCAACGGAGAATTGTATCTGGTGATTCCCGAGGTCACCCTGAATGTCAACGACGACACCAAGGGTTCCGCTTCTGTCGATCCCATGACAGGGAATGAGAACACGGAAATCACCGTCACCGCTACTCCCAATGAGAATAAGCTTCTCAGACCCGTGACCATGACCTACTGGAACGGTGCGGAAACTGTCACCGAGACTGTGGAAATGACCAAGGACGAAAACGGCACCTATACCGGCACCTTCAAGATGCCTGCGGCAGATGTGACCGTCAATGTAGTCTTTGAAGATCCCCACACCCACCCCATGACCGAGGGCATGGAAGACACCTTCTTCATGATTGAGCTGGACAGAAATAACCTTGAATCCTATCTCCTCAGAGACGGTACCAAGGTCTACCTCCCCGGTGGAAATTATGTTCTGTTGGATGACATTACTGTTTCCAACACCATCATCATTGATGAGACAGTCAACCTCTGCCTTAACGGACACAGCATGAACTTCGGCACCAATGACCTCACCATCAACGGTACCTTGAATGTCTGTGATTGCAGTGAGGGTGAAACCGGCTCCTTTAATCCCTACAATACCATGAACAATGAAGGTGCCTTCTTCCGTATCTACAGTGGTAAAGTTACCACCGATACCACTACCGAAGGCTATATGCTCGTGGCAGGCGGTTCTCTCATCGAAAGATCCGGCTCCAAGCTGATCGTTCATAACAAGGGTACACTGGAGATCACCGGTGGATACCTGAAGCCCAATGGCCCTTATGGTATTTACAGCTATAGTAGCTCCGCTTCCGACCGTGTCCTCCGCATCACCGGCGGTACCATCGACGGTGGTACTACAGCTACCGTTTATGTGGGTAACACGGAATTCCACTTCGGTGGCGAACCGATTCTGACAATGAGTACTGATATTTATCTTGCAACTCAGGGTCAGACCATTATCATTGACAGCCCCGTTACCGGCGGCTCCTATGGTATCAACGGTACGAAAACCTATTTCGAGCAGACCCTTCCCATCCGGATCACAGAGAACTGGGATGACAATAAGACTGATCCTATTCCCTTTACATCCAAAAAAGATGAATATGTGATCTTCGAGAAGGACGGCGAGCTGTACTTTGGTATTGAGCGGGCAATTAACATTCAGATCGAGGGTAACGGCACTGCTGTTGCCAAGGATGCCAATGGCAATGTGATCTCTATGGCTCTGGAAACAGACACTGTGAAGATCGATGCCACTCCCGCAGAGGGACACTCTGTTGCAAGAGTGGTTCTGACCTACATGGACGGCGATACTCAGGTCAAGACCTATATCCAGCCCGATGCAAACGGAGAGTACACCTTCACCATGCCTGATGTGGACGTAGATGTTCTGGTCACCTTCATGAAGACCCACATCCACACTCTGGCAAACGGTGAAACCATCGTCTTTGATAAGTATATTTTCCAAGACAATATGCCCCAAACCATGGAGCATGGCAACTTTGTGCTGGCAGAAGATGTTACTGTTTCCGTTCATACGATATTTGCAGGTAATATGAACCTCTGTCTGTGCGGAAAAACCCTCAAAGCACCCACCTACGGTTACAGAACTGCATACAGTACGATTTATGATTGCACGAAGCAAGGTGTGATTGAAGGAACCAATCCGGCTTATAATATTCGAGTTGCAGGCGGTACCGGTACTCTGGAACTCAATGGTGGTACTATGATCATCCATCCCGAAGCTAACACCGCGGCCATCCAGAATGGTGCCCATGGTTTCGTTCTTTCCGGTGGTAAGTTATTGACTGATTCTTACGGCATGTATAACACACTTGACGGTAGATTCTTGAGCATTACCGGTGGTGCTGTTGAAGTAAACAACACAGAATATGCTTCTGTTGTTCTTTACAATGGTACTGTGGAAATGATGGGTAGCCCCGTCTTTACCGGTGGTTATGTTGATTTCGAGATCAGCAATCTTGGGAAAGTCATTACGATTATCGGAAAGATCGATGCACCCGAAGGTGAAACTTACACCATCAATACCGAACCTGGTGTGGAGATTCCCGGACCTACAGTATTTACCAAGGATTGGTCAAAGTACAATGACATTGACAACATCCCCTTTGCCGGTACTGTTTATGCCGTCCGTCCCATTACCGACGCAAACGGTGTAACCGAGCTGTATCTGGTCATCCCCAAGGCAGAAGTACGGGTCAATGATGACACCATGGGTAGCGCACTGATCTCTGTTGGCGGCAGTGAGCCCGCAGTTGTAGGATACGGTACGAAGGACACAAAGGCCATTGTTACCGCAACTCCTGCTTCCGATGCTTATTTCGCTGCATCTATGGTTATGAGCTATTGGAACGGTGCAGAGACAGTTACCGAGAATCTTGTGCTTACCGATAACGGTGACGGCACTTACTCCGCAGAATTTACCATGCCCGCAGCCGATGTGACCGTTGAGGTCAACTTTATGGAGAAGCATATCCACCCCGATGGAATGGTATTCGATAAGATTCTGACTCAAGCTGCAGTGGATTACTACATGGCTCATGATGGCATCCCTGCCGGCAACTATGTTTTGGTTGAGGAAATCAATGCCTCTACCATTACATTCAAAGACTCGACAGACGAAACTCATCTGTGTTTGTGTGGCGGTAAGATCACCCAAAATGGTAGAGCTACTGTTACCAACAATGCTGTTTTCTATGTTTACGACTGTGTCGGCGGTGCAACATGGACTGCTGTAGGCTTCGTATTTGCTCATAGCAATCAGGTTGGAGCAGAAGCACATCTTATTGGCGGTACTTTGATTGCTACTGCAAGTAATTCGACTTACAGTGCATTTGAGATCCCCAGTCCCTATGCTAAGGTCTATCTTGAAGGTGCAACCCTCCAGGGACCCACCTCTTGGTGGTCTGTTATTTGCGTTACCGAGCACAACAAAGACGGTAACAAGGGTACCATCGTATTTAAATCCGGTAAGGTTATCGATACCACCGGCGGTGGTGTTACTGAAGTTGACAGCCTGAACGGTATGACCCAGATGCAGGGCTCCTTTATTCTCCAGAACAACAAGGGCGGCCCCGATATCAACTTCTACGGCAATGGTATCCTGAATATTACCGGTCCTCTGGATCCCCCCACTGTAGACGGCGTGAGAGAGACCTATGTTGTCGATCTGGCCGAAGATCAAGGCGTTCCTTTCAGAATCACCAATGGTTGGGGCGACTACGATCACGGCGGATACATTCCCTTTGTTAGCTATCAGAACAAGTATGTTGTCCGTGAGATGGATTACACCTATGAAGAGAACGGTGAACAAAAGACACGCAAGGAGATCTACCTCGTCAATCCTTCTGTAGAAACCCTTGTGGAGCCCGAAGGAAGCGGTGAATTGAAAGCTTCTCACAGCACTTGCTCTAAGGGAACCGAGGTCATTTTGACTCCCGCTCCCGGCATGGCATACAAGTTCAGTCACATCACTCTGGATGCCTACAACGGACCTGAACACTACACTGTTGATGTGACCGACAGAGGTGACGGCACTTACTCCTTCATCATGCCTTTTGCTTATGTCAAGGCAACAGCTCATTTCGAGGCAAAGCATCAGCACTATATGTCCGCTACCCCGGATTCCGATGCACCCCTGGCTGACGGAACCACTCCGGAGTATGTGAAGTTTGACAAGGTCATCGATAGCGTCGAGACCCTTAACAGTTATCTGGTAGACGGTGTCCTGCCTTCCGGTAGCTATGTCCTTCTGGACAACATCACCTATGATGGGATTCTCACCATCGGCGGAGATGTAGACTTCTGTCTCAACGGCTACACCTTCACCCTGTCCAAGCGTGAGAATAACATCGTTGTACAAGAGGATGCGACTCTGAACATCTGCGATTGCAGTGAGGAGCATACCGGTAAGATTACCAAGACTGCTTCCGAGTCCGGCGGCGGTATGCTGATCGACATCAAGGGCGATCTGAACATTTACGGTGGTACACTGGATGCGGTCTATGGCTACGGCGTGCAGTCCACCACTGTAGAAAATGTAACTCGTGAATTCCGCATGTATGGCGGTACCATCACCGGCACCGGCACTCCCGTTGTTACCATTGCAGACACGGATATGTACCTCTATGACGGTACGATTTCTACCACAGCTGTGGGTATTAATGCAACCGGCGGATCCAAGGTCGTCATGAATGGCGGTAACATCACATCCACCGGTAGTGGTATTGCCTCTTCCGGTGCAAACGAGATCTACATCTACGGTGGTAATATTACCTCCAACGGCACAGGTGTTACTGTCAGTCATTTGTCCAAGCTTGATATGAGCGGTGGTACCATTGACTCTAAGTCAACAGGTGTGCTCGTTGATATTTACAATACTTGGAATGGCGAAGAGCATACCTTCCATATTGGTGAATTCATTATGTCCGGTGGCTCTGTAACAGGCGCAAGCTGTGGTATAGATGCCAAGGGCAATGTCACCCTTAACGGCGGTACTGTCACCGGTGCAACTGCTCTGAAGCTGACTGCTGATGTCCGTACCTATCTGGGCGAGTACCTTATCGAGTTCGGCGGTAAGGTGGTTATGAACGACGGTGTCCTCAACGGCAATGTCCATAACGAGTCCGATATTGAGGTCAACGGCGGTACCATCAACGGCACTGTGACCAACACCACCCGTGAGCAGACCTTCGTCGGCCTGACTCATACTCACGAGGGCGTGCTCACCATGAATGCCGGCACCATCAACGGCGGTGACTACGCTGTCTATCATGAGGGCGGAGAATTCACTGTTAACGGTGCAGTCGAACTCAACAGCTCTGTTGCAGATGTTTATCTTGCAACGGACGAGACCATCACCATCGGCGAGAGCTTCGTTGCTCCCACCGAGGCCTACACCGTAAAACCCGAAGTATCTCCCACTGACGGCAACTATGTCAAGTTCACCACAGGTTGGGGCGCAAACGCTACCACCAATGCTATGGGCAATTATCCCTTCGCATATGTGGGCGAGACTGAGGGCGTTCTGATCTGGAAATTCCGCGATAGCGCAGAGGAACCCTCCGAGCTCCACTTCGCAGTGCCTCATACTCATACCCGTAAGGATAAGGACGGCAATGTGACTACCATTGTCTTTGACCGACCCTTGACTCTGGATATTTGGAATGCGGGCATCGATCCCTCCGGTACACTTCTTGCCTCCGGCAACTATGTCTTCGTTGAGGATATCGCAGTTAGTCAGATCCGTATCAGAGGTACACAGCAAACCGCAAACTTCTGTCTCTGTGGACATGATTTCACATCAACCGGTGCCTTTACTGTATTAAGCGAAGCTGCTATTTCCTTCGCAGATTGTGCAGAGGATCCGGCACAGGTTGGTGAGATCAAGGCGACTTACTTCCATGATGAAGTGGTCTGCGATATGTACATGGATAACATTAAGCTCACTCTCACCGATACCAAGGGCTATAGGAACTATGGAGTGGCGATTCTTGCCAGAAAGTCTCTGATCCTCAGAGGCTGCCAAATCAGTGCCAATACTCCTTTGGGTATTAACGGTATTTATTACTCCGGCAAGTCCGCGGCTTCAAACTATACCTTTATCGACTGCTCCTTCGATATTCCCAACGGTTATGCCTTTGACATCGCTGATTTGGTGAAGTTCAACCTTGGCGGTACATTAACACATACCGGCAATAAGGCCTATGACATCAAGCTCTATCCCGCTCAGGATGCCAGCAAGATCTCTTTCCTGGCAAACGAGCCCTTCGTTCCCAACGGTCAGACTTACGGTGTGGAGCTGAGCTCTACGCTCAGTGCCGCAAATCCCGGTGTCCGTATTACCAATGACTGGACCAACAGTGGACTTGCTTCCAAGGTGGATGAAGATGGAACCCTGATTCCCGCACAGATCCCCTTCTACAGCACCCAGGGCTATAAAGTTGTTGAGGTGTACTGTGAGGAGACCCGGCAGTTAGAGCTGTATCTGGTAGTGCCGGAGTTAAAGGATACCTTAGGGCTGTATTTGTGGGCAGGTCATGAGATCAAGGTTACAGAGGAAGCTCTGCTCAATGCCATTATGAATTGCGATTCCTTGGGCTACTTCTTTACAGAGGGCAAGAGCTACAGCTTAGTTGACATTACCTTTGAGGGACTTGCAGGTATCACTGTAGATGCCGACAATTACAGCTTCGGAGCTGCTACGGCAGGTACTTACGAGGGCAAGATCAAGGTCAGCTTCAAGGATGCCGGCGGAAACGCCGAAGAAGTCAGTGGAAAGGTCAAGGCTCATGTATACGATGTTCAGGACAGCATCTATGTGATGGACTACAATCATCCCTTGGATATGAGCACGAGTCTGTATCTGAACGATGCTCTGCAGGGGGCAAATGTCAGTGTAGAGGGCTTTGCCAAGACAGCACCTGCCTATGTTGCAGAGGGTCCCGTTCTCAGCTTTGCTGAGGGCACCCTTGCAGAAGGTGGAAAGGGCACATACGGAACCTTTACAGCCCACGGCAAGGACGTAACCTATACTACTACAGATATGCTCAGTTATACCGAGACCATGTATGCGATCCTCCGTGCCTGTGGCGCAGGGGAGACTGCCGGTACTGTAATGGGTACTGCAGATCCCTTCAAGGAAGCAGAGCTGGTCAAGACCATCAAGGTCATCCCTTCCAACGTGGTATACTACGACGATACCAGTGCAGCTCTGGATTGGTTCGACGGGGATACGACTATCATTGAAGTAAATCCGGTGGGTACTCCCAACGCCGGAACCCAGGACGGTAGCGATACCGGCAACTACGGCAATGACAAGGATTACGCTTACGCTCCCGGAACCTACACCGGCAGCGGCGGCACCCATAAGGAGATCGTGATCAAGGGTGGCGGCACTATCCTGAGCTTCACCTTTACGGGTACGGCATTCGATGTGATGGGCACCACCAATGCAAAATCCGGCTCTATGGAATACGTGATCACTGCCATAGATAAGGACGGGAAAGAGAGCGTTAGGGACTATGGTCTGGTGGATACTCTGTATAGAGACGGGGAGATCTTCGAGGCACCCTTAATCCATAAGGAGCTGGGCTACGGCACCTATCGCGTGGATATCAACTCCGTGCCGGAATACGACTGGGATGCTACCGATGGCTGGGTATGGAGCGAGGAACTGCAATGGTATGTTCCTCCCGTAAAGACAGCCTATCTGTGGCTGGACGGTGTGCGGATCTACAACCCCCTGTCCATGGAGGATAGTGACCGTGACTATTACACCGAGGGTGAGAAAACGGCTGAATTCGTCCAGATCCGTAATCTGATCATTGACGGCAAGGCAGCTTCCGCAGCCTTTGACGGCAAGGGTGAATTCAAGTACGGATCTGCCCATGTGTTCTACAAGGAGAACTCCAAGACCGAGGGAGAAAAGGGCGAGACCTATGACGGAACCTTTACTAACGATCTCAACGACTATCTGGTAGCAGGTCCCAACAACGAGCTCTACTTCAAGTCCGCTACCCAGGCAGTTGTATTCTATGTCCGTGAGACAGGTACCTCCAAGGGTATGCTCCAGATCGGTATGCGGAATCTGAACCCCAAGGCATTGGGAGGAACCGCTGATACCGTCACAGCTCCCGGACTGATCCTGATCGGTGCGGATGGAGCAACGGTGCAGACTGTTGTAAGCAGTAGCAATGCAATCGGCTATACCGAGCAGTATTACACCGTAGACTATTCCAAGTGTGTCAAGGAAACCATCGGCGGTGTAGAGTATTACCGTGTGGTGCTGAGTGCGGATAGCGCAAATCCCTTCTCCATGAGCAACGTGAAGTACAGCGGTCTGGAATTGGCAACCATCCCCGTATCTGCCGAGACTCTGACCTATGATGAGCAGGGCGAGCTTGTGGAAGGAACTCACCAGGATATGCCCAACCTGAAGCGGCTGGCATTCCAGCTCCGCAGAGCCTACGACATGGTACCCGAGGATGAGCTGGAGACCGTAGACGAGAATCTGCGGTTCCTGGCAGTGTCTCTGAACCTCCACAGCAGCATCGGCATGAACATCTATGTCAACGAGACCACCTTAGAGGGCTACGACGATCCCTATGTCATGATCGAGAAGTTCTACGGCGACGAGGTCATCTACGAGACCCTCAAGATCGACCGCTTCACCGAGGTACGAAGCGGCGGTGTAACCGCAATGAACTTCAATTACGCAGCCATGTCCGCCAAGGAAATGTCTGCTACGGTCCGCATGACTCTGTACGCATACAGAGACGGGGAGCTTGTCCGCGGCGAGATCCGTGACTACGGTGTTGTGACCTATGCCAAGAACACCCTGGCAAAGACCGTGGATGACAATCTCAAGACCCTGCTGGTAGATATGCTGAACTACGGTTCTCAGGCACAGATCTACTTCGATTATCACACCGAGCTCCTTGCCAACAGCTTCTTAACCGAGGAGCAGAAGGCATTGGGCACCGAGGCTGTGCCGGATCTGAGCTCCTGCATGGTAGAGGATGATCCCACCGTTCCCGGCGAGGGAGCCTACGGCATCAGCATCTTAGGCGCTACCCTGAGCCTTAAGGACAAGGTAGAGATCAACTACTACATCGCACCTATTGCAGACAGCCTTGAGGACAAGACTCTGGTCATCGTCTACACCAACGGTATTGGCAGAGAGATCACCGTAGAGGTACCTGCCGAGGACTTCGTGGCAACCTCCTCCGGACTGTACAAGGTCACATTCGATCAGCTTGCCGCCAAGGATATGCGGATCCCCGTGACCTGCTGGCTGAAGGATGAGGCAGGCAACCGTGTCAGCAACGCTCTGACCTACAGCATCGAGAGCTATGCCGCCTCCAAGGTAGAGGACGCCGCACTGAAGCCCCTGCTGCTGGATATGATGCGTTACGGCGATTCTGCACTGCGGTTCTTTAACCCGCAGCAGGCAGGGTAAATTTCATTGACAGAAAGGAATCTATCGCGTATGAAGAGACAATATCATAGACCGGAGCTGTTGGTGGAACGATTCGCCCTGACCCAGACTCTGACCAATTGCAGTGTAATGATCGGACTGAATAATCAGCGGTGCGTTTTAGGTGATGTGGATTCAACGGACCAGATGAAGAACTATGCAGTCATGGGGTATTTTACCGCCGATGGCTGCAACGGGAAGCATATCACCTTCAAGGACCACGACGACGGCATCTGCTACCATACCAGCGTCAATTTGGTGTTCTCCTCTTAATGAGGTAAGTCGCCAAGGTGAATTATGAGGAGGCGTCCCACACCTACCCGGTGTATATTCGGCGATCTTCTCGTAATGAGCAATATCACCCCATAGGGTAAAAGGGATCCCCCGACTTGCATCACGCAAGCCGGGGGATTTTCTCGTTTATGTGGGTTTCGTAATGGATGGTTGGTCCGTTTGGAATATGTCCCGGGGTACATTGTTCCCTTTACCCGTGTGCATTACGACATCACGCAGACGGTAACAAATTTGTTCGTAGGGAACGACCCTGTGTCGTTCCGCGGCATGATCGTAACCCGTGTGCATTACGACATCACGCAGACGGTAACAAATTTGTTCGTAGGGAACGACCCTGTGTCGTTCCGTGGAATCATCGTTACCCGTACAAGGTTGTTATGTTTGGACGATGACCGGCAACTGATGAAATTAGGTGGTTGGTTCGTTTGGAATGTGTTCCAACGTATATTGTTACGTTTGCGGAACGACACAGGGTCGGTCCCTACGAACAAGCTTGGGATGCATTCGTATGAATGTAGGTTCGTACGGGTGACGGAGGTGCAATTTACCCTCTCCGCCTCTCCGAGGCACCTCTCCCAAGGGGAGAGGCAAGAGCGTGTGCAGGATCGGGGTGGGTGCGTGTTTATGAAGGTTCGTACGGGTGATGGAGGTACGACGGGACGACACAGGGTCGTTCCCTACGAATGAAATCGGGGATGGGTGCGTGTTTAGGGAGGTGCATACGGGTGACGGGGGTGGGGCGGAACGACACAGGGTCGTTCCCTACGAATAGGATCGGGGTGCATGCGTTTAAAAGAATTTTATACGCGTGACGGAAGGTAGACGATGTGGTATGCGGTGCTTCTGATCAGATGGATGTGTCACGGTTTGATATTGGTCAAACTTTTCTATGGGATGATGGTATTATGGGTCGATTTACTGTGGACATCTATCCATTTTTCGGGATTATATACGATATATTCCCATGTTTCATTATAATCCTTTTGGTTGCGGATGACATGATCATAATAGGATTTCTGCCATATTTTCTTATGAAAGGGGGGAAGAAGCCCTATATTTACATTATGAATATAATGATTGGTGGTTATGGTCTTGAAATGTTGCATAATGGTAGGTATAGAAATTCCCGGTTTGTGTTCCCTAATGGTGATAATCATGTGTATATGATCCGGCATTATGATATATCGATCAACATGGATATTAGGGAATTCACGAATGCATTCTGATATACAATAATGGAGTATGCGATTTGCAGTCGTGATAGAATTAGATTGTTGATTCTTCCTATATGCAGGATGGTCCATTATAAACAAATGTGATCGTTTGTGAGTACACACGGTTATAAAGTAGCTTCCCGGCTGTTCGTAATCGTAGGTAGTGAGACGAAGTTTTTTTCTGCACGGTTTATTCATTTTTTATCACCCTATTTCATCATATCATCATGTTGAGATATTTGCAACTGTTTTGCCCGGGGATTTTAACATCGATCTATATCAGTTTCGACATGAGGTTCAAAGGGTGAAAGTTGTTTGTAGGGAACGACCCTGTGTCGTTCCGCGGCATGTTCGTAACCCGTGTGCATTACCACATCACGCAGACGGTAACAAATTTGTTCGTAGGGAACGACCCTGTGTCGTTCCGTGGGATCATCCTTACCCGTATAAGGTTGTTATGTTTGGACGATGATCGGCATTTGATGAAATTTGGTGGTTGGTTCGTTTGGAATGTGTTCCAACGTATATTGTTACGTTTGCGGAACGACACAGGGTCGTTCCCTACGAATAGGATCGGGGTGCATACGTTTTATCCCCGGTGCATACGGGTGACGGGGGTAGGGAGGAACGACACGGGTTCGTTCCGCGGCATGTTCCTAACCCGTGTGCATTACGACATTACGCAGACGGTAACAAATTTGTTCGTAGGGAACGACCCTGTGTCGTTCCGTGGAATCATCGTAACCCGTACAAGGTTGTTATGTTTGGACGATGACCGGCATTTGATGAAATTAGGTGGTTGGTTCGTTTGGAATGTGTACCAACGTATATTGTAATGTTTGCGGAACGACACAGGGTCGTTCCCTATGAACAAGCTTGGGATGCATTCGTATGGATGTAGGTTCGTACGGGTGACGGGGGTGGGGCGGAACGAAACAGGGTCGTCCCCTACGAATAGGATCGGGGTGCATACGTTTTATCCCCG
>JAZRGR010000044.1:0-4527 GCA_045644345.1 Faecousia sp. | reverse complement strand
CGGTCATTGTCGCAAAACGACAATGACGAAATTGTAGGATTATCACGAGATTTCCGACAAAATCGGAACATTTTGCGGGCGACCACAGGTCGCCCCTACGAACAAATTCGGAAATCGAACAGCTCGATAAATCGGAATTTGGCAATCAAATAGATTCAAACACTTGGGAGGAAATAATATACTCTGCCAAATAAGCTATTTCGATTTTCTTTGTAGGGACATTCTTCACGGCTGCCTTGATAGGTGGATTTCCCAAAAAGGGAGCTTCGGATCACAAGAACATTGCCCGGTTTTCCCAAGGTGCAGATCTCGTCATAGACAGAATAGATATCACAATGCCAATGGGTGATCTCATTGCGGAATTTGGAAACGCCTTTTCTATGGACGCTGATGGTACAATCCATGGGATGGACCCCAATGTGAAGCTCCGCCTTGTCATACAGATCCCAAATTAAGGTATTGTCCTCGGCAATACGGTATGTGCCGCACAATCCCGGTGTCAGACCCATCATACCATAGAGTTCTTTCTCGTCTGTGGGAATGATCTGTGTGAGCTGGGGATCTTCCTCTTGAAAGGCTCTGTCATAGCTTCGGATCAGGGTAATATAGTCGGGAAGCTCCATACCTCTCAGATCTGTTTCAGTGATCAATCTCCGTTCCACAAGGAGTTTTATGGGCAAGACCTCTTCCTGAGACCTGATTTTTGAGGACAAAGCTTCGTATACTCCGTCCAGGGGGGTAGGATCGCCGTCATAGACCGCCTCCCAGATCCTCTTGTTCTCGTTAAATTGCATCTGATCAAGATTATCAAGCAGGTACAAGGTATTTCCATACACAAAGTAGTTTATATCATTAGAATAACTATCTCGGAACTGAAAATCTAACCCTTGTTTCTTTAGACTATTGTATACTCGATATTGGGGAGAATACAGCAAATGCTTACTGTATGGGACAGACAGATCCTTATAATAGGACGATTCATAATAGGTCCTTTTTAATTTGGGCAAGGAGAAGAGATAAGCAATCCGATCCATCAGTAACCCTACCAGAATGATGGGGGAAAACAGAACCACAAGGATCACAATTCCCAGAGACGCCAACTTTGGATGATGTTTCATGGTATCACCTACTTTGATACGGACTTCGTGCTATGTTGGAATGGTACAATCATGTGTGTTGCAGATAAATGACTACTCGATATCTGCTGATAGGCGGAGCAGTTCCTCTTTTGTGTACTCCCGATATCTTCCGTCGGCAAACATGGTCTGTGTGGTATCGGGGATCTTTGCCATGACCTTTTGCAGATCAATGCCGGCAGGGAGCTCAAGAAATTCACCTTTCTCATTTTCACTCTTATAGGCGCAGAAGATAAATTCCCCACGCTCAAAATGGATATCAAAAGAATTGGAAACTTGCAATGGGTCTACATCAAGAAGCTGCTCTTGATCGGCGATAAAGTTCTCGTAGATAAATTCAAACAATGCCTGCTTGCTTATCTTGATTACCTTGACACAGTTTTCATCCATTTTCTGTCATTCCTTTCAGGTTTTAACCCTCAAGTTATAGCATAAATTCTATATTTATAATATCTGTAATATGTAGTTCTATGTTGGATCGGTTTGTATTGGCATTCAGTTCAATGATTTTCCAATTTGTCAGTTTGCTGTCGTATTCGTCATGAATGACCATGTTTCCTTGTTTGAAAAGGGAAGAAAATTGTTTGAATGAAATCTCTTTCCATCCGTTCATTCTTCGATTGATTCTGCGGAAAGTGACAAAAGATTCTACGGGGTCATTGGGGAAATTGTCTCTGTCTACGGTGAAAACCAGTTTCTTTTTCGGTGGCATTATTTCCTGTCCGTTGTCGTCCATAACATAGAAACCGTTGGGAAAAGAAAAAATGATTTTGTTATCCTCGAAAGTGATGGAATCAACTTCACAATCATGGAGCTGATATTGCATAATGTATCTCCTATTCTTTGTTGCTGACAGTGTTGATTGTTTTCGATGAAGTTAGGTTTAGCAATTACATTTCGCCCCGAGGAGAAACTTCACTACGAAGTAACTTCACTTGCCGAAGGCAAACTTCGTTATAGAATCAATCTCGTGTTAAACACACGATTGATTCTATATGTGAGCAGCGTGGGAACAGATCCACGGCTTCGGCGTGGGTGAGCTTATAGCCTCTTTCGCATAGGAGCTTTACATCACGGGCTAAGGTTGCAGGGTCGCAGGAGACATAGACCACCTTCTTGGGACTCATGGTGTCAATGGCTTCGATGACATCGGGGCTCACACCCTTCCGAGGAGGGTCTACAACGATAACATCGGGACGGTTCCCCTCTTGGCACAGCTTCCGGGCGGCTTGCCCTGCATCGGCACAGAAGAACTGTGCATTTTGGATGCCGTTCCGTTCTGCGTTCTTCTTGGCATCTTCAATGGCGGTATCGATCACTTCTACACCGATGACCTCTTTGGCTCTCTTTGCAAGGCAGAGAGTAATGGTGCCGGTGCCACAGTACAGGTCTAACACTCGCTCCTCCCCTGACAGCTCTGCACAAGAAATGGCTTTCTCATACAGCACCTCTGCCTGATCCCGATTGACCTGATAGAAGGAACGGGGAGAAATGCGGAATCGCAGACCACAGAGAACATCCTCGATGGCATCCTCACCCCACAGAGTCTTGGTGGTGTCCCCCATAATGGCATTGCCCTTACGGGTATTTACATTCATGGCGATGGATGTCATGCCGGGGATCTTCTGCAATAATTCGATCAGCCGCTTCTTCTTAGGCAGATCTGTACCATTGCAAACCAAACAGACAAGGATCTGCCCTGTTTTCTCTCCGTATCTAACGAAGATGTGGCGGACGAGACCTGTATGGGATGCCTCATCGTAGGATGGGACCTTGCACTCCTTCATCCATTGCAAGACAGCTTCTCTGGCATCGTCTGCACACTTAGGCTGGATGAGGCAGTGGTCTATGGGGATCAAGTCATGAGTCCCCTTTTTATAGAAACCTGCTTTTCCCTTTGCTACGGGGAACTGGACCTTGTTCCGATATCCCTCACAGGTTCTGGCTCCTGTGATCTCCAGTGTCTCCAATTCCTGTCCACCGATTCGGTTGAGTGCGTCCAGAACCCGTTGTCTCTTGATCTCGCACTCTGCCTCATAGGTCATGTGCCAGAAATCACAACCACCGCATTGTTTGGCATAGGGACATGCCCTGTTGACTCTTGCCTCGGATCGAGTTATAATAGTAACGATCTTACCGTAAGCCGCATTCTTACCGATATGCTCAATACGGATATCATATTCTTCGTCCGGTGCCGCGTTGGAAACGAAGACTGCACAGCCCTCTACACGGCAGACACCTAAACCTTCGCTAGTGAAGCCGGTGACAGAGGCTCTGTAAATTTCATTTTTCTTTAACATTCTTTTCACCCTGTTTCACGTGAAACATTTGATTTCACAATTTGTATCTTCTATTATATCATGGATAGAGAAAAAGTACAATCCAAAAAGGAGAAACTATGCTAAATTATCATTCCTGCAACCTGTGCCCAAGAGCATGCGGTGTAGATAGGACAAAGGGGGAACGGGGTTTCTGTAATATGCCCGACACCCCTATATTGGCTAAGGCTATGATCCATATGGGAGAGGAACCTCCCATTATTGGACAAAGGGGCACAGGAGCAGTGTTTTTCAGTGGCTGTACGCTGGGGTGCTCCTACTGCCAGAATATTGAGATATCTAAATACGGTCACGGCATACAAGCAATGGATCTAAGGAGAACCTTCGAAAATTTAATTGAGAGAGGTGCCGAGACCTTAGACCTGGTTACTCCTACTCACTTTCTTCCCCATGTGATCGAGGCACTGTCACCCAAGCTTCCTGTTCCTGTAGTATATAACTGCGGCGGTTATGAATCTGTGGAGAGTCTCAAGGCTTTAGAGGGTTTGGTAGACGTATATCTACCGGATCTGAAATACTCTGATAATTCCTTGGGATATAAGCTGTCTAAGTGTAGGGATTATTTCGAGACAGCTACATCCGCAATTATAGAAATGTTCCGACAGACGGGAAAATATCGGATAGAAAATGGGATATTAAAAAAAGGAATACTGATCCGTCATTTGGTCCTGCCCGGATATATTGATAACAGTCTGGGAGTTGTGGATTGGATCGGCGACCATTTCAAAAAGGATGATATTCTTTTCTCCCTCATGAGTCAATATGTACCCAACGAAAAATTGCCTACTCCTATGAATCGACGGATCACCGAGGATGAATATGCGGCGGTGGAAAGCTGGATGGACTTCTGCGGGATCCGCAACGGATACACCCAGGAATTCAGCTCCGCTACTACGGAATATCTGCCGGATTTTAATTTAGAGGGAATATTTTAGGAAAACTCTGAATAAATAGCCGTCGGCACTCAGCGAATCTTTTGTCCCAACTTTTCGGTTTGAAAAACTTGAAATACACAAAGTATTCCTGCGTTTTCCAAACCTCAATTTGGAACA
>JAZRGR010000043.1:0-5830 GCA_045644345.1 Faecousia sp. | reverse complement strand
CGTGCCTTCGGCACTATAAAAAGGTTTTTAAACCTTTTTATCAAAAACAAGTATAAAATCAGGCGCATTCTCCGCAGAGAACACGCCTGTATCAAAAAACACTTTTATTCACTTGCTCTTGTCAGAAGCTCTACAAGCCATTTAGGCTGTTTGCTTCCAATGGGAAGAATTTCGCCGTTTATATACTTGGCAACTGTAAGAAAACCGTTGTCATTATCGTAAAAGGTGGCCTCATTGCAATAAGGCAGCACAGTCAGCAAATCCTCAAACCGTTTTCCAAACCGATTTGCAACAATGCTTGCATCAATATTGTGTCCACCCTTTTTTACACGGTTTTCAATACGAAGCAGGCTCTCTTCCATCGTGTCCAATCCTACATAATACAGGCGAACATAATAATCTTTGTCAATTGCCCGTTTGACCGTATCAAGGGTCTTTCTGCCGGAAAGGGTAGTCTCCTGCGTGAAGCAGATTTCTTTTTCCAGGCACTCGTCGATCAAAGCAATTGCCCGCTTGCCCCCTTCCAGCAAATTGCCACCGCAAGAAGCCGTAATCTTATCCACATCAATTATTTTGCCGAGATTGTTGATCTCGGTTCTTAAAACACCGGTGAGACTGCTTTTCCCGCATCCGTTCACACCGGCTACAATGGTATATGTTTTCATAGAACACAACCCCTTATCCGTTTCATATTTTTATTGTAGCACACACCAATCCACATTTCAACCAAGCTATAAAAGGCTTGCCGACAAAAATCGGCAGGCCCTTTTGGTATGATTACTGCAATCCTTTTTCTGAAAAGCGGCGGATGGCACCGCGGCTGTCCGGTTGCCATTTCTCATGGTGCAACGTCTGCGCATTGCCGGTTCAGGCAGGGATTCTATCGCTGGAAACGCCGTTTTTTATTTTTAAGGCGTTCCTCTGCGTTTTGCCTCATTTTTTTGCAACTTGTAATAATTTGTTGTTGAATATTGCTCCCAATTATGGTAAATTATACCCATCCTTCAATATCATCTGTAGAATGTAGAGGTGTTTCCTGAAAAAAACATTTTTCGTATGTTTTGTGATATTCCGTGGCTTTTGCGCTACACCAAGGCTTTGTGGAGGATCCCTTGGCAATGCAGAATTCCGGGATATTGCTTGCATAATAAAAACCAATTTCAGAAAGGAGCAAACAAAATGAAACGGTTTATCACCATTCTTCTGGCCCTTACGATGCTCGTGAGCCTCGCTCTGCCCGCTTCTGTAGTTTCCGCTGCAGAACCCAAGGCAGCTCCCGGTGCTGTAAAGGTCACCCCCGAACTCCCCATTTACAAAGACGAAACCTATTCCTATGCAGAACGTGCACTCGATATGGTTTCCCGCATGACTCTGTCTGAGAAGGCTTCTCAGACTGCAGGCTACAGTGCAGCAGCAATTCCCCGTCTGGGCATTGCCAGCTACATGTGGTGGAACGAAGCCCTGCACGGCTACTCCCAGGAAGGCTGGTTCGGCATCACCTCTGACGGTGCTTCCTATCCCTCCAGCTACTCCATGGGCGCATCCTGGGATCCCGACCTGTACTATCAGGAAGCTGAGCAGATCGGCTCCGAGATCCGCGAACTTGTTGACGACAACAAGTACAACCTGACCTTCTTCTCCCCCACCGTTAACCTCGCTCGTGACCCCCGCTGGGGCCGTAACGACGAAAGCTACGGCGAAGACCCCCTGCTGGTCGGTCTGATGGGCGCCTCCTATGTCAAGGGCGTGGAAGGCAAGAACTTTGACGGCACCTACAAGTATACCAACGCCAACGGCGAAGGCATCAAGCAGGCTGTCACCACCATCAAGCACTACGCTGCTAACAACTCCGAAAAGAACAGATACACCAGCGGCGCTGACAATACCACCGTTCGCGAAATGCGTGAGTATTACACCCGTCCCGCTCGTATCGTTGTGGAACAGGCAGACGTATCCTCCGTCATGATGGCTTACAGCTCCGTAGCAGGTGTTCCCATCTCCTACAGCTCCTACTACATGGATACCATCCTGCGTCAGATCTACGGCTTCTCCGGCTACATCGTATCTGACTGCGACTCCATCGCAACTTCTGCCAACCGTAACATCCATAACACCAACCCCTTCACCGGCAAGCAGTACACCGTAGGCGAAGCTTTCGCAAACGCTATGGCCAACGGCCTTGACCTGCAGTGCAACGCCGGCGAAACCGACGGCCTCGGCAGCTACGCTTCCAACTACAGAAAGATGCTCATGAACGCTGATGGCAGCCATGTTCAGACCGACAAGGGTTACTTCACTGAGCAGCAGCTGGAAGTTTCCGTTGCCCGTATGATGACCAAGCGTATGCAGCTTGGTGAATTCGACGCCGTCAACGACTATGTCACCGAAGGCGCAGCCCGCGAACAGGCTGGTATTGCCGGCGAATATGTCAACGGCGTTACCGGTCAGACCCAGGAACGTATCGACCTGGCTGACGATCTGTCCCGTGCTACCATCGTTCTGCTGAAGAACGATGACAAGACCCTCCCCATCACCGAAACCGAAATCAATGCTGTCGACACCTATAAGGTCGGCATCATCGGCCCCATCGGCCAGAGTAACTTCCGTGGCGGCTACTCCTCCTCCTCCCGCAACGAAGCTAACCTGGTTACCATTGAGCAGGCCATCAAGACCGCTTTCAATGACACCGAAACCTACGCACAGTCCACCATCGACAAGCTCGAAGTGAACTATCACTACGGTTACTCCTCCAACCCCAGCAGAAGCAGCTTCACAGGCCTGAAGTCCGCTGACATCTCCATCGATGCTGTGGAAGAAGGTCTGGATCTGGCCATCGTTACCCTCGGCCAGGGCAGCGGCGACTCCCGTGAAGACGGTGACCGTACCGACCTCAGACTGAGCCAGGCTCAGGTTGACCTCCTCACTGCCGTTAAGGCAAAGAACCCCAAGAAGCTCGTTCTCATCATGGAGACCTATGGTCCTGTCCAGATGACCGACGAAATCGTTGAAGATGTTGACGCCATCCTGTGGTCCAGCTTCAACGGCTTCCGTAAGGGCACCGGCTTCGGCGAAGCCATCACCGGTAAGAACAACCCCTCCGGTCGTACCAACGCCACCTGGCTCAAGGACATGATCGGCGAAATCCCCGGCTTCTTCGATTACAGCCTGTTCCCCGCTAACGGCGAAGGCGGCCGCACCTACATGTACAATGTAGAAGAGACCATCTATCCCTTCGGCTACGGCCTGAGCTACTCCGACGTCACCTACGCTCCTGTTGCTGGCTCCGCTTCCATCCTGGGCGCTTCCGCTAAGGACAGCCTGGTTGTTGGCACCGCTGCTGATCCCGTCAACAAGGACACCACCATCGACGTCAAGTTCCAGATCACCAACACCAACAACATTGCTGGTAAGCAGGTCGCTGAAGTTTACGTTGTATCTCCCGGTGCCGGCGAGAACGACGTTCCTCTGAAGCGTCTGGTTGGCTTCGACAAGGTTGACGTTGCTGCCAACGGCACCACCGAAGTTACCATTCCCCTGCGCGTTACCGACTTCGCATTCTTCAACGAAGACAAGGACTGCTATGAACTGCCCACCGGCGAATGGCAGATCTGGGTTGCTAAGTCCAGCGATCTGAACGCAGAAACCGACCTGGTTGAATCCTTCACCATCAACAACGGCGACATCCGTGAAGATCCCACCGTCATCTCCGTCAAGCCCACTCAGGTTGGCGACAGCGCAGAAAACGGCGTTTCCGAACGCGTGATCTTCTCCATGAACGCTGATGCAAGCAAGAACATCATTCTCCCCAACGTTGCTGTTACCGTTGCCAACGAAAAGCTGTACGGCACCCGCGTTATCAACAACGTTCCCGGCAAGGATCTGGGTGTTGATCCCCAGGCCGTTACCGACGCTACCAACGCAACTGAAGAAGGCTTCACCGTTCCCGATACCGCTGGTCTCGTAGAACGCCTTGATGCCGGCAAGACCGCAGCAGAACTGCCCCAGGTTGGCGTTGATCAGGTTCTGCCCGACACCTACACCGTTGAGTACGCTTCCAACCGTCCCAACGTTGTCCAGGCTGGCTCCGCTACTGACGCAGGCGAATTCGCCGAAGGTCAGCTGGTCATGAAGTCCGCCGGTGTTGCTACCATCACCGTTAAGGTTACCGGTCCCAGCGGCGAAAGCGCTGAAACCGAATTCGCAGTCTGCGTTACCGCAGCTCCCGCTCTGAAGGGCATCACCATTGGCGGCAACGACGTTGCTGACTTCGAGCCCACCACCAAGAGCTACACCGTTGTCGTTCCCGCCGGCGTTGCCGCTGACGACGCTTCCCTGACCCTGAATGTTGTTCCCGTTGACGGCGCTACCGTGGAATACTCCACCACCGATGACGGCACCGGCGCTACCGGCTATGCTCCCAGCGCAAAGGGCATCAACCCCACCGCATTCCCCTGCAGCGTATATGTCAAGCTCACCGGCAAGGACATCGCTGAACAGATCGTTGAGATCAAGTACGTCCGTCAGTTCTCCTCTTCCTACTTCCTGAATGGCGAAATTGACGACGAATGGACCATCGTGAACGAAGATGCAGCAGCATACGAAGCCATCGAAGGCCTCGGCCTGCGCCTGCCCATGCAGACTGCAACCTTCTCCGCTACCGCTCCCAACTTCTTCACCCGTCCCATCGCAGGTGACTGGACCATGGTCACCAAGCTCACCTTCCCCGAAGGCTTCAACGCCAACGGTCAGCAGGTTCTGCTCCAGGCTTATGAAGATCCCAGCAACCGCATCGCAGCTACCTTCCAGTGCGGCGGCGGCGGCTTCTGGGGCGGCTTCTGGCCCGGCTTCGGTGGCGGCAGCTCTACTCCCACTTCCACCAGCTTCAGCATGGCTCCCACTGTCGGCGGCAACTCCAACGGCAGCATCAGCCACACCACCACCATCAAGCCCACCGCTGATCCTCTGGTTGTTTACCTGAAGGTTGAGCATCAGGAAATGGGCCTCACCATCTGGTACTCCGAAGATGGTATCAACTATAACAGAGTGCAGAGTGCTGACGGCCGCCGCGCAGGCGAGTCCAGCTACCTGCCCGACGCCGTATTCGGTCTGTTCGTCTCCGGCGGCAGCTCCGGCGATCCCTCCAAGGGCGTTGTCGTTGAATACATGGATGTCATGTCCATGGACGGCGAAGTTTACAAGGATGAACAGGGCGTTCTGAATGATGCTTTCAAGGCAGTTGCAGACCTGGCAGCAACCAAGGTTCCCACCACTGTCGAAGGCGACATCGAACTCACCGTTCCCTATGACTACACCATCACCTACATCGCTGACGACTGCATCACCCGCGACGGCTCCGTAATCCAGCCCGCAGAAGACAAGGTTGTCAACACCAAGATCGTTCTGACCCATCCCACCGCAAAGGTCAACGGCAAGAGCTCCGTTACCATCTTTGACGGTCCCATCACCGTCAAGGGCACTGAGGAAGCAGAAGAATACTACCTCAACAGAACCGTTATGAACCTGGAAGTTGGCGCTTCCGACAGCTTCGCACCTGTTTACAATCCCCAGCAGGTTATGTCCGCTCAGGCATTCGTAAAGGATGCTACCGTTGCTGAGCTGGGCGAAAACTACACCGTTACCGGCCTCAAGGAAGGCGCAACCGATATCGACGTCACCTTCTATGGCATGCCCAACAATGTCGAACTCGGCACCAAGACCATCAAGGTCTTTGTTGGCGGCGTTGACGCTGACCTGGAATGCAAGCACAACTACGAAGCAGTTGTAACTGCTCCCACCTGTGTTGATGCTGGCTACACCACCTACACCTGCG
>JAZRGR010000042.1:0-3220 GCA_045644345.1 Faecousia sp. | reverse complement strand
AGACAGAGCCATGTTCTTGGCTGCTGCAACGATAACGACCTGGTCGCCGTCCTTCAGCTCGTTTACGAGAACGAAGTCGCCGCCGGGAACGGGCTCGGGATTGCCGCAGTTGGTGCAGGTGCCGTCTACATAGTTGTGACCGGTAGCGGGGATGGTCTCGGTCTTGGTATTGCCACAGATTGCGCAGGTGAAGGTCTTGACACCATCAGCCTCACAGGTAGCAGCAGTAGTGATCTCGCCCTCGTTCCACTCATGGTCGCAGGGCTCGCCGTTCTTGGCGAAGAAGTAGAGAGCAAAGAGCTCCTCATTGGAGTTGTTGTAGTAGCCGCTCCAATTGCTGTTGGTCTCGTAGTACTCAGCATAAACCTGACGGCCTACATTGAAGAGGTAGTATGCACCCTCGGTCTTAGCGGGAAGGATCTGCCAGGTATTGTGCTTCTCGCCCAGAGGCATGCTGGAGTAGGAGTCAGCCATACCGATCTTCTGTCCGTTGTAGGAGAAGGTGTAGTATTCGCCATCCTTGCCTACGGTCCAGACGATGGTGTCATCGTTGGTAGCGATCTGGTCTCCGTTGGGAGTAACTGCAGTAGCAACATTGTAGAAGCCGTTGTACTCACCGGACAGAGCCATGTTCTTGGCTGCTGCAACGATGATGACCTCGTCGCCTTCCTTCAGCTCGTCGGTACGGGTGTAGATCTCAGCCTTTTCAGGATCACCACAGACGGAGCACTTGCCGTCCACATAGTTGTGGTTGCCGGTAGCGGGGATCTCCTCGGTCTGGGTCTTGCCACAGACGGTACAGGTGAAGGTCTTAACACCGACTACTGCGCAGGTAGCCTCGGTGGTGATCTCGCCCTCGTTCCAGGTATGTGCACCGGTAGCGGAGATGATCTCGGTCTTCTTCTCGTCGCAGATGGAGCAGGTATAGGTCATGATACCGGTGTTGCCACAGGTGGCCTCTCTGGTAACAACGCCCTCGCCCCACTGATGATCATGCTCGAATGCCTTCATGGCAGACCAGATGATCTTGGCGAACTGTGCACGGGTAGCCTCACCCTGGGGATTCAGCTTGCCGTTGGAGCCGTTGATGACATTGGCACCGATTGCCCATGCGAAAGCCTTCTTAGCATAATCGGAAACCTTGGAAGCATCCTTGAAGGTGTTCAGGTCGCCGGTGCCGGCGGGCTCGCCGTAGTAGCGCCAAATCATGGTGACCAGCTGCTCACGGGTAACATTTCTGTTGGGAGCGAACTCGGTCTTGCTGACGCCGTTAACAATGCCTTCCTTGTGTGCCCATGCAACAGGGTTGGCATACCAGTCGGCAACCAGATCCGTAAAGGGAGCAGGTCTGCCTACAGGGGGCTGACCTTCAATGCGGTACAGAACCGTGACAACCTGTGCACGGGTGCTGGTACCTTCGGGATTAAAGCGATCTTCTTTTACGCCGGTCATCAAGCCTGCTTCGAATACATTCTTGACGTAGTCAGCGTACCAGGCGTTGTCCTGCACATCCTTGAAAGGCCCAACCTGGGCAGCAAACACGGAAGGCATAACGCCGAGAACCATGACGACTGCCAACAGCAGGGCTACGATTCTCTTGAACTGGTGTTTCATGTTGTTTCCTCCTTTGATTTCCAAAAATTTAGGGCATAAGCCCACTTCGGTTATTATATAATATCAAGCTTTTGCCACAAACGCAAGGTGAGAAGTGTGTTTTTCTACGTTTTCACAAGTGGGATTTTTAAAACGGGATAATCCGAACTTTTACATCCAAGATTCCCCATTTCTGCAGGTCGCTTTCTTGGTTTTCCCGTAAAAATAGTATACAATGGCAGGGCACTAAGGAGCGGAATGCCCTCTCTTGCATTCCGCTCCCCATTCAAATTCATATGTCATTCGTCCTCTATGCCGAAGCGGTCGGAGAAATTCTTCTTTTTTGCCCGGATCCGTACGGTGTAAGCCGTGATCCAGCAGTTCTCCACTCCGTCCAATGCCAGGGCAAATCCTACCAGGAACAGGGCTCGTACCAGCTCCGCCTGAAGAGCGGCGGCAGCAAAAGCACCTGTTGCCCCCAGCCCCAGAGCAGTCCCCAGGATCAATCCCCAGGACTTCATGCCGAATTGACGGGCATCCAGGGACATCTGGACCTTTAACAGGGCATCAAACAGCACGTACACCACCAGCAACAAATACAGAACATCATAGTTCTGGGACGGGGACAGGATCAGCAGCAGTGCCAACAGCTCGCAGAAGATCCCCACCGCAAAGTCATACTGGAACGCAAGACGGTACAGATCATTGGAGAAGAATCCAAAGATCTTGGCTGCCCCCGTCAAGCCAAAGAGAATCCCCAACATGATCCGCTGAGCAAGGATCTCCTCCATGCTATTGATCGTCATGAGCAGAACTCCCGTCACCAGCATTAGGGATGCTGAAATAATATTGATAATTTTGGCACTGCGGATCACCGCATTATTTCCTTTCATAATAGGTCCTCCTTATTCCTGGGATGGGTGGCATAGTACTCCAGAGCACTGCGGATGCCTCCCTCAAAGCTCTTAAGCACACGGCGCAGATTGCCGTGCATAGCAGGTGCATCCGGTCCCGTCAGCCACTGCTCCAGCAAGCCGTAAATACCGTGGGTCACACCGTCACAGATCATCCGTCTGTCCTCGATCCCCACCTGCAAGCCCATCAGATTCTTGTCAATATAGCGGTCGATCATTACCTCAAGCAAGCGGTTGAGATACCGCCGCATGGTATTGCTCTTCTTGGAGTGCATAATATGCCTGCCGGTCTGAGGACTGTCGAAGATACCGCAAATCAGTTTAAGCAGTACCTCGTCCCAGGGGCTGTTAGGATCCATAGCCTTCCAAACTGCCCGGGTCTGCATATCCAGGTAATCATCAAAAAGGTCATAGATATCCTCATAATGATAATAGAATGTATTCCGCGTCAGACCGCAATCCTCTACAATGTCCCGAACCGTGATCTTGTCCAGGGACTTGGCAAAGAGCAGGCGGCGGAAGGATGCCTGGATCTGCTCTTTACTTGTGACCTTCACAAAACCGCCTCCTTTTCCTAAGGAAGCTCTGATGAAATCGCCGAGAGCAATCGGCGAGAGATTTTGTTCCAAATTGAGGTTTGGAAAACGCAGGAATACTTTGTGTATTTCAAGTTTTTCAAACCGAAAAGTTGGGACAAAAGATTCGCTGAGTGC
>JAZRGR010000041.1:0-2280 GCA_045644345.1 Faecousia sp. | reverse complement strand
TTTTCCAAACCTCAATTTGGAACAAAATCTCTCGCCGATTGCTCTCGGCGATTTAATCAGAGATTCCCTTGAAATACACAAAGTATTCCTGCGTTTTCCAAACCTCAATTTGGAACAAAATCTCTCGCCGATTGCTCTCGGTGATTTCATCAGAGCTTCCTTAGATCGTTCCGGTCACGATCAAGGTGGCGATTCCGGGGGTAGCGGTATACGCACCGGTAACGGGGTCTTGCGAGTAGGTTGCGGCAGGGATGAGGAGCTGCCCGGGAAGCGTTGTGAACGCGCCCGTAGCCTCGTTATAACTATACTGCACGCCCTGTGTCCAGGTCGCACCGTCAAAGGTAACCCCTATGGCAGTCAGAATGGGATTGAAGGTGTCGGTAATGACTGCATCATCTGTGGCAACCACAGGCTGATTCCCGGAATTCTGAATCACGAACATATAGGTGACTCTGTCATTATCTACGATCTGTGCAGGAGTGATAGACTTAGAAATGGACAGCATTGGTTCGGCATTGGCAATGACCGTCTCGGTTGCGGTAATGGGTGCACTCAAGCCGTCGCCGGTTACTGTAACAGTATTCTCAATGGCACCTCCAACTGCAGGGTCGGCAAAAGCATTTACCCGCCCTTGATACACGATGACCACATCACCGCCGGCAGGAACGGTAATATCACTGAATACCAACGGGGGACCTAAGGTAATGACCGGCGCTGCCTGGGGAGCACCGTTTGCAAACAACGCGGCAGACCCGACCTCATAAGTCAATGGATAAACCATAGTACCGTTAAAATTGTATCCTCCGAGATCGTCTGTAACCACCAGTCCGGTCAGCGGAACGGTTCCGGTGTTGCGGAGTGTTACTACATAAGTCACGAGTTGTCCGGGCGTATAGCTCCCTTCCACGGCTGTTTTGGTTGCTACCAGAACATCCAGAAGCTCGCCGTACGCGATATTCGAATTTGTGGAGCTTCCATTGAAGGTCAAGGTGGCTTGGTTTGTGAAAATTGCCATAATATCCCTCCTAATACGATTATTCCATGAAAAGCAGACACTTTTCATGGCACCTTATGTGCCCGGTAGGGCACATAAGGCGTCTTGTACGAGTTCCTATGCCCTTGTGGGCTATCAAAGTAGCCATAAAAATGTCTGCTTTTTTAAGGAACTCAGTATAAGACATGATTACCGGATCTACTCTCCGGTACAACATCTTATGTATTGCTCGGTAATTGTGACACATTTCTTACTGCATACCTAATGAATAAGTTACCCGGGGAAACGGCTCATATAACCGTTTCCCCGGGATGTAGCATGATGCGCTGTGTCAGAAAAGCGAAGGAAGACAGCGCTTTCTTGGAAAGTGTACTTATGCACGCCTACATCTTCCGATATAGCCGGGAAATAGTACCGATCTGTAGCTATGATCGGAAAATTTGCTACATTTCACGGAAGCTGTGTATTACAGGTTGTACCAGCGGATCTCGTTGGCATCGAGGTGGAGCTCGAAGCTGCCCTTGTCCGTATAGACCACGGTATCCTGGGGCACATAGGTGTTGTTGACCACACAGTACTTGCCGTTAGCGACAAAGGCGTGGACTTCCACATTGTAGTTGGTGGAGAACCACTTGTTGAGGATCTCTTCTCCGTGGGCGGCCCACAGGATGGCACGGTACAGCACACGGCTGTTCTCGAAGGAGTAGGGAAGACCGGAGATATACACGCTGCGGCCCTTGCCGAAGCTGTTGGTTGCCATCTGGACTTCCTTGTTCTTCTGCACCAGAATGTCGGTGCCTTCGTAAGCGAAGATGCTCTTCTTGCCTTCACCGAAGTCCACCTCCTCTGCTACATCCGCAAGGATGAAGTGGTCGGGATGCGCAGTCCAGTTGTACTTGTCGTAGTTCAGGGTGAAGCCGGTTTCCTTTTCTACACCGAGGATGGAAGCAAGCTGGAGATAGTGACCCTGATACTGGTGACCGGAGGGCTCACCGACACCGATGAAGCCGCCACCGTTGTGGACAAACTTGCGGATGGCGGAGGAGATCACAGCATCCTCCCACTCAGCACCGCCGGTGTGGGCAGTATCGCCGTCACCCACATTGATAATGACATCCATGGAGTCGAGGATGGAGGGATCCTTGCGGATGTCATCGAAGGAGATGAACTTAACATCAAAGGGTGCACCGGACAGGGCCTCAATGATGCCTGCGTAGGAATAGTTCTGCTTCTGATACAGAGCGTGGTGGACCATGTGACAGCCCCAGGCACGCATCTTGCCCCAA
>JAZRGR010000040.1:0-4860 GCA_045644345.1 Faecousia sp. | reverse complement strand
TAAAATGGCTACTTTTTATAGCCCGTTAGGGCGTAGAAACTCGCATGAGACGCTTTTTGTGCCTTCCGGCACAAAAAGGTTCCATTAAAAGTTATCTACTTTTAATGGAATAATAGTATCAAACATTTCTATCAGAAAGTAGTATTACAGAATTGATATTCCAATGAAAGGGCGTGTTTTCATGATGCAAAGACGTTTTTGGATAGGACTATTATTTTTCGCTTTCCTGGTGGGTATCCTTTCACCTCTCAGCTTTGCTTTGGCAACAGGGGAGAATGGGGGAGAGCACTCTCGGGCAGTTTCATCCCCATCCCATAGTATTGCTTCGCAGAAATCCTATACGGTTCTTCCCGGTATGAAGGAGACTGTCTTGTTGCTGAAGGACAGATCCGGCAGTCCCATCGACGGCCACATGATGGAGATCTCTCCCGGCACCGCCGTAACTGCCAAGGTTTCCTACCCCGGTTACTACAAGGCAGGGAGCACCCCTGCCGGTCGGAAAGCCTTTGCCGATGCTCCGGTTTGGAGCAAGAAAACCACTACGGCACAGGCGGCAGACTTTACAGCGGCTACAGGACAGCCTGTATTGTTTGCCATTAACACCGATAATTTCATCACAGAGTCCACCGTAACACCCCAGCTTACTGTAGGTCAGCCCTGCGGACACCTGATCATGGAGGGAAATGCTTGCCAGACCACAGATATCCGTTCTCGCCCCTTTTTTGCGGTGCTTAAGGACGGAAGCTTTGTGATCCGAGATGCCAACGCAGATCTGTCTGATGTGGTAGAGGCAACCTCGGGACGGATCTATATTGTCAAGGACGGGAAGAATGTGGTAGACCCTGCCCATTCTCAAGAGCTGGGACTTCAGCCCTTTAACAGCATTGGGCTCAAGAAGGATGGAACCGTAGTTGTATTCCAGGTGGACGGCAGACGGTCTGACTCCATCGGCTTTACGGAAATGGAGATGGCAGAATACCTTCTTGCACAGGGAGTGTATACAGCTCTGATCCTGGACGGAGGGGGCTCTGCCACCTTCGCCTCCCGACGGGAGGGGGACAGCAAGCTGACCCTGCGGAACCGTCCCTCTGACGGTACGGAGCGTGCTCTGGGCTCTACTCTGCTGTTTATGTCCAATCAGGATTCCCTGTTCTTTGACTATACAGCAGATGCTGCTGCCCGTGAGCGGTATCAGAGCTTTACCTATAACGGTCACGACTTTGATACCTCAGCGGCATGGATGGCAACTGCAGGCACAGCCGATACTGTCTCGGTGGATCCTTACGACGGCACCATGACGATTACCAAGTCTGCTCAGAACACCTTGGGCTATTGCTATGCTCAGACCCGGAGCACCTCCGGCAAGGCACTGCGGTTTCGTCCGGATTATGCAGACTACCTACAGATCCGTATGGAGCTGACAGGCTTCGACCCTGCAGGCGCAAACACGAATTTCAGTATCCACTTCTACGCTGACGGTGGGACCGCACAGATCACCAATGCTGTGCGTCATTTGTTCGGCTCCGGCTATGTATTTGATGGCAGATCCATCCTCCTGACTCTACCCATCGGGCAGAAATTCAGGGATGTGGAATTTGTGGATGCGGTTAAGGTGAATTTCTCCAACCTAACAGGGGGAGGCACCATCCGGATCGATTATCTTTATATGGGCCCCAAGGTCTCCCTGCCGGAACAGGACTATCTGTTCTTTGACTTCCTGGGCAGTACCTTGGATGCAGATCGCTATCACTCCAAGACCTACAGATTGCGCAACTTCGATACTTCGGCATGGGGATATAACAGCAAGAAGAGCTCTCAGCCCCTAATGGGGGACGACGCCCTGTCCTTTGATGTTATGGCAACCACGGACAACTATGTAAATACGGGACATTCACCCTATATTCATACCATAGACAGCACCGGCAGCCTGACCGCCCCTGCCCTGTGCTACAGACCGGGACAGCAGGACTATCTGCAGATCCGCTACCGTATGAGGGACTGTGCTTCGGTTCCCGGTCTGACACCTGTACTGCGGTTCTACTTTTCCGCAGACGGAAAGGGGGCCTTTGTGGGCAATGTGAAGAAAGATCTGACCACCGAGGAAATGACTTCCGATACCTACTACGTACTGACCTTGCCTCTGTATACACATACGGCCTACCAATCTGCGCAGGTCATAGATTACTTCCGTCTGAATTTCCAGAATGTCCGCACCGCAGAGGGCAAGACCGGTAGAATATCTGTAGACTACATCTATGTGGGACCCCTTGCATCTCTGCCCCAACAGGATAGCTTCTTCATTGATTTTACCAATGATGCAGCCGCACAACAGCGGTATCAGTCCAAAACCTACGGCTTCCGCAATTATGACACAGGCTCATGGGCATTCAATCCCAAGAAGTGCCACAGACCCACCTTTGACAATGGGAACATGATTATCACAGTTGCTCCCACTACGGATAACTATGTGAATACGGGCCATTCCCCCTATTTCCAGACTTCCGATATAAACGCCACCGTAGGGAAGGCTGTACTGCGATATAAGCCGGGGACGCGGGACTATCTTCAGGTCCGTCTTAAAATGGAGCAATGTAGCCCGGTTCCGGGCAAGAGTGCCATGCTTCGGTTCTTCTATACCAATGACGACAGTGCTTCCACTGCCGGGTATGTGAGCTATAATCTTACAGCAGAGGAGATGAACAGCGGTAAGTACCTGCTGATCACTCTGCCACTGCACACCTCCAAGACCTATCAAAACTCGGAATATATCCGCAGATTCCAGATCACTATGCAGAATCTCTGCTCCGCAGCGGGACAGACAGGAAGGATCCACCTTGACTACATCTATGTAGGAACGGAAGAAGGACTTCCCACTGCCCAATACACCGTTACCTTTGTCGGTGCCGATGGCAAGACCCTACAAACACAGACGGTTCATAAGGGAGGATCGGCAACCTATACAGGCACGGCTCCTACCAAGGCAAGTGATGCCTCCTACCACTACAGCTTTAAGGGATGGGACAAGACCCTGACCAATATCACAGCGGATCTCACCGTAACTGCCCAATTTACGGCAACGGTGCACAGTTTCAGCTACGCCAATTCGGACAATACCTACCATAAGGGTAGCTGCGCCTGTGGGTACTGCATGACTGCCCCTCACGGCTGGAATAGTGGAACCGTGACTACCGGGCCTACCTGCACCGAAACGGGAGTCAGAACTTATACTTGTACCACCTGCAAGGCGACCAAGACAGAATCTCTCTCCGCCCTGGGTCACCGCTATACCTACAAAGCAACCAAGAACCCTACTACCACCGCAACAGGAACCTTGACCGGAACCTGCTCCGTGTGTAAGGGAACCACTACCGCAACCATACCCAAGCTGAATGCCACGGACTACACCAAGGCCACCACCAAGGCTCCCACCTGTACGGAATCCGGCACAGATACGTATAAGTGGAACGTAACCGCCTACGGCACTTTCACTTTCACCGCCACCACCAAGGCATTGGGACACAGCTACACCTACGAGATCCATGATGCCATGTTCCATTTCCTTGGATGTAGCAACTGCGATCTGTCAGAAAAAGTTCCCCACAGCTACGTAGAGGGGATCTGTGTCTGCGGAGAGAAGGAGACCAAGGAGCCTGTAGAGCTTCCCACTCTTAAGTTAGGGCATACACTGAATTTAGCGAGCGATATTTCCGTGAACTTCGTGATCCTTAAGCAGAATTTGGAAGGCTTCGATCCCGGCTCCATCTATGTAGAGTGTGTATTGGATACCTATGAGGGCAATGTTAAAACAGGCACCCGAACCGTAAGGCTAGAGCCTGTAGACAAGGGGATCCACTATTACTTCACTCTCACAGGACTGACAGCCATTCAAATGAATGACTCCATTTCCACCACGCTATACGGCACCAAGGATGGACAGCCCTACTACTCTCCTACGGACGAGTACAGCATCGCTTCATATGCCTACGCACAGCTAAACAAGACGGAGATCTCTGCCACCCTTAAGACCCTCTGCGCTGACCTGCTCCGCTACGGTGCCAAGGCACAGATCTTTAAGTCCTATCGCTTAGATGCATTGGCAGACAGTTCCATGACAGGGGAGCACAAGGCATATTTGTCCGATATGGAGGCAGTGACCTTCGGCAATACCAACGTGGTTCTGAATGACTTACCCAATGCACCCATTACTTGGGCAGGGAAGTCCCTGAGCTTAGAATCCAAGGTAGCACTGAAGTTTGTCTTTCACCCTGCCGCCTACAAGGAGGATCTGTCCAAATTGACCCTGCGCCTGTCCTATACAGACACACAGGGGGCAACCAAGACCGTGACCGTATCCAACCCCGAGCTGTATAATTCGCAGTTAGGCTACTACGTATTTACTGTAGATACCCTCCTTGCAGCGGAGCTGAGAGCGGTAGTCTCTGCACAGGTATATGTAGGGGATAGCCCTGTTTCTGCCACGCTGCAATACAGCCCCGATACCTACGGCAATGGCAAGTCCGGCAGCCTCTTAGATCTGTGCAAGGCACTGTTTGCCTACTCTGATTCTGCAAAGGCTTACTTTGCACCGTAAAACCCATAAGACCGAGGCTCTGTGTGATTCCTTCACACAGAGCCTCAAATTGTGATATTCCGATTTATCGAGTTGTTTGCAAACGTGCAAATTGCCCAATTACGCAACATCCTGTAGGGGCGATGCCATGTCGAAGCCACTGAAAAAATTGCGATTTTTGTGGATCATATTGTTCTATCGTTTCGTCTCTGCAAATTTGTTTCCGGAAAAAGACTAAATTTACGAATTTTAGATATTAAGGTTAAAAATAAGGGAGGTATTTCCCTTAT
>JAZRGR010000039.1:0-12990 GCA_045644345.1 Faecousia sp. | reverse complement strand
CACGGGTAGCAATAGCGGGCTCTGTGGTGGTGCCGGACTTGGAGATAATGTTAATGGAGAAATCCTTGCCCTCCAGTAGCTTGCACAGCTCATTCCAAGCGCGAGTGGACAGGTTGTTGCCGGCGAAGAAGATCTGGGGGTTGCCCTTCATAAGGTTGTGGTGAGCACCGTTAACCAATTCGATAGCTGCGCGGGGACCTAAGTAGGAGCCACCGATACCTACAACTACGAAGACCTGAGAGTTGCTGCGGATCCGCTCGGCAGCAGCCTGAATGCGGCGCATCTCGGGGGTCTCCTCGAAGGTGGGGAGGTCCAGCCAGCCCAGGAAATCGTTGCCGGGGCCCTTACCCTCGGTCAGAAGTGCGTGGGCGTCAAAAACCTCTTGCTCACAGGCAAGCATATCGTGGAGGGAAAGCTCTCCCCAAACATTGGAAAGATCGACCTTGATCATAATGGAAACTCCTTTACAATATAATATTCCACCTATATGGTAACGCAAAAACTGCAAAAAGGCAATGGGAAATGAAAAAATTTTTTTCCGATAGTAGAAAAATAGGATCTTTCTGTGTATAATAGGCGTATATTATGATTACATAGGAGAAAATGACATGTCATATATCTTTGGGGTAGACTTGGGAGGGACCACGGTTAAGATCGGCCTGTTCCAAGAGGATACTTTGGTAGAAAAGTTCGAGATTCCCACCCGGGTAGAGAATGAAGGGCAAGCCATCATTCCCGATATTGGCAAGGCTGTGCTGAGCTGTATGGACCGACGGGGGCTGGTGAGGGATCAGGTCAAGGGCATCGGCATCGGTGTACCGGGTCCTGTGGATCCCCGGGGTGTGGTCAACTGCTGTGTAAACCTAAACTGGGGCGTATTCAACCTCCACGAGGCGCTCTCTGCCGTAACAGGTCTCCCTGTGATCGGTGGCAACGATGCCAACTGTGCGGCACTGGGTGAGTACTACTGCTTCGGCGGTACGGGTGCAGCGATCTTTGTGACCCTCGGCACCGGTGTGGGGGGTGGCATTATTGTAGATGGCAAGCTTCTGGGTGGAGCCCATGGCTCTGCAGGTGAGCTGGGACATATTACAGTTCCTGCCAAGGAGAAGCTGGCCTGCACCTGCGGCAAGAAGGGCTGTATTGAGTGCTACGCTTCCGCAACCGGCATTGCCCGTATGGCAAAGAAGGCTATGGGCATGGACTTGACCTGTAAGGATGTATTCGATTTAGCGCAGCGGGGGGATGTGACGGCGGTGGCCGTACTGGAGGAGGTGTTCGATCTCCTGGGTGAAGCCATAGCCTCTGCCTGCTGTATCATAGATCCGGATCGTGTGATCCTGGGTGGCGGCGTGTCCAAAGCAGGGGAGTACTTGCGCAAGGGTGTGGAGAAATATTTCGAGATCCACAAGTTCCATGCCTGTGCCGGTACGGAAGTTTGTCTGTCCCGTCTGGGCAATGATGCAGGAATGTACGGTGCAATGCACCTTGCTATGGAGAGACTATGACGGAGAAAGAGATCAACAGGATGTCCGCACTTGCACTGGCACATCTGGGGGATGCGGTTTATGAACTGCAGGTCCGTTCTATGCTGTGTACCGGCGGACTGTGTGTGAGCGGCAATCTCCACAGGGAGACGGTCAGCCGCGTTTGCGCACCTGCCCAAGCGGCGTTTGCAGATCGGATCCTGCCCCTCCTGACGGATGAGGAGGTAGCAGTATACAAGAGGGGACGCAATGCCCATGTCCATGCTATCCCTAAGAATGCCACGGCATCCCAATATGGCAAGGCAACGGGGATAGAGGCACTCTTTGGCTGGCTCTATCTGATGGGTAGACAGGGACGGATCGAGGAATTGTTCGCGGCAGGGAAAGGGAAGGATTGAACCTATGGCATTTGATGCAGTATTTTTAACAGCGGTGCTGGAGGAGCTTCGACAGAGACTTGTGGGTCTGAGGATCGAAAAGATCCAACAGCCCTCCCGCGACACGGTGCTCCTGAGTCTGCGGGGCAAGGAGAGACTCCTTCTGTCTGCCAATGTGAATCGTCCCAGGATCCACATGACTGTGGCAACCTATGAGAATCCTGCCCAACCACCTATGTTCTGCATGCTCCTGCGCAAGCACCTGTCCGGTGGCAGGATCGCAGAGCTGCGACAGCCCCCCGGAGAACGGATGGTGGATCTGGTGCTGGATTGCACGGACGAAATGGGTGTGCCTTGTCAGAAGCATCTGATTTTAGAGCTTATGGGCAGGAATTCCAATCTGATCCTCACGGGGGAGGATGGGCGGATCATTGATTGTCTGCGCCGTGTGGACTTTGAGATGTCGGAGCTGCGACAGGTCTTGCCCGGCTTATTCTATCGTGACCCTCCGCGCCGGGGTAGAGGGATCCCATCGGAGACGTCCGAAGCACAGATCCTTGACCTGCTGAGAGGGATAGACAGTCCCAGACGGTTGGATAAGTGGCTGATTGATAGCTTCGACGGTTTTTCGCCCCTTATTGCACGGGAACTGAGCTACGGCTTCTGTGGCGAGACGGACGGGGACATTATGACCATGGATCGAGAAAAGCTGGCTGCCTATTTGGCACAGCAGTTCTCTCTTAGGGATTACAGACCCATACTTCTTTCCTGTGACGGACAGCCTAAGGAATATTCCTACCGTATTATTGGTCAGTATGGGAATTATATGCAGGCAGAAGAAGCGGAGAGTTTCTCGGCCTTGTTGGATCGGTTCTATACCCAGACGGAGCACTCTGACCGGATGCGGCAGAAGTCTCAGACCCTACGTAAAACCGTGACGACTCTGCGAGAGAGGACTCTGCGCAAGCTGGAGCTCCAGCGCAAGGAGTATGCCTCGACCTTAGACCGTGAGCAGTTACGGCAGATGGGGGATATTGTGACCGCCAACCTCCATGGGATAGAACGGGGGCAGACTCGCCTTGTTGCAGAGGATTTCTACCACGATATGGTGCAGATCGAGATTCCACTCAAGCCGGAGCTCTCTCCTCAGCAGAATGCTGCCCGATTCTACAAGGACTATGCCAAGGCAAAGAATGCCGAGAGGATCTTAACGGAGCAGATGGAACGGGGTGAACTGGAGGCAGAATATTTGGCAACGGTTCTGGAGGAGCTGTCCCGTGTAGAGAGCGAGGCAGACCTGGCGGAAATTCGGGAGGAGCTGGAGCAGGGCGGTTATGTTCGCCCGGATCGGAAGAAGCAGAAGACTCGTCCCGGCAAACCCATGTCCTTCCTGTCCTCTGACGGATACGAGATCTATGTGGGACGGAATAATTGCGAGAATGACCGTTTGAGTCTTAAGACTGCACGGAAGGATGATCTGTGGCTCCATGTGCAGAAGTTCCATGGCACCCACGTGATCATTGCCTGTGCAGGTATTACACCGCCGGATGAGACCATTACAGAGGCGGCACAGCTTGCCGCATGGTTCTCTCAGGCGAGAGAGGGGCAGAATGTCCCTGTGGACGTAACCTCTGTCCGATTCTTAAAGAAGCCCAAGGGAGCCAAGCCCGGTATGGTCGTCTATGACAAGTACCGAACCGTGATCGTGACTCCCAACGGAGAATTAGTAGAAAGGCTGAGAATAAAAGGATGAAACAGAATCTGAAAGGACGGGCGGTCAAACGAAATAAGCCCATGAGCCCCTGGATCAAATACTGCCTCCTGGGGGGCGTGGTGCTTCTGATCGTGGCAGGCATGCTCTATGCCTACCGATATATGAGTCTGGATCGGGAATTCCATTATAATATCAAGACCTTCGGAGAAGACACCTACAAGGAGATCTTCTCTTTAGAGGATACCAAGAGTCAGGCGGAGCCGATTATGGAGCTTGCAGAGCAAGCCTTCTCCTTTGTGGGGACGCAGGCAGAGGCAGAGGAGCAATTCGGTCTCCTGAGCAGATACGCTTGTACAGATCCCGAGGCCGCCTCACAGGAGCACACATTGGATTATATTGTGTCCAAGATCGATGACAAGGGTGGTTATCTTTGGGTGGCATATGCATCTTCCTTTTTAGACCCCCGGGGAGAATCCATCCATCTTGCAGGAACAGAGGACCAGCGGATCCTTGCACGATGGACCGTAGAGCCGCAGGAGGACGGAAGTCTTACAGTAACCGATATTCGGGAAGCACCCTAACAGAAGGAGCGACCGTAGAACTCGAAATACAGCGTAAAATAACAGATCTCCCTCGGGATGGTATGACCCCGAGGGAGATCTGTTTGCTAAATTCAAATTTATCGAGCTGTTTATTGTATAACACCGTAGGGGCGACCTGTGGTCGCCCGGTCATTGTCGTTAAACGACAATGACGAAATTACGGGATTATCATGAGTTTTCCGACAAAATCGAAACATTTTGCGGGCGACCACAGGTCGCCCCTACGAACAAATTCGGAAATCGATCTGCTCCATAAATCGAAATTTGGCTTTATGGGTGCGAAAAGGAACGGTTCCGGGAGGGAACCGTTCCGTTGCTTGGGTGTGGAATTATTTCTCCTTGGCGTAAGCCACAACGATGCGGCGGTGGGGCTCAATGCCGGTAGAGAAGGTGGTGACCTGGGGATACTCCTGGAGTGCTGCATGGATCACATGACGCTCATAGGCATTCATGGGCTCCAGGGTGAAATTCCGACGGTACTTTACTGCCTTGGCAGCCATCTTGGAAGCAAGCTGCTGGAGAGCCTCTTCTCTCTTGCGACGGTAGGAGCCGGCATCTACATTGATACGCAGACGCTTCTCACGGTCGCGATTGACTGCATAGCCGGTGAGATACTGGATAGCATCCAGAGTGTCGCCACGGCGGCCGATGAGCAGACCTGCATCTCCGCCTACAAGATCGGCACGGTAGGTCTCGTCATCTACCTTGTATGCATGGGGAACCGCATCAGAGCCCATGTGCTTTAAGAGACCTGCCAGGAAAGTCTCGATCCGTGCTTCTACACTGCCTTCGGCGGCGGGAGCATAGACCTTTTCTTGGGCAGGAGCCTGTACGGGCTGAGGCTTCTTTTCGGGCTGGGGCTTCTTCTCGGGCTTCTTTTCGGGCTCGATCTTCTTGCCGGGGCGAGAGATGACGCTGGGAGTGGGCTCTACGCGCTCCTTGGGCTTGGCGGAACGGGATGCGGAGGACAGTGCGGTCTTGGGAGCTGCGGGGGCTTCGTCGGGGGCTTCGTAGGTGACCTTTACCTCGGCAGGGGAGGAACCGATGCCGAAAAGACCCTTCTTAGCGGTCTTCAAAACCTCCACCGACACGCTCTCACGGTCCAGCTTCAGCTGTTCCAGGGCGACATTGATGGCTTCATCAATGGTCTTGCCGGTGGTGATGATAAACTTTTCCATATTTTCTCCTTATACTGATGATCGGGAAACGGGATCAATCTTCCACGCTTCCGTAGTGATCGGCGGAATAAGCACGACCACGGGCATAGGGACGTCCGGGCTCACCGCCGGGGAAGGCTTCCTCTGTGGTGGTCTCTTCCGGCAGACCCAGCTCTATGCGCTTCTTCTGCTCAAATTCCTTAGCTGCTGCTTCACGTTCCTGCTTCTCACGGAGCTGCTGCTTCTTCTTGCTGTTGGCATTGATGCCATCGGGGTTGGCTGCACGCTTGGCAGCACGGATCCGCTCCTTCTCAGCCTCTTCTTCGGCTAACTGAGCGGCCTTTTCACGTCTGATTGCGTCCTCTGCATCATAGACCTTGCGGTAGTGGGATGTGAGGATCACGTCCTGGATGATGCCGAAAACAGACTGGGATACCCAGTAAATGGACATACCTGCAGGGAACATGAAACCGAAGACTACAGACATGAGGGGCATGATCATCTGCATGGTCTTGCCGGTGTCCGCTGCCTGTTGTGCGGCCTTGGCGTCACGCTCGCCCTTGTCGTTGCTGATGACGGTGCCGTTCATCTTGGTGCTGACGAACATAGACAGGTAGTTCAGCGCACCGGACAGAAGGGGTAGCAGTGCTCCACCGATCTGCGCCCAAGAGCTCATGGTCCAGAGCTTCCAACTGGGAATCAAGCCCAGATCAATGCCCCAAAGGGTCAGTTTCAAAGACTCGAAATTCTCTACGATGCCTGCACCGTACTTGTCCATGTTGCCTGCAACGGCGAACTGCCAGTAATAGCCTACTTCCTTCAAGGTAATGCCCTCGGCAGCGGCATAGGCGTCCTTCAGACGGTCGATCACGTCGGCATCCAGGTGACGGATATAGGTTAAGGGCTCCTGCACAACGCGGTAAAGGGGGATGAGGATCAGCAGGGGCAGGAAGGACCATATGCATCCTCCGAACATACTGACGCCCTCGTCCTTGTATAGCTGGTTGACTGCCAGCTGATAGCCCTGCTTGTCGTCGCCGTAGGCGAGCTCAAGCTCCTTGAGTCGGGGTTGCAGACGGGAAGTCTTCATCATGCTCTTCTTGCTCTTGGCACTGGCAGGGAAAAGAATGATCTTGACCGCCAGAGAGAAGAGGATCAGAGCCAAACCATAGTTGTTCGTGAAGTTATAGAAGAACTCCAAAACATAACCGAACGCTTCTTTGATAATGTTTCCCATTTTATTCTCCTAAGTGTGATTGCTTCAAGGCACGGGATCGTAATAATCTCCGTGATTGAATGGGTTGCACCGTAGCAACCGCTTAAAGGTCAACCAGCCCCCCCTAAGGGCTCCGTATTTCTCGATAGCCTCCAGACCGTATTCCGAGCAGGTAGGAATGAAACGGCACTTACCGGGGAAGGCGGGAGAAATATACTTGCGATAAAAGCGGATCAAAGCCAAAAAGAGTCTCTTCATGAGAGCATATCGGTCTTGCCGCAAAGCTGGCGGAGATTCCGCTCCAGCAGGGCAAAGTCAGCCTCTACAGCAGCGGAACGGGCAACGATCACGATATCGTAGCCGGGCTTAAGAGCGGGTTCCACAAGGCGGTAGATCTCACGGAGGCGGCGGCGGACACGGTTACGGACAACGGCATGGCCCAGCTTGGTGCTTACGGTAAAGCCCAGGCGAGACTGTGTGCTGCCGTTGGGGCGGCAATAGACCACCAGGTAACGGCTTCCGGCACTGGTGCCTCTGTGATAGAGACGGCGGAACACTGCATTTTCTTTCAGAGAGACGGTATGCAGCATGGTGACTCCTTTCGGGTAGGGAAAAAGGCGAACAGATCTCTCCATTCGCCCCTGGTTGATGTTACAAGCAGTACGGTGCGGTCTTGATTCCTGATCGTGATTCCGGATGGAATTAGGCGGACAGGACAGCTCTGCCTTTTGCACGGCGGCGAGCAAGAACCTTGCGGCCGTTGGCGGTAGCCATTCTCTTGCGGAATCCATGGACCTTGGCGCGATGGCGCTTTCTGGGCTGATAGGTACGCAGCATCTCGTGTACACCTCCTGTAAGATTATGCTCAACACGCATTGCGTGTAGCAATTAAAATAGTCTGCACATACTCGTGCCAAAGTATTATACAGCAAACAGTGGGGAAAAGTCAACAAGAAATTTCAAAAAATGAAAAATAGTTGGCTATTTTAGATGTTACTACCAAATATAGTGTGCCACTTGGCTCATATCCCGGAAAATCGGCAGATCGGGAGCTGCAAAGGTGAACAGGATCAGACTTGCAACATAGAGGATCAGTACCATGAGGATATAACCTCCTATCTTTTCCGGCTTTTTCCTCCGGTACAGCCACCGTGCCAGATAGTAACCGAAGAGCATACATATATAATATAATGTTATATCTGTTGCGATGGACTCTATGCCCAATGCTTTCAGCCCGTAGAAGGACAGCAGCAGGAGGGCAGGGGCTCCAAGCAGCGCAATAAAAAAGCTACTCCAAAACCGCTCCTTGTTGACCCTGCCTCGAGACAGGAAGCCTGCCCCTAACAGCATAGGCCAGAACAGGAGCTTCAGATGCTCCCACACACTTTCGTTGATGGGTGCGAATACGGATACCAACGGCGATGGTATCCAATCGTATAGAAAATGCAGAGCAGTCCCTGCCAGAGATGTTAACAAGAATGTACGGAACCACATATTCATCCCTCCCATGAGAGCCTATGCACCGCCACGACATTGTATGCACAGGATCGCAGACCAAATTCCGATTTATCGAGCTGTTTGAGATTTGCACAGACCAAAGCCTTCTCCTTGAGGAGAAGGTGCCCCGAAGGGGCGGATGAGGTGGAAAATGTTTCGAATTCGCCGTAGATTTCCATAAATACGCAACATTTTACCGCACACCTCATCTGTCTCGCTCCGCCCGACAGCTTCTCCTCAAGGAGAAGCCTTGGCCCCTACCATACCTTCGGTCTGCTCGATAAATCGGAATATAGGTCTTTTAGGGGTGCTTTGCGCTTTCGGTTAAGGGGAACAACAGATGAATTTGCTGAAACAGGGGATGACTCTGCATTTATCTCATAAAAAAGTAAAGGATATGGGGCATGCTGACGCTTCACGATATATATAAGGGCGGTTATGAAAATCGTATTTGTATAATTTACCAAAACAGCAGCAAGTGAAAGGGCTTACATTGAAAACTGCTGAAAAAGGTGCTGAAATGCATAGGAGACTCTTTACTTTTACCCGTTACTGTGATAGGATTATAACAAAGCTTATAAGGGAGGTACTTCCTTTATAGGCAAATTTTGGAAGGAGATGTAACATCTATGAAGAAACTCAGCCTGAAGCTTCTTGCTATCCTGCTGACCGTCGCTATGCTGTGCAGCATGCTTCCTGTCTTCGCATCTGCCGAAGAACTCCGGAAGTCCGACAATCAGGAAATTTCCAAGAAGTCCGAAGCCATCATCGAAGCTGATATCTGGAATAAGATCGACGCTTTCGAGGATGACAACATTATCGAGACCCGTGATGATCCCGTGGACACCACTGACTATGCAGAACTGTCCGACGAGATCGAGGCACTGGTCAAGCAGTCCGACACCTATGTAGAGGGCTCTATTGTCCGTAACGGTGCATTCTTTACCTGGGAAACCACCGAGGGCATCGTCTGCGGCTACTCCCCCGAGCTCCGCTACAGAACCCGCAACAATGTTGCTACCGGCAACGACAACACCACTGTTGTTGATTTCGGCACCAAGGCAGCTCCCTCTGACAAGGATGTATTCCTGATCGCCCCCTACTATGGCTATGACTCCAGCTTCACCAACCAGTACAAGAACGAAGCTTCTTCCATCGCCAGTGCAACCGGCGGCAAGTACACCCTGTACGAAGGCACCAACGCTACCATCACCAACATTGCCAACGCTTTCCAGAACGGCGGCGTCGTGATCTTCGACTCCCACGGCACCACTGACTACGACAACGGCAACGGCAACTACACCGCTCGTGCAAACACCTCTTATCTGTGCCTCAAGACCTCTACCGGCATCACCAGCTCCGACATGGCTGCTGTTTCCGGCACCTACGGCACCTATTACCATGCATTTAACGGCGGCTCTGCTTACTGCGTAGACGGCACCGCTATCAAGAACCACATGACCAAGGCTGCTCCCGGCACCATCCTGTGGATGGCTATCTGCCTGGGCATGGCCACCAACGGTCTGTGTACTCCCATGCGTAATGCAGGCTGTGAGGTCGTTTACGGCTATTCTCAGTCCGTTACCTTCACCGGCGACTACAAGTACGAGACCTACTTCTGGAACAAGATGAAGGCAGGCTCCGATGTAGCTACCGCTGTTTCTTACATGAAGTCCGCCGCCGGCTGTAACTGGGACCCTGCATATGCAGGCTATTCTCAGTCTCAGGCTAAGGCACAGTACGCTGCATTCCCCATCGTTGTTTCCGACCAGGATACCTATCCCGGCCAGGGCAAGGTCGACGCAGTGCAGACTGTATACTCCACCTACAAGCTTATCGACTCCGGCTCCGGCTCCACCACCCCCACCACCGCTCCCACCACTGCTCCCGATGCAGGCGGCTCTGTAGACTCCCTGGTATACAACCTGGTTACCTCTGCAAGCGGTCTGACTGCAGGCGAGTACATCATCATCACTGTGGGCGCTGACGGCACCTACTATGCTCTGTCCGCTACCCAGGACGGCTCCTATGCATGCATGCAGAGTGAGGCTGTTGGTCTGAGCTCTGTTGCTTCCGCCATTTCCTGTGACTCCGCTACTGCTGCTGCCTTTGGCTTTACCGTCAGCGGCAACGCAAACGGCTTCACCATGAAGAACAGCAACGGCTCCCTGTACGCCTACTCCGGCGACGCCGGCGTCGGTCTGTATTACGGTACTGCTCCCACCTGGACCGGCAGCTACAACTCTTCCTCCAAGGGCTTTACCCTGAAGAGCGGCAGCCTGTACCTGGCTCTCCGTGACGATGCCGGTGTTAGCGGTGACAACGGCTCTCCCATTTTCGCAGTTTCCTCTTCCGCTTCTACCGGCACCACGCTGATGCACCTGTATAAGCGTGGGGATTCCGCAACTTGCTCCCATACCAGCACTTCTACCAACACTACCCCCGCAACCTGCACCACTCCCGGTTCCACTGTTGTAACCTGCAACAACTGCTCCGCAGTGGTCAGCACCACCGAGATCCCTGCTACCGGGCACAACATCACCTATACCAGCAACAATGACGGTACCCATGACCTGTACTGCTCCAACTGCGGCGGCACCGGCACTGCAGAGTGCACATTCAACGGCAATGTCTGCAGATACTGCGGCTACAACAACAGCGGTTCCGGCAGCACTGATACTACCGGTGATACATACACCCTGGTACAGTCTGCAAGCGACTTGACTGCAGGTGATTATCTGATCCTGGTCACTCCCACCGGTTCCTACGCAGGGGACTACACCCACTACATCATGACCACCACTCAGGATACCGAATACTCTGCTATGCAGTCCCAGGGGCTGAGCTTTGACTCCCTGCCCGGTGGTCTGATCCTGGATCCTACAGGCGCAAGCTCCTATGTATTCACCCTGAAGGGCAATGCCAACGGCTTCACTCTGAGCAACTCCAAGGGTTCTCTGGAGGGCGGCGTCTCCGGCAGCAATGTCTACCTCAAGTATGGTACTGCTTCCACCTGGAAGGCTACCTACAACTCCTCTAAGTACGGCTTCACCCTGAACAATGGTACTGTCAATATCGTCTTCCGTGATGATATCTCCACTGCCGGCACAAACGGTGCTCCTCTCTTCGTTACCGATCCTTCTACCGGTACTTCCTACATTATGCATATGTACAAGAAGGGCGGGGAGGAATCCACCGAGTGCACTCACGCTAACACCAGCACCTCCACCACTGCTGCAACCTGTACCGCAGCCGGCAAGACCGTAGAGACCTGTGACGATTGCGGCGAGGTCATCAAGACCACCACCATCCCCGCACTGGGCCACAGCTACAAGTACACCTCCAACAACAACGGCACCCATAAGATCACCTGCAGCCGCTGCAGCTATTCCTCCAGCGCAAACTGCACTATGGTCAACAACACCTGCTCCTACTGCGGTTACACCCAGACTCCCGAGCTTCCCGATGATCCCGAGATCCCCGAGATTGAGCTGACCGACGGTCAGTATGTCATCGCTGCCTATGTTGACGGCAAGTACTATGCTATGTCCAACGCTTTCGCAAGCAAGATCAACGGCACTGTCATCAATGTTACCAATGGCAAGGTCGCTGCAGCCGATGCAGTAGGCTATGTCATTGAGCTTGAGGAGACCTCCTCCGGCTGGACCATCTCCGATGGCAACGGCAATTACGTCAAGTACAACTCCTCCACCAACCTGGCAAAGACCACCGATGCTTATGCATGGACCATCACCGCAGGTACCAACGGTAGCTTCCGTGTTGCCGCTCAGACCTCCGGCCGTGGCCTGGTGTTCAGAGCCAAGACCTACAACCAGTTCGGCGGCTATGCACTGAGCAATGTCACCGAGACCGGCACCGAGTACTACGATGTAGAATTCCTGCCCATCGACGGTGAGATCTCTACCGAATGCACTCACGAGGGCACCAGCACTTCCGTGGTTTCCGCAACCTGCACCGAGGATGGCGAGACTGTCGTAACTTGCGACGAGTGCGGCGAAGTCATCAGTGTCACTGTCATCCCCGCAACCGGTCACAATACCACTACCACTACTACCGATGCAACCTGTACTGCAGCCGGCAAGACCGTAGAGGTATGTATCACCTGTGGCAAGACCATCAAGACTACCACCATCCCCGCAATGGGCCATGACTACAAGTACACCAGCAACAACAACGGCACCCACAAGGTTACCTGCTCTCGCTGCTCCTACAGCAAGACTGAGGACTGCACCATGGTTGACAATACTTGTACCGACTGCGGCTACACTGCTCAGCCCGATCTGCCCGATGTTCCCGAGCTCCCCGATGTGCCCGAGGTTCCCGTAGGCGAGCTGACAAGCGGCAAGTATGTCATCGCTGCCAATATCGACGGCGTATACTACGCAATGTCCAACACCTTCGCAAGCAAGATCAACGGCACTGTCATCAATGTCACCAACGGCAAGGTCGCTGCAGCTGATGCAGAGGGCTATGTCATTGAGCTGGAAGAGACTTCCTCCGGTTGGACCATCTCCGATGGCAACGGCAACTACATCAAGTACAACTCCTCCACCAACCTGGCTAAGACCTCCGATGCATATGCATGGACTATTACCGCAGGTACCAACGGATCCTGGAGAGTTGCAGCTCAGACCTCCGGTCGTGGTCTGGTATTCAGAGCTAAGACCTACAACCAGTTCGGCGGCTATGCACTAAGCAATGTCACCGAGACCGGCACCGAGTACTACGATGTAGAATTCCTGCCCATCGACGGTGATAATGTTCCCGAGATCCCCGAGGAGGAGACCTTCTCTGTTAAGATCAACCACTCTCTGAACCTTGCAAGTGATATTTCCATCAACTACATGGTTCTCACATCCCTGCTGGAAGGCTACTCCGACTACTATCTTGAAGTCGTAGTTCCCACCTACGAGGGCAAC
>JAZRGR010000038.1:0-2261 GCA_045644345.1 Faecousia sp. | reverse complement strand
CGCGAAACTGCCGGGGTTGCGAAAGGATCATGTTCAGTGCCTCCCCGGGTCGCTTCTTTGGTTCCTTTCTTGTCGACACAAGAAAGGAACGCCCCCCGCAGGGAAGCAGACTTCCGCCCTGCATGGCACGGTGCATAAAGGAGCAGAGCCCGATTACGAACCACACATAAACAGCTCCATAATCGAAATTTGATATTCCGTTCAAAAACGGAAAAACCTTGACACATAGCCCGAAACATGATACATTGATTCTATCACTACACACAAGGAGATACGACTATGAACAAAGAATGGGATCTTTCCCCTCTGTATACCGGCTTTGACGATCCTGCCTATGCCGCAGATCTGGAGACCCTCCGTGCTACCGTTGCGGAGATCCGTGAAACCCCTGCCCTGGCAGAGACCATGGAGCCCAAGGAATTCCTCATCAAGTCTCTGAAGCTGGAAGAAAAGATGAGCCACCTGGGTCACCGTATGGCAAGCTATGCCAGCCTCCGCTCCTCCACCAACACCCAGGATGTAGAGGCCGTCAGCGCACTGGCTAAGCTGCAGCAGCTCTTTAGTGACTGCTCCGCCGCTTCCGCAAGCCTCCAGAGCTATGTGGGCAAGCTGGACAATCTGGAAGAAATCATTGCATCCGATCCCTTCCTGACCCAGTATTCCTATGATCTGCGTATGCGGAAGGAGGATGCCAAGTACACCTTGGACGACAAGGTAGAAGAAGCCCTTGCCAAGATGGATCTCTCCGGCGGTACCGGCTGGTCCAACCTCCAGGAATACCTGACCTCCACCGTCACCGCCGATTACCGTGGGGAAAAGGTGAACCTGAGTACCGTCCGCAACCTTGCCTATGACAAGGATCCCGATGTCCGTAAGGATGCCTATGATGCTGAGATCGCCTGCTACGACAAGATCAAGGACGGTGTCTGCTTCGCTCTGAACAATCTGAAGATGCAGGTCAATACGGAATGCGATATGCGCAACGGTGGCTCCCCCTTAGAAATGACCCTCCGCCACAGCCGTATGGAGCGTCGCACCTTAGATGCCATGATCGCCGCCATTGAAGAATACCTCCCCGTATTCTGGAAATACCTCAAAGCAAAGGCAAAGGCTCTGGGCTACGAGGGCGGCCTCAAGTGGTGGGATCTCTTCGCTCCCATGGGTGAGAACACCGCTACCTACACTGTAGAAGAAGCCAAGGATTATCTGATCTCCCACTTCGAGACCTTCGCTCCCGATATGGCAGAGATGATCCGCCGTGCCTTCGACGAAAATTGGATCGACTTCTATCCCCGTGCAGGCAAGGTGGGCGGTGCTTTCTGTGCCAACTTAGCTTGCATCAAGCAGAGCCGTGTGCTTACCAACTTTGACGGTGCCTTCGGTGATATCGTCACCTTGGCTCACGAGCTGGGACACGCTTACCACGGCCTGCAGATCGAGGATCACGCTCCTCTGAACCTGGGCTACTCCATGCCCGTTGCCGAGACTGCTTCTACCTTTAATGAGACCGTCATTATGAACGCCGCTCTCTCCGAGACCGACGATCCCAAGGTAAAGATGGGCCTCTTGGAAAGCCAGCTTCAGGACACCACCCAGATCATGTGCGACATTATGTCCCGATACTGGTTCGAGACCTCCGTCTTCGAGAAGGGCCGCGAGGGCTTCCTCTTCGCCGACGAGCTGTGCAAGCTCATGCACGAGGCACAGGTCCGTGGCTACGGTGACGGTGTAGATCCCGACACCCTCCATCCCTATATGTGGGTCTGCAAGGGCCACTATTATTCCAGCGGTCTGTCCTTCTATAACTTCCCCTATGCCTTCGGTGGACTCTTTGCCGCAGGACTCTATGCACAGTACCTCAAGGAGGGCGAAGCCTTCCTGCCCAAGTACCGTGCCCTCCTCCATGCTACCACTGTCAGCTCCGTAGAGGACGTTGCCAAGATGGCAGACATCGATCTGGGCGACATCAGCTTCTGGCGCAGCAGCTTGGAGATCTTCAAGTCCCGTGTAGAAGAATTCCTCCGCTTGGTCGAAGCCTAACCTCATACCCATCCGGGGCTGTCTCCTATGAGACGGCCCCCATTTTTTCCAGCAATCTCCTCTCTTCAAATTCCGATTTATCGAGCTGTTTATCGTATAACACCGTAGGGGCGACCTGTGGTCGCCCGGTCATTGTCGTTAAACGACAATGACGAAATTACGGGATTATCACGAGTTTTCCGACAAAATCGAAACATTTTGCGGGCGACCACAGGTCGCCC
>JAZRGR010000037.1:0-9771 GCA_045644345.1 Faecousia sp. | reverse complement strand
CCTCCGACTTGACGTTTATTGCTCTGATCAAGCCACAGATTCTAGCAAAAACTCTGACTCTTTCCGCAAGAAAAAACGGCCACTCTGAGAGTTGGCAAGGAAACAAGATTATAATATACACTCCTTTTGATAAGGGTAAATGCTTTGCTCTAAAGATAGGCGGAGCCTGCGAAGCCAAGGCAGAAACATTCTTTGAAGAGCTTTCCCTTCATGTTTCCGGCAGTGGAGAGTTTGAATCAAAAGGCTGTGACACTATGGAAGTTACCGTTTTGGGTAGTGCCGAAGTGAAGATTGGCACGGTTAACACACAGGCAAATTGTATCATAAACGGTAGCGGTGAACTGGAAATCGGAAGGGTAAACAATATGAAAGCCATCATTTCCGGTAGTTGTGATGTGTCTATTGGAAGAGCAACGGGAGATATGGATTTTACGGTTAACGGATCAGGGGATGTTCAGGCAGCGGGGGAGGTAAAGCTGCTCAAGCTTGCTATAAACGGATCAGGGGATTTTAAGGGCAAAGATTTGACAGTAGACGAGGCAGACTTAAGAGTTGGAGGCTCTGCCCATATCCGTATAGGCCGCATAAAAGGCCGCTCCACCGAAAAACTAAGCGAAAACAGCACACTGGTTGTTGACCACAGAGGGAATCAATGATTCGGGAAGGCTCCTGTCCACAGAGACAGGAGCCTTCCTTGCGGTTAAATGTAGCTACTATTCAAAGAGCGTGCTTAATGTGTTGTAGAGTTGCTCGTCAGTTTCACGGATGAAACGGCCATCTTCTGCTCGGTCATCAATGATGTAGTAGCCGTCATATTGGGGGAGAACGAGGCAGTGGATCATATCCTCGTGGAGAACGAGATCATCGTGGACTTTGTATTCGATGATAATGTCAAAGCCGTCCTTGAAATCATATCCATCCGTTCCGTCATGTTTGCGGTACATATCATGCTCCCAATCTAAGTAGGGGGCACCGTCGATGGAGGACAGAACATGCAGTGCAGTATCTTCGTCCTCTATAACCACAGATCCTTCGTTGTGATTGTTGATGAGCTTTATAACGGTGATCCGTTCCGGCATCCAAACAGAACCGTCATTCGCCTCGATTTCATTATACTGAGGGACAATGAAGAACTGCGTGGGATTATAGTCTACCGTAGTGACTTCACAAGGAATCTGCCTTCCGTCCAGAACGATCTTTAGCTTGGGAGCTTTTTTTGCCGAGTATGATACATGGAACAAGTATTCGCTGTTCCCTCTACTGTGGAGATCTAATGTTAGGACATTTCCGAAAATGCTGCCGGAATGATCTAAACAGGGATCCTGCTGCTGCCCGACTCCGGGTATATAGATCAAGTAGAAATACTCATTTCCGGAGTCCGGGGAATAATCATATCGTAGGGCATAGGCATGGGCGGCTTTGGGTTGCAGATTGTTCAGCCAGTCCTTAACCTTTCCGGCAATCAGGGCTTCCGATGCTTGGCCCTCTGAGGTCATTTCGATAAAATAATCCTCCATAGGCCCTGCGATCAGACCGGATGAACCGCTGTAGGAATCGACAGAGAAGGAAAATACAAGAATTCCGATCAGAAGAATAGGAATGATCAGTGCCATAGCCAGAATCTTTCCAATAGAGCTATCCTTTGTTCTTACAGGAGACTGTACATCTGTATATGCTCCTATAAGAGGTTGGGTGCATTTGGGACAGACCTTCCAATCCGACTCTATGGGCATGGCACAGTTGGAGCAGGCGGCACGGAGCTTGATTCCGCACTTAGGACAGACTACAAACTGCTCCTTTACTGTCTCGTCACATTGGGGACAGCGAAGGTTGGAGTAATTTCCTCTTGCCAAAAGATAAATGATCAGGCCAACCAGGACAGGACCGAAAGCTGCAACCAGTGCCCACAGAAGGGCATTCATGCCGCGACGACTTGCATCCCGATAGACATAGACTCCTACCATAAGGGGAACCGTTAAGAGAATAACCAACAAAATGGACATGGGAAAAACTGCTGCACTCATGATGCAATACCTCCTTTTCGAGAGTAAATGACGGCAATGATGCCGCAACCTGTGGTGGAAACGATAATGTAACCGAAGCAAAGGGTAGTGAGCCACGGATACCAATCCATTGCGGAAAATCCAAGCAAGGCTATGACTACTTGAAGGAGGATTCCCGCAAGAACCAAGAGTGTCGTTTGCAGGTGGAGCTTCCGTCGCTCCATTTCTGCACGGATCATATTTTCATTTAAGATCGGGGGATCATGGCGTTCAAAATTGTAGATCTGTTTCATGGTCAAGCACCTCCTTCAATAATTTTCGTGCCTTGCTTAATCGGGATTTTACCGTTCCTTCCGGTATGTCCAACGCTTGTGCCGTTGCTGAAATATCCATATCCCGGAAATAATATAGGATCACCGTCAAACGGAGCTTTTCCTGCAGGGCATCAATGGCACCGTAAAGGGAACTGTAGTCCGGGCTTTCCGGAGCCGGGACAGACTGCAAAAATGCATCCTTTTCTTCATTGGTTCGGAAATGCAACAGCGGGCTTCGAGCGATCCGCCGTAGGGTGTTGCGGTATGTATTGACGCAGATCTTCGTCAGCCAAGGCTCAAAGGGTCTGGTCGGATCATACTGTGATATGCTCTTAACTGCCCGTAGCCATGTGTCCTGATACAGAGCCTCTGCCTCATAGGAATCGGCACAGAGAGTCAAGCACAGTCCATACAACCGCTTTCCGTATTGTCTGATATATTGGTCGATCAACCTCTCTGCACCTCCCTTCACTTACATATACAATGGTGGAACCCATTTGGTTCACTGATTTGTAGAAAAATAGTCATTTATTTCTATTATATCATACCAATGCAATTTTCCCTGCACATCATAAGAACAGGAGCTGTCATCCGTCAGATGGCAGCTCCTAAAACTTTATGAAATGCTGATATAGTTCATGGGGTTGACGGACGAGCCGTTATAGTAGATGGTGAAGTGAAGATGAGGACCGTTAGACCAGCCTGTAGAGCCCACATAACCAATGAGCTCGCCCTGTTCCACATACTCGCCCTCACTGACGGTGAAATGGGTCATATGTCCGTAGAGGGAAGAATAGCCGTCTAAATGATTGATCACCACATAGTTCCCGTAGACATAGTTTTCTTCTGCAGTGGTAACGGTGCCACTCTTGGTAGCATAGATTTCTGTGCCGGTTCCTGCCGCAAGGTCTACCCCGTTGTGGAATGCATAGTTGCCTGTAATGGGATGGATGCGATATCCGTACGCACTGGTCAGCATGGTGCAGTATGCCATGGGGAATGCAAAGCCCTGACCGGAGGCGGGTGGGGGATCGGTGTGAGAAGGATCGCTGTTAGCGGAGCCGTTTTGCTGATTGTTGGTTTGATTTTGGGATGCTAACCATTCTTGATACAGGATCTCGGTTCGTTCAGCCTCCAATGCTGCGATTTGTTCGTTGAGAGAGGCTTCCGCCTCTATGATCTTCTCACATTCTTCAATGAGGTTTTCTTTGTCGGCATGGAGCTCAATCAACAGAGCATCGGATTGGGCTCGCTTCTCGGCTAAAACGGTCTCTGCCTCTGCCAGCTTAGCCTTCTTTAACTCGATGCTCACTTTTTCCTCAGCCAGAGCATCCTTTGCCACCATTACTACCAACGCCATATCACGAATTTCGTCCATCATGCGCTGATCTGCACGGGCGATCTCCTCGATCATAACACGGCAGTTCAGCATATCCGCAAAGCTTTTGGCTTGGATCATAACTTCAAAGTAAGAGATATTGCCTCGTTCCTGCATGGCTCGCATTCGCTTCCGATAAGCTGTTAACAGTTTGGTTTGTTCCGTTTTTAGCTTGTCCAGCTCGGCTTGCTTCTCAGCAATCAGCAGGTTGTAGCTGTGGATTTGCTCATTAATATTTTCGACTTCACGACGGGCCAACTCGATTTCTCGGTCTACCTGTGCTTTCCGCTCCACGATGGTCAGCGTCTGATTCCGATTTGCTTCGAGCTCTTGCTCCAGAGCCTCACGCTCTGCTTCGATTTCTTCGGATTTGCGTTCAAGCTCCTCGATCTCCTGTTGTAGCTCATCAGCAGTTTTGGCTCCGTGAACGGTAAGGAAAGCAAAACCTGATAGAATAGAAAGAACCAAAACACTTGCGATCATAGATCGGATCCTTCGTTTATACTGTTGCATATAAACCTCCTTTTTTTGCTCCGGTAATTATAGTGTAAAACAAGAATACACAGGAGGTGTATATAAATTGTATAAAAGTTCCATCAAGTTTATATCAGATGAAAAGTATGGCGGCCCCATAAGAAGCGACACAAGCAAGCATATCATAATTACAGCAGAAACCGTACAGCATATTCCCCCTTGCTCCCTTCCAATTGTTGGAAATATTATAGCACTACATTCTGCTTGTGTCAATTCGTTTCTTTTTGTGCTGTGCACAGGTTGTTTTTAGGAGAAAAACGTGGTATGATTATCTAAAATCATATGCCAAGGAGACTGAATATATGTTAAAATGGAATAAAATGATTGCATTCCTATTGCTTTGCAGTGTAGGGCTGTCTTTGTTCCCTATGTCTGTGACGGGGACTTCTGCACTGACGGAGGAAAAGACTGCAACGAAAGCGGTTTCTGTTTCTTCCATTTCTGTTCCGGCCTATTCCGGAGGTACTTCCTCTGATTGGATGATCTATGACGGGGGATTAGGTACCGCCATTGGTAACACCGGGGCCCAATCCAAGATGCGGATCGTCACCGGCACTACCACTGCCCAGTACTCCACCTATCTTACCACGCTAAAGAAAAATGGCTATATCAAGCTCTTCGGTCGTACTGCACCTGCCCAAAGCGGCACCAATCGCCACGACAAGCACCTATCCCCCGATGGTGCATATGTTCTCTATTCCTACTGGACTCCGGCTGCTAAGGAAGTTCGTATCATTGTAGACACCCATGTAGATACCTTCCGAATCTTCGACTACACCCCCAATCCCGGCTGGGACGGCAAGGGGCGGACAGAAGTCTATTCCTACTCCCTCCAATTTGCCACCGATGGTCACCGGGATACCAGTTCTGCAAATACAGAACGGCGGAATAATTCCGGTACTCTGATGATCGTGAAAATGGCAGATGATTCCCTGTTCATCATTGACGGCGGCAGCTACCAGCAAATGGGAGACCGTGATTGCGAGCAGCTTTACGACTTTCTCCGTATGATTACCGACACTCCACAAGGAGAAAAAATGATCATCAACACCTGGTTTATTTCCCACACCCACTTCGATCATGTATCAGGATTCCCCCGTTTCCTCCACAAGTACAGCACCGAGCTGGAGCTTCTGAATATCATGTACAATTTCGATATCGAGGGCTCTTCTCAGAAATATATTCGCCGTGCTGCGCAGTTGTTCCCCAATGCCAAATACTACAAACAGCACACCGGTGAAAGCTTCACAATCGTTGGGGTCAAATTCGACATTCTCTACACGGTAGAGGATCGCTACACTCCCAACAGCAATAACAAATTACTCCTGAATGATGCTTCCTGTCTGGGAGATTATGCAGAAGAGAACAATATTTCTACCGCGATGCGCATGAGCTTTGACGGGAAAACCATGCTCCTGACAGGAGACCTGGAAAAGGCGGATGCCCGTCTCATGAAAATGTATCCTGCTGTAGACTTAAAATGCGACCTCCTACAGATCCCTCACCACGGTTTCGATGATCATGCAACCCTGGTCAAAACTGTAGCCCCCACAGTATCCTTCGTGAATCAGGCGGAAACCGCCATTATGAACCGAAAGGACACCTACGACAATACTGCCGCATGGAAGCCCTATGCAGGCACGATTTGTTATTGTGGCGACCGCACCGTAGGCTATGCCGCAGATAGTGGGATCTTCTATGACGAGCACTTCACCTCTGTGGACTATCTGGATTGGAAGGCCCGGACCTACCCCATTCGAGAGGAAAATGCCTATGACGGCAGTTCAGAATCCATTGCAGACCCGGAGGCCTTCTACCGCTATACCCGCGTTACTGCCCTAACCAAAACAGACAGTGCATACGCTATCGTAGACGATAAGGTGGGAAGAGTCCTGTCCTACGATGCCACCACCGGTGACCTTGGGAACGCAAATCCCGTCTTTAAAAGTGGGGATGAATACTACTTTGCCGCCTCTCAACGACGGAAGGTCAATTGGCTCATGAGCTATTCCTCCTCCGGAGTAAAGTCCGGGCAGGCTGTTACGGGCTCAACCACCTACTACGGCACCGTTCCCGTTTATAAAGGAACGGGCGACTATTGGGGTACTCCCACCAAGGGGCGCTACCTTGCCATTGCCAATGGAGACACCTTCGAGTCCAAGGGTATGTACAGTTCCTTTACAAGTATGTCCAATATGATGGAAAGTGCATCCAAAGAGTTGTGGATGGATCTGCTGGAGGGGGGCTATTTCCTTATCTATCGTTATACCGGTGGCAGCTACTATCCCCTCTATCGTGACGGCAACGGCAATGTTACCACTATCCACAACGGATGGGGTTCTGCCAAGGTGACCCGGGCTAAGATCAGTGCACAATCCGATTTCCTCCGTCATCGGATCTATGCCTATAACGAGACTCCTGACACCATGCTCCTGTACTGGACGGGCCACAAGGATTACTATACGGATATGGGAACGCCTCAGAATGATATGATTTCCTTGGTTACTGCTGATCTGCGGATCCTGTATCGGTTTAAGACCTTCTCCGGCTCCGGGGAGATCTTCTACGACGGCTGGAAGGGGGAAAAGGAAGGTTCCTATTGGGTAGAGTTCACCAATGGCTACGATTCCGGCACCCCCGGAGATTACCCTATGGTCATCAAGTATAAGAATGCCTCCGGTACCGTGCTGGAGTTGGGTTCTGTTACCGTACATGTAGAAAATTCTGCCACCCTTCCGGAGTCTAGGCAGTTGTTCTTTGATTACGATGACGGTACGGAATCCCGTATAAAATATAAGTACCGCACCCAGTACAGCGAGTTCAATTTCGATGCAACCTCCCGTTGGGACTTTCTCCAGTACCACGCAGATAACAAGGTCAACAGCACCACAACAGGACTTGTTGACCGGGAAGAAGGAGTGCTGCGGATCTATACCGCAGATAATGACAGCGGATGCCGTAATCTTTCCTTCCGTACCTACGCCACAGGTAACACGCCTCTGAAATTCGTCCCCAAGGACAGTGAAGTGGTTGAAGTCCGCTTTAAAATGGATAACCTGAAAACCGCAAAAGGGAAGAATTCCTATTTCCGTTTGTGGTACTATAAAAACAATGGTGCAGAAGATATCTACACCTATGAAAAGGACTATTATTTAGGCAAGGATTTTGTTTCCGACGGTACATACATGACCATTACTGTAGACCTGTTCACTGCATCGGAGATTGCTGCCCTGACAGCCGGGAACCAAACTCCCACACAGACCTTCAGCAGCTGTGACCTCATTACCGGTATCCGTCCCGCATTCCACAATCTGACCCTCATCGACCCTTCCCAAGAAGCTTCTGTTTCTGTAGACTATGTTTACATCGGATCCAAAGAGGATGCACCCTCTGTCCGAGATGCTGAGCCCCGGCTGGATCCGGATCTGAAGCTCTACCATAGCTTGAATCTGGCAAGTGACATCAGCGTGAATTATGCGATTCCTGCGTCAGCACTGGAAGGCTTCGATATACAAACCGTATCCTTGCAATGCACATACCCCGATTACAGATCGGCGGGTACTGTTGAGGAGACCACTCGTACTATTTCCCCTGTATTGAAGGAGAATTATTACTACTTCACTTTAGATGGTCTTACCGCAGTCCATATGACCAATGAGCTGACTGCTGTCCTATACGGAAGGAAGGGTGGGCGGGAATACTATTCTCCCACAGACAATTACAGCATCACTACCTATGCCTACTCTCAACTCTCCAAGCAGGAGAACTCCTCAGAGCTGAAGGTGCTCTGTGCAGAGCTTCTCCGCTACGGTGCCAAGGCACAGATCTTTAAGGGCTACCGTACAGATGTACTTGCAGACCGCAGTATGACCGAGGCCCAGAAGCTGCTCCTGTCCGATCTGTCTGCTGTTACCTTTGGTATGAACAACCGGGTACTGCCGGAGATCGCCAATCCTAAGGCCACTTGGGTGGGGAAGGCTCTGATACTGGATTCCAAGGTCACTGTCCGCTATGTGGTGGATATTACGGATCCTTCTGTAGGTGCAGAGAACCTGACCCTACGCATCCGATACACCGACTACAGTGGGGTGGAGCAGGAAGCTGTTGTGAAGAATGCACAGCCTTATGGTACCGAAGCAGGTCATTATAGCTTCGGTTTTGACGGTCTTCTTGCCGCCGAGTTACGGACGATACTCTATACCGCTGTATATATAGACGAAACGCAGGTATCCGATACATTGATCTACAGTGTAGACACCTACGGTGCTAACAAGACAGGGACCTTGGGAGACCTGTGCAGAGCTCTCATGGCATACTCCGACAGTGCAAAGGCGTTTTTTAACTAATAATTGAAGAGAAACCCAAAAAACAGGGGCCCTGTAGGGAAGAATTTCCTCCTTAACAGGGCCCTTTTATTATTTTAACTCGCACCGACCAATCGCAGCTTGTTGCTATGTGTTACGGAAACCTCTCTTCCTGATTTCTTTCCATATCCGCTTAATTGGATTCATCTCCGGTGTTGTGGGTGGCAAAAAAATAATTCTATATTCTTCGGTATATTCAGTGGAGAGCGGAGAGTCATCAAGCACATCCATTTGTGCGGAACAGAGCAATTTCTTGAGCTACGGATAAACAATTCTTTCATGTTTTAACTTTTTTCTCATCTTTGCAATTGCCTTATGGTAGATATTCTCTGCGGCTTGGGCGGAGGTAAGTTCGTTTTGGATGGCGATCTCTTGGAATGTTTGGGGGCGGAATTTTGGACTTGTGGCGCTGTGGCAGTTGGGGCAGAAACCAATGTGGGAGCGGATGACTTCTTGTTCTCGGTAGGTTATTAAAAGATGAATAAAACACAGAAAATGATTCCCATTGAGAAATTACATCCCTTTGAGAATCACCCCTATAAGGTACAGGACAACGAGGAAATGGGGCTCCTTGTAGAGAGTATCCGACAGAACGGATTGTTGGCTCCCATCCTGATCAGACCTTTGGAAAACACAACAGACGAATATGAGATCATATCCGGACACAGACGGATCATGGCAAGCCAAAAGGCAGGGATTACGGAAGTCCCTGCCTTTGTTGTTTCTCTGGATCGCAATGCAGCAGCTATTGCATTGGTGGATAGCAACTTGCATCGGGATCATATTCTCCCCTCAGAGAAAGCATTCGCTTATAAACTGAAACTTGATGCAATGAAGCGTCAAGGATTACGAACAGATTTAACTTCCACCCAAGTTGGGCGGAGGTTAGAAACAGCAGAGATCATTGGCGAGGATATGGGCGAAAGCAAAAATCAAATTCGTCGCTACATCCGACTTACCAACCTAATTCCCGGAATTTTGCAAAAGATAGACGAAGGGGAAATCGCATTTACTCCGGCGGTGGAATTGTCTTATCTTATACTGAGTTTCTTTAAAAAGTAGACATTCGCAAATGGCTACTTTTTATAGCCCTTCAGGGCGTAGAAACTCGTATGAGACGCTTTTTGTGCCTTTCGGTACAAAAAGATTCAATTAAAAGTTGTCTACTTTTAATTGAA
>JAZRGR010000036.1:0-11726 GCA_045644345.1 Faecousia sp. | reverse complement strand
AAACCCCTGATTTACAGAACATATCCCAATAAAATAGCTTCATTCGTGACCGTCGGTGCATCCCACCGACGGTCATTTTTTGCGGCAGTATTGTAGCTCGTATGCATCCATTATGTTAGGGAAACTCTGAATAAATAGCCGTCGGCACTCAGCGAATCTTTTGTCCCAACTTTTCGGTTTGAAAAACTTGAAATACACAAAGTATTCCTGCGTTTTCCAAATCTCAATTTGGAACAAAATCTCACGCCGATTGCTCTCGGCGATTTCATCAGAGCTTCCTTAGAACACGCTTTCCTTAATGTAGTAGATGATCTGCTCGTTTTTTCTTGAGGCAGAGGTATCTCCGGTTACGATATTGAAGTAAAGCTTGCTGTCCTTCCACTGAAGACCTTCGATTTCCAGCTTGCCTACATTGGTGATCTTAACCAGCTTGAGATAGTCTCCTGTAGAATTCATCCTTGCAATGGCAGGGGTCTCGCCCTTTGCACCGCCGGAGAGATAAATACGGGATTTTGCGGAGATCTCAAGACCCTGGAAGCCGCTGTTTGCACAGACCTTTTCGCTCCGCTTCTGACGGAAGCTGAAGAGCAGTGCGGACTTGACACCGGCAGACTTCATGGAGACGGATTGACTCTTGTCCAGTAGCTTGTTGATCGCGGTGGTATTGTAGGCAGAATAGACAACATCTCTGCTGCTCTTTAGCTCAATACGGAAGATCGTTGTTTCCCCACGGACAGCAACTGCTGCGCGGTAAACACTTCCCATATCGGTTCCGTTTTTGTTTGCCCAATCAAGATTGATAAAGCGGTTGAGCTCAGTGTAATCGTAGCTTTCTCCTGCCTGATATTTGATCCGGGCGATCTGCAAGGACAGATCGTGGTCATTGTCCCCGGAGGCATCGGCCTTGCATCCGATGTAGAAGTAGTTTTGCCCGTTGTGGGAGTAGAGGTCAAGGCTTTCACCGTGACCGCAGTTCTTCAGCGTCATATGGTCTGCATAGTTTGCCACCTTGCCGCTGATCTTCAAACGGGACAGATAGGTGGTGGAGTCCACACGCTGTGTTACATACACATAAGTGCTTCCTACATAAAAGTTCTGCACAGCTCGACCTACAGGGAGCCCCTTGAGGGTGTAAGCAAGAGTGGCCTTGGTGCTGGCAGTGGCTTTCGGCTTGGCAGCCGCAGAAGCAGGTACTATACAGGCAAACAGGGAGATCAGCACGAGAAGCAAACAAACAGTCTTTTTAAGAGCACTATGCATATGAGTTCCTCCGTTAAAATAATATCCGTTCTGTCAAGAAACACACATCTTTTATGGAACGATAATTTCACTATACCATATACAGGAGCACTTGTCAATGACCGAAACTTTGAGCACGGATGGAATCTTTACGCTAAGAAATCAAAGGGAAAGAAGTCTATAAAATCAAATAGGACACTGCCTCGAATAACATTACCAAATTCTTTCGTATGCACAATGATATCAGATTTTTGAGTAATGCTATTGGGCTATTGGTCGGCGCACCGACCGGGGTGCCGACATTGGGGAGGGAAATAGGGGAGAATAGTGGTAAATAGGAAAGAATAGCTGAGAAACAGCAAAGAAGCCCTTGGGACTCCGACTGTGATTTGTTGGAGCTCCAAGGGCTTTTGTAGTTTTTCTTTTAGGTTATGGTGGAGTTCACGATATTGAAAGAGGTGATATCATGAAAAACAGTGCCATATATTGCTCAGACAAAATGGCAATGTCTGTAGGTCGCGAATTTAGAAGGGGAGTTCAATGTACCGATTGTACACGGACACGGTCTTGCTGGTCTTATAGCCCAGATAGTTGGAATCACTAACGATATCAGCGATTTCCCACTTGGAACCGGTCCATAACTCTACGTAGACATGACCGCACTGCAGGCCGGATTGGAACTTGCAGTATGCATGGACATATCTTGCGGGGATGCCCTGAGAACGGGCACAGGCAACGACCAGATGAGCCATGTCGCAACAATTGCCGACCTTAGAGGACCAGGTCTTTACAGCACCCTTATGGGTGTCATAGTAGTAGTCATAAGAAGTCTTGTTGTTCAGGTAATTCACCAGATTCTTGGCAGCTTGACGGAGATTGGTTGCATTGCCGATTGCTGCTTTACCAACAGACTTGATGGTGGAGTTGGTGACCTGGCAGTTGGCAGTAGCCTTCAGGTAGTTGGGGTACTTGGACTTTGCGGCAGCCAACTCCTTGGATAAAGTGCTGGATGTGGAGGAAGAGGATTGTGCAGTCACAACAGACCATTTTTTGGTGGTAACATAGTTGGGCATGACACCTTCGTTCTTAACGAAACGAAGGATCTTGGACATGATATACAGGCAGTTCTCATAACGGAGAGTACCCTTGGAAATGGTAGCGTAGTTGGGAACCAGACCATTGGAATCCATCCAGGTGTAGATGTTCTTTGCACGCTGGATGTACTCGGTTTTCATCATATCATAGGTACCGGACAGGGTTTCGGAGGGGCTGGAGCACTTGCCGAAGTCTTTTGCAGAAATCTTTGTGCTCTTGGCCTTGCCATTGTTCAGCATGACGACGGCCTTTGTAGCCAGATACAAGAACTGCTGGCAGGTGACCTTTGTGCCATTGCAGTCAACGGAGCCGGGCATCTTCTTGTTCTTTTCGATGTAGTCAGCGAACTTCTTGCCGCCAACCATGATGTCGGAAATGCTGACCTTAACGGTAGCGGCAGATGCAACAGGAGCCAGCATAGAGAACATGCCGAAGACAGTACACAGTACTAAGATCATTGCAACAAAGGATTTTACACGTTTCATTTTTGACCTCCAAAATTTTAGCTTGCAAAGCCAAAAGGCATTTACAAAACTTTTGATAAATTGATTATACTCCTTAATGCAAGAATAGTCAATAGAAATTTGTAAATACTGTCAAAAAGAACGAAAACAAATGTTATGATTTTGGTGAAATACACAAATTATAGCACAGTGCTACCTGCCTAAAAGACCGGTGACAGCAATATGGGGGGAATAGAAACCTGTGCTTGAAAATGAAATCTCTGACGCCCAAAGTATGCCCTTAATTTAATCCTTATGTGCCGGTCGGCACGCCGACCGGGATGCCGACAAATGGAGCAGAAATAGGGGAGAATAGTGACAAATAGATAAGAATAGCTGAGAAATAGCAAAAAAGCCTTTGGATCCCGGTTTTTGTTGGGGATCCAAGGGCTTTTGAGCTTAATGGGGACTTTCTGAATATAGGCTATGCATTACCGGATTTGGCGGTGTTGATAGAGGCGATCAGAATTCGCTTGACTTCGATGCAGTGTTCCAAAACGGTTTTGTTTTCGGTATATCCGCCCTCTAATAAAAGTTCTAACCAATATTCGCTTTCGGCGCATTCCTTTAGGGCAATGTGTAGTCTGGCAATGAAGTCTGCTTTCCCGTGGGCGTAAAATGCTTCTCGAATGTTTGCACCCACACTGGTGCCGGATCGGACAAGCTGATTGGTCAGAATAGATTCTTTCTTATTTGTTTTTACTTCGTTACATAAACGAATCACTTCTAAGGCGAAAGCCTTGGATTTATCCAACAAAACGCTGTTGCCCATAAGAATCCCCCAAACCCGGCGAAGCCGAAAATAACTTATTCAATATTCACTATTACTTTTAACTTTCCAAAAATCGACACTCGAATATAGTGAAAAGTGAATAGTTAAGAGTGAAGAAGTAAAAATCGACAAATCTCTTTCGAGATCTGTCGATTTTTGGTGGGCGAGGCGGGACTTGAACCCGCACGTCCGGAGTGGACACTAGAACCTGAATCTAGCGAGTCTGCCAATTCCACCACTCGCCCATATGATGTTTCGCAATCCCTGATTGCTCAGATATTGTAACACAGGAAGCCGGATTTGTCAATAGTTTTTTTGACATTTTTTAAAAAATTTTTAGGGCCCCTTTTGGAGTGTATTGATCTGTGAATTTTTGATTTAGGGTACCACATTGTAAGCAAATCACGATATACAGAAATTCTGCACCGAGAAACACAGCCCTACGGTGAAAGCACTTCCGGTATTTGATGTGCAACAATATCTGCACCCTTGCTTACTGAAGTATATACCCTGAATTTTGGTATATGGCACAGAGAATCTCTCCCGAACACGCACCTCGCCTCTCCTTGCGGGAGAGGTGTCCCAGGGGGACGGAGAGGGGAGATGGCATCATCGGCACTGGTACAAATTCCGTTACTACGTATGCATTACCGATCCTGTTCGTAGGGAACGACCTTGTGTCGTTCCGTTACGGTATTATAGCCCGTATGCATCAATGATGTCAGGGAAAGTCGGGCAATCGTTGATAACATAGGTAATTTGCCGGATACCTCCTTTGAAATTTGTGCACCGTGTATTGCAATATTCGCGGAACGACACAGGGTTGTTCCCTACAAACAAATGTGGAGGTTTGTACGTTTTACGGAAATGCCTACGGGTGACGGTACGGTTTTACTGTGAGATCGGGCTTGATAACATGGCACTGCCCCTACAGGAGAGAATGCGATCTTGCATTACAAGGGGAAAGTTCAATGGGAATTCATATTTCAAAGCCATCGTATTCGGTGGCTTTTGGGGGGATTTGACCATGCCATGTGTGGTCAATGGGCGTGGCACCGGCTTGGATCAGGGCTTGGTTGCCTCCATAAGGGGCATTGTGGCACAGGAGGGGACAGAGACCCCGTTTCAGTGCGTCGGTTGCCCCAGCCCAAGTGCCGCCCTTGCCCAAGGCCGAGCGAATAACCACCGTGCCGTGGGAATGGGCATAGATATAGCGATTGCGCATCATGGCAAGGGGAGTGCTGAAGCCCTCGTGAGGGGGAACGGGACATAGAAGCAACAATTTTCCTCCGGCAACGGCTTTCGCCACAGAGGGATCTCGGAGCTTGCGGAGGAGGGAGTCTGCAGGGAATTCTACGACAAAGCCTCCTAAAGACAGGGCAGTACCCTCTGCAACGGAATCGGAGCCCCTGGCACCGCCGGATACTACACCGTAGCCCCCCGCAAGGGTCTTGCGAACGGTTGCCCGTGCAAAGGCAAGGTCCATAGGATCAATATCACGGGAACCCACATAGCCCACGGTGGGCAGTTGGCATAAGGAAAGATCTCCGGCTGCGTAGAAAAGGGGAGGACACTCACTGCGAGGAGTGTGGCGCAGCATCCGGGGGTAGGCATCCTCTGCACGGGTGACTACGGTGATCCCCTGTGCCTCATAGGAGGCAAGCTCCCGAAGGAGGGCATCCGTCCGATCCAGGAGAGCCATCAGTCTGTGGGGATCGAAGGCGGACAGTCGGAACAGGAGCTCGGGATCCCCGGTGTCTAAGCGGTAGAGGTCTGAGGGCTCTAACCCCTCTTGGAATAATAGTCGGGCAAGATCTCTGTATTCCCTGTGACTCAGAGGGGTGACTCCCTCACGGGGACACAGAGTACTGCATAGGGCTATGATGGCTTGGCGATTGTGTTCCATAGAGGCACTCCTGATTCTACAGAATTTTCGCACCCTCCAGATCCAGCTTCAAGGGAAGGACCTGCCAAGTGGGAAGAACCTTGGGCAATTCCCTGTGGAGCCGTTGCCCAACCTCGTCATTATCGGCAATACACAGGCAGGTAGGACCTGCACCGGAGATGCAGAAGGAGGCGGCACCGCAGGCACAGGCGATCTGCCGGGCGGTATCGTAATCACGGATCAGACCCTTGCGATAGGGCTGATGGAGGCGGTCATTTAGGGCAAAGGAGATCATATCGATATCCGCTGTCTCCAGTGCCCGTAACAAAAGAGCCGCGTGGGAAATGTTGAACACTGCATCGGCAAAGGGGATCTCCTTGGGCAGGATAGAACGTGCCAGCTCTGTGCTCAGGTGGAAATCCGGCACCAGGGCGATAAAGCGGAGCTTCTCCGAAAGGGGAAAGCGAGCCATAACAGGAACTCCGTCTCGCATGAGGCTGGCGGTCATGCCGCCGAAAAGAGCGGGAGCTAAGTTGTCCGGGTGTCCCTCGATACGGGTGCAGATGTTTAACAGCTCTTCTTTAGACAGAGGGCTTCCGTGGAGGGCATTTGCCGCCATGGCACCTGCTGCCAGCATGGCAGAGGAGGAGCCCAAACCCCGACAAACGGGGATGTCCGACCGGATAGATAGGTGCAGGGGATCCATAGGCAGACCTATGGCAGTCATGGTGTCCCGATAGGCGACAACAGACAGATTGTCACTGTTGCAGAACTCCTCGGGACAGCCGGAGATCTCCAGCCCCCTTTCGATGATGCGGAAGGTATATACATTATACAGTGACAGGGCACAGCCGAAGGAGTCGAAGCCCGGTCCCATATTGGCACTGGTGGCAGGGACGCGGATGCTTATTTGTTCCATGCTGCCACCTTCTTCTGAACAAAGTCTGCCATATCCTGCCGATCGATCACGGCAGTGTGGAGCACGGGCTTGTGTTGCAAGCCCTGCAGATTCTTGGGTATGGGGACCTCCGTCAGCTCACAGAGCCGATCCATGATACGGAATTCATCCTCGCCCGGTTCCTCGCCCAGGGCAGACAGAACTGCCGCAGGGAATTTGTAGGGGGAGGCGGTAGACAGGACCACCACGGGATGCTCCCCGGAGCACTCCCGAGAGACCTTCCATGCCACAGCGGTGTGGGTATCCATAAGATAGCCGTGGTCACGCCAGACGGCACCGATGGTCTCTACGGTTTCGTCATCATCACAGGAACCACAGGCGAATTCCTCACGGAGCTTTGCCATGATCTCGGGGGAGACGGTGTAGAAACCGTTGACTTTCAACTGTTCCATATAGGAGGCTACCTCTGTGCAGTCTTCGCACAGCAGGTACAGGAGCCTCTCTAAATTGCTGGATACCAGAATATCCATAGAGGGGGAGATGGTCTTGTGGAAGGGGCGACGGCGGTCATAGGTCCCGGTCTGCAGGAAGTCTGTCAGCACGTCATTCCGATTGGAGGCACAGACCAGGGTGCCTACGGGGAGCCCCAGTCTCTTGGCATAGTAGCCTGCCAGAATATTGCCGAAGTTCCCGGTGGGAACCACAAAGTCCACCTTGTCCCCCAATGTAATACGGCCTGTTGCCAACAGATCGGCATAGGCACGGAAATAATAGACTACCTGGGGAGCCAAACGACCGATATTAATGGAATTGGCGGAGGAAAGACGGGTACCGCAGTTGTCCGGTACACCGAGGGCGAAGATCTCCTTGACCCCGGTCTGGGTGTCGTCGAAATTCCCACGAACAGCACAGACGCAGACATTGTCCCCCTCTTGGGTCACCATCTGCGCCTTCTGCACCGCGGAAACCCCTTGGTCGGGGTAGAATACAATGATCTTAGTCCCCGGTACATTGCAGAAGCCTGCCATGGCGGCCTTGCCGGTGTCGCCGGAGGTGGCGGTGAGGATGAGGATCTCGTCTTCCAAGGCGGTTTGCGTCCGGGATTGGGTGATCAGTTGGGGGAGCATGGACAGAGCAACATCCTTAAAGGCAGAGGTGGGACCGCGGAACAGCTCCAGGACGAACCGATCTCCCACGGGGACCAGAGGCGTAAGATCCTCGGTCTCGAACTTCCCCCTATAAGCCAGCTCCACCAGACGGCCCATGTGCTCTACATCGGGGAGCAGGTGGGACAAGATCCTCTGCGCCATAGTGAGGGTATCCAGGGGCATAAGGCTCGCCCAATCAAAGTCTGCCGGAGGGGAAACAAACAGTCCTCCGTCGGGAGCCAAACCCTGCAGGATCCCTTGGACGGCACCTGCGGTTACGGAGTCGGATCTGGTGCTGTGGTAATACATATGACACACTCCTTTTGGAAGATGAAAGAATATTCATGGAATCTGTCGCTTTTTTCTTGCGTTCCGGTATACCTTATGATATAATACTCTTTAATAAAATGCAAGTACTTTTCGTGAAACATTTCGTCGGGAGGGAGGAAATACCGTGGCAGTCAAACCCTTACAAATTGCCCTGCTGGGATTCGGTACCGTAGGCGGCGGTGTATACGAGTTTGTTCGTAACCGTCGGGATATGGAAATTGCATATGTTCTCAGCCGCAGACCCCGTCCGGAGCTAAGGTGCTCTGTGGTCTCGGATTTTGCTGAGATCCTGGCAGATCCAACTGTGGATGTAGTGGTTGAGGCCATAGGCGGTATGAGCCCTGCTTATGAATATGTCAAGGCAGCGATCGAGGCAGGCAAGCACGTGGTCACTGCCAACAAGCTGTTGATCGCTGCCCATTATCGGGAGCTGGTGGAGCTTGCTCGGAGACATCGGGTGAGCCTCCGTTGCTCTGCGGCGGTAGGAGGGGGCATCCCTTGGCTCGCCAACCTGGAGCGGACTCTGGAGCAGGAGCCTATTACCCGTATCAGCGGCATTATGAATGGCACTACCAACTACATCCTGGATCGGATGCACTGCTCTGATGCAGACTTCGCGGGTGCTTTGCTGGAGGCACAGCACCTGGGCTATGCAGAGGCAGATCCCTCCTCCGATCTTAATGGCAGTGACATCCGTCGCAAGCTGGTGATCTCGGCTAACATCGCCTTCGGCTGTGTCCTTAAGGAAGAGGACATTGCGGTTTTCGGCATGGAGACCCTGGAGGCAGAGGATATCCGTGCCTGCAAGCGTATGGGCAGAGTCTGCAAGATCATTGCCTCGGCACGGAATCTGGGAGATCGGGTGGCGGCTTATATTGAGCCTGCCTTTATGAACAGCGGTCTCCATGAGGCGGCGGTGCCCCTCAACTTCAATCTGATCTCCCTTACGGGGGAGCATATCGGCAAGCAGAGCTTCTACGGACAAGGTGCGGGACGCTATCCTACGGCATATAATGTTCTGCAGGACTGTGTAGATATCCGCAACGGTCTGCGAGGCTTCTATACTGATCGGCTGGAGGACCGATCTGTGGACAATTCCTCCGTGATCCGTCCCTACTATGTCCGTACGGAACGGATGGATTCTTGGATGCAGAAGAATGTGGTCAAGATCATGGACCACGGTGTGATCCTCAGACCTGTTTCTGTAACGCAGATGCACGACTGGGCAAGGGAGCACCCCTGTTTCTTCGCCTCTCTGAGAGATTGATCAACCTAAGGAGGACTATAGAATGTTAAAGGTTTTAAAATTCGGCGGCACCTCAATGGCAGACGCCAACCAATATAAGAAGATCAAGGACATTGTCAACTCCGACCCCTCCCGTCGAGTGGTCGTGGTTTCTGCAGCGGGCAAGCGGTTTCCCGAGGATAACAAGATCACGGATCTGCTGTACCTGTGTCATGCCCATATCCAGTACGGCGTGTCCTATCAGGATATTTTTGAAATGGTGCGCCAGCGGTATATTTCCATCCGTAATGATCTGGGGCTGACCCTGCGGATCGAGGCGGAACTGGATATCCTTAAGGACAAGATGGATCGGGGCATTTCCCGTGACGAGCTGGTTTCCCGTGGAGAATACCTGTCTGCAGTCCTTATGGCAGATTATTTGGGCTTCCGCTTTGTAGATGCCAGTGATTGGCTGTTCTTCCACTACGATGGCACCATCAATCAAGTAAAGTCCTACTCTGCTTTGCGGAATATCGTCAAGGACGGCTGTGCGGTAATCCCCGGCTTCTACGGTCTGATGCCGGATGGCAAGGTTCGTACATTGACCCGTGGCGGTTCCGATATTACCGGTGCACTTGCCGCCGCCGCCCTCAATGCAGATGTGTACGAGAACTGGACCGACGTATCCGGTATCCTCATGGCAGATCCCAAGATCGTAGACAATCCCCGTACCATCGAGCGTGCCACCTACAGCGAGCTGCGCCAGCTCTCCTACAGCGGTGCGCAGGTCCTTCACGAGATGACGGTTTTCCCTGTTCGGGAGATGAACATTCCTCTGAATATCCGCAATACCAACGACCCGGAGAACCCCGGTACCCTGGTATGCGAGGAGTTCAAGGACAGGTCTCCTGCAGACCGCAACCGCTTCATTACCGGTATTGCAGGCAAGTGCGATTTCTCTGCTGTTACCATCCACAAGAAGGGTATGGCGGGCTCTGTGGGCAACCTTAAGACCATGGCAGAGATCTTCGAGAACAACACGGTTCCTATTTGCTATACTCCCACAGGCATCGACTGTATCTCTATGGTTTGCCCCTCGGAGAAGCTGGGGCCCCATTCCTATTCTCTCTTAGAGGATCTGCGTCGGGAGGTACGCCCCGATAGCATTAAGATCATTGATAATATTGCCATCATTGCTGTTGTAGGCAGAAAGATGGCATACCGTACCGGTACAGCAGGCAAGATCTTCGATGCTCTGGGCACGGCTAAGATCAATATCCGTATGATCTCCCAGGGACCGGAGGAATTAAATATTCTGGTAGGTGTGGATCACAAGGATTATGCCAATGCGATCCGCGTCCTGTATAATGCATTTGTAAAGTGAGGTAAGGGAAATGAAGGCTTGTAAATTAGGTATCTTAGGAGCAACCGGTGCTGTAGGCAGAGAGATGATGAAGATCCTGCAGGAGCGGAACTTCCCCATTGAGGAGCTGCGGCTTTTTGCCAGTAGCCGCAGTGCAGGCAAGGTGGTAGAGTGGCAGGGCAAGCCTATTATGATCGAAGAGCCCTGCAGAGAGGCATTCCGTGGGTTGGATATTGTTCTGGGTGCAGCAGAGAGCGACGTCGCCAAGGCTTATGCCAGGGATATTGTTGAGGCCGGAGCAGTGTTTGTAGACAATTCCTCCGCCTACCGTCTGAATCCCAATGTGCCTCTGGTGATCCCCGAGGTCAACCCGGAGGATGCACTGAACCACAAGGGCATTATCTCCAACCCCAATTGCTCCACCATTATTACCGTGGTAGCTGTAGCGGCACTGAACAAGCTGTCTCCCATCGAGACTATGATCACCTCTACCTACCAGGCAGTATCCGGTGCAGGGGCAGGGGGTCCCGTAGAGCTGTTCAACGAGCTCGAGGCACTCCGTGTAGGGGAGAGCTACGAGCCCAAGGTGTTCAGCCATCAGATCGCCTTTAATCTGATTCCCCAGATCGGTGGGGAACAGCAGGACGGCTATACCAGCGAGGAGATGAAGATGCAGAACGAGTCTCGCAAGATCCTCCATCTGCCGGAGCTCAAGGTGAGCTGTACCTGTGTCCGTGTACCCGTGGTCCGTTCTCACTCCATTTCTGTGAATCTCCGTTTCGGTCGCCCCATTTCCGTCCGTGAGGCACAGCATGCCATTGCCACCGCTAAGGGCTGCAAGCTGGTAGACGACCTGTACAAGAAGGAATACCCCATGCCTCTGGACACCTCGGATCAGGACATCGTATTCGTCGGGCGTATCCGTCCCGATCTCACAGACGAGAAGGGCTTGTGCCTCTGGTGCTGTGGCGACCAGATCCGCAAGGGTGCCGCTACCAATGCCATCCAGATCGCAGAGCTGCTGCTGAAGTAACTCCATACACCCAACAGAGCCACCCACCCGGGTGGCTCTTTTCAGTTGACAGTGGATAGTTTCCCACGACGGTCAAATTCAGATTTATGGAGCAGTTCGATTTCCGAATTTGTTCGTAGGGGCGACCTGTGGTCGCCCGCAAAATGTTTCGATTTTGTCGGAAAACTCGTGATAATCCCGTAATTTCGTCATTGTCGTTTTGCGACAATGACCGGGCGACCACAGGTCGCCCCTA
>JAZRGR010000035.1:0-16795 GCA_045644345.1 Faecousia sp. | reverse complement strand
TTTATAGCACCGTAGGTGCGTCAAGAACTGCATGAGACGGGATTTTGCAATTTTCTATATCAAAAATTGCAAAATCGCAACGCGTTAGCGGTGCTCTTTCTGATAGAAATCAAACATTTCTATCAGAAAGTAGTATTAAATCCATCCCGAAGGGATACCAACATTTTACATTATACATTTTCCATTTTCCATTATTCCGATTTGCGCGACCGAAGGGAGCGATAAATCGGAATTGGAAGGTAAATGGAGCATCATTGCGCCTCTCGTTTACGGGTTGATTGTGTGATTCACCAAGAATAGAGGACTTGATTTGTGAAATTCGTTGTATTATTCAAAATATAATGATTTTTCTCTTTCAAAAATAAGGAGTTTATGATATACTGTATGTGAGAAAGTGGGTATTTCTGTTTTCACAGGTACCCATGAAGATTCCACATTCAGGAGGTTATGTTTATGATCATACATCGTCCTCAAACAGCGGAAGAAGCGGTACAGATCCGATACGCAAATCCCGACACCACGGTGTATTTCGCCGGTGGTACGGATGATCTGCGTCTGGGCGGTGCCGCCGAAGGCAAAGAACTGATCGATATTAACGCATTAGGCTTCGACACCATCGAAGAAAAGAACGGCAAGCTCTACATCGGTGCAAGAGTCACCCTGCAGCAGCTTGTTGACAGTGATCTCATCCCTGCATTCCTCAAGGAGGCGGCTCGGTTCTGTTCCTCCTTCGTCAAGCGGAATTCCGCCACGGTCGGCGGCAACCTGGCTCTCCGTCGGGATGACAGCTATCTCGCCGCCGCCTTCTGTGCCGCCGAGGCACAGATCCAAGCCCTGAGCAAAAAGGGCGAAAAGGAAGAGCCTGTATGCGATTACCTGCAGGGTCACTGCAAGTGCTTGCTTCAGTACATCGTCATTGACAAGGACCGCACCGGCTGGGTCAAGCGGTTCGGCAATACCTCTGCAAGCCACGCAACCCTCATTGCCGCCGAGAGCAACGGTGTCTATGCCCTCAGTGTAAAGGGCAGTCCCCTCACCTGCGGCACTACCCCCGATTTGTACGAGACCATGGAATTCTGTGATGACTTGGCAGGCAGTGCAGAGTACAAGAAGTACCTTGCCAAGACCGTCTTTTCTCTGAGGAGGTAAGAATATGTATAGATGCAGAATCAACGGCGAAGATATTCGCCTCATCGGTGAGCCTACAGAGCGGTTAAGAGATGTTCTGTACCGTACCGGCTATCTCTCCGTCCGTGACAGTGACGATGCCGAGGGCTTCGCAGGCTCCGATACCATTATCTTTAACGGAGAACTGAAATACTCCAATTTCATCCTCCTCTACCAGGCAGAGGGTGCCGAGATCCGCACCGCAGAAGGTCTGCTCAACGGCAGAGAGTTAAACTTCGTGCAGAAGGCTATGGTCTCCGCAGGCATCGTTGCCAGTGCATACAATGCGGCAACTGCCTCCCTGATCCTGACCTGGCTGTTAGAGAAGAAGCCCTACCCCACCAAGGAAGAGATCAAGGAAGTCCTCACCGGCATCTTTATCCGTGATGCAGGCTATGAGCACTACTACCTGGCTGTGAAGCTTGCCACGGAGCTCCGTGACACAGGAGCTTACCAGAGCGAGATCGCCCCCTCCTTCCGCCCCAAGTTAGAGGTCGTAGGCAAGCCCGTAGACAAGATCGACGGTGCCTCCTTAGTTTCCGGCGAGCCTGTCTTCGTCGAAGACAAGGTCCCTGCAAACGCATGGTGCCTCCATGTGGTCCGCAGTCCCTTCGCCAGTGCTTACATTAAGAGCATCGACATTTCCGAGGCAGAGAAGCTCCCCGGCGTTGCCACTGTCATCACCGCCGAGAACTGCCCCGATGTATACTATATGCAGGCAGGTCAGGGCAACCCCGAGCCCTCCCCCCATGACCGCCGTCTGTTTAACCGCAAGGTTCGCCATGTGGGCGACCGCGTTGCCGGTATCGTAGCAAGAGACAAGGAAACCGCCTACAAGGCCGCTTCCCTCATCAAGGTGGAATACGAGCCCACGGAGGCCATCTTCACCGTAGAAGAGGCTATGGCCGAGGGTGCTCCCCTGGTACATAACGGCCCCGTCCAGTACAATGCCGGTGCCCCCGATGATCTGGACGAATTCAACGCCCGTGCAGGTGACGAGCGTGAGGGCAAGGTCGTCTACCAGTTCCCCCTCCACGCCAACATCCAGAAGAACATCGCCGCCTCCAACAAGGGCCATATCGGTGATATGGAGAAGGGCTTTGCAGAGGCAGACGAGATCGTAGATGTGACCTATCAGACCACCCAGATCCAGCACACCCCCTTAGAGCCCCATGTTTGCTACGCCCATGTAGAGAACGGACGTCTGGTAGTCAATGCCTCTACCCAGGTTCCCTACCACCTGCGCCGGATCTGTAGCTGGGTCTGCGGCATTCCCGAGAATAAGATCCACATTATCAAGGAGCGTGTCGGCGGCGGCTACGGCAGTAAGCAGGATATCTTAGTAGAAGAGCTCACCGCTTACGCCGCATGGATCACCGGCAAGCCCGTATATTACCGCAACACCCGTGAGGAAGAATTCATCGCCAACTCCACCCGTCATCCCATGCGTTGCCGGGTCAAGATGGGCGGCAAGAAGGACGGCACCATTACCGCCATCTTCATGGAGGTCTGTGCCAATACCGGCCCCTATGGCAACCACTGCCTCACCGTCCCCATGAACAGCTGTTCCAAGACCCTGCCCCTGTTCAAGGTAGACAATATGGGCTACGACCTGAAGGTCTTCTACACCAACACCCCCCCTGCAGGTGCATACCAGGGCTACGGCACTCCCAAGGGAACCTATGCCCTCATGATGGCTATGGCAGAGCTGGCGGAGAAGTTAGGTGTGGACTACAAGGACATGGTCTCCAAGAACCATATTGAAGAAGGCTACATGCTGGAGATCCTCAAGGGTCTGGGCGAGGGCCGTGAGGGTAACGTAGTTCCCGTCGGCTCCTGTGGCTTGGAAGAAGCCATTGCCAAGGGCTGTGAAATGATCGAATGGGGCAAGAAGGAAGAATCCGCCGATCCCGATTGGAAGATCGGCAAGGGCTTTGCCATGATCATGCAGGGCTCCGGCCTCCCGGGCCTTGACCACGCAGAAGCCATCGCCAAGTTAGAGACCGACGGCACCGTGATCCTCAACAGCGGCGGTGCTGACCTGGGCACCGGCCTGGATACGGTCACTGCCAAGGTGGTAGCCGAGATCCTCAAACTGCCTATGGATCGGATCACCGTTGTTTCCGGTGACACCGACTCCTGTGCCTTTGATACCGGCTCTTATGCTTCCTCCGGCACCTTCTTCTCCGGCAATGCGGCTGTGGTAGCCTGCAACAACCTGAAGGAGAAGATCTTGGCAGAAGCCGCTCTCCAATTAGAAGAAGAAGTTGCAGACCTGGATGTCCGTGCTCCCGGTGAGGTCTACTCCAAGAAGACCGGCTCTTCCATCAGCTACTATGAGCTGACCCACACCGCCACCAGCGGTACCGGCAGAGGACAGATGATCGCCCATGGCAGCTATGTGACCATGGCCGCCTCCGTTCCCTACGGCGCACACTTCGCACAGGTTGCGGTCAATGTCAAGACCGGCGAGATCAAAGTGCAGAAGTTCTACGCTCTCCAGGATGCAGGCACCCCCATTAACCCCGAGTGTGCTCTGACTCAGATCTACGGTGCTGTCATGAAGTCCATCGGCCACAGCCTGTACGAGAACATGGTTCTGGACAAAGACGGCAAGTGCATCAACGCCAACCTGACAGATTACGGCGCACCCATGATCGGTGACGCTCCCGAGGACTTCAAGTCCGTCCTCATTGATGTAGACGATGAGCACGGCCCCTTCGGTGCCAAGTCCATCTCCGAGATCGCCTGCAACGGCGCGGCTCCCGCTATCGGCATCGCCATCCACGATGCCTGCGGTGTATGGATCCGCAACTGGCCCATGACCCCGGAAAAGGTTCTGAAGGCTCTGGGCAAAATTTAAGATTCATCCCCATGTTATAGGGTAATTATTATCTATAGACCGTGGGTGCTTCTAAAAACTGTATTTCGAGCAGAGGCCGAGATATTTTGTCTCAGATTTTGTGTTGAAAACTGCAGGAATACTTTGTGTATTTCAAGGTTTTCATAAGCAAAAGATGGGGCAAAAGAGCCGGCTCTCTGCCGGAAGGAGTTTTTAGATGTGCCCACAAAACAAATAAGGAGGCACACTATGAGCCGTCATGTAGGTCAAAGCGTCAAGCGTGTGGACGCATTCGACAAGGCAACAGGCAGGGCCAAGTACACAGATGATCTGTGTGCCAAGGATGCTCTCATTGTCAAGGTCGTCCGTTCCACCATCGCTCACGGCTTTGTCAAATCCATTGATATTTCCGAGGCCGAGAAGATCCCCGGTGTCGTTAAGATCCTAACCTGCTTCGATGTCCCCGACATCCAGTTCCCCACCGCAGGTCATCCCTGGTCCACGGATCCCTCCCATCAGGATACCGCCGACCGCAAGCTGCTGAATCAGCATGTCCGTTACTATGGTGACGATGTAGCCGCTGTTATTGCAGAGGACGAGGTCGCCGCCGCACAGGCCGCCCGTTTGGTCAAGGTAGAGTATGAGACCCTTCCCTTTGTATTAGACGTACAGAAGGCTATGGAGCCGGATGCTCCTCAGATCCACGAGGAATTCCCCGGCAATGTACTCAAGCACACCAGCAACATCCGTGGCAACTACGAAGAAGCCATCAAGGAAGAGGGCCTCATCTGCGTGGACAAGTGGTATGATACCGCCTCTGTCCAGCACTGCCATATTGAGAACCACATCGCTGTGGCCTATGAAGAAGCCGGCAAGATCGTGGTGGTCTCCTCCACCCAGATCCCCCACATCGTCCGCCGTACGGTCGGTCAGGCTTTAGGTGTGGATTGGGGCAAGATCCGCATTATCAAGCCCTATATCGGCGGCGGCTTCGGCAACAAGCAGGATACCCTGTACGAGCCCCTTGCCGCATGGCTGTGTATGCAGGTCGGCGGCAGAACCGTCAAGCTGGATATCCCCCGTGAAGATACCTTCATTTCCAACCGTATCCGCCATGCAGAGCGGTTCCATATTACCTCCTGGGTCCGTGCCGACGGCACCGTAGTTGCCCGTAAGGTAGATATTTATTCCAACCAGGGTGCCTACGCTTCCCACGGACATTCCATTGCCGCCAAGGGCCTCAATGCCATCCCTCAGCTCTACCCCTGCCCCAATTACTGTGGCAATGCTTACACCGTCTATACCAACCGTGCCTGTGCAGGTGCTATGCGTGGCTACGGTATGCCCCAGGCCTCCTATGCCATTGAGTGCCATGTAGAGGACATCGCCAAGGCACTGGGTGTGGATTCCCTGGAATACCGCCGGAAGAACCTGATGCCCGTAGGCTTTGTAGACGGCTTCTCCAAGAACGAGCTGTACTATGACAGCTTTAACCAGTGCTTTGACAAGGCCGTTGCCTATATGGACTACGACCGCAAGCGCAAGGAATACGAGAATCAGACCGGTGACATCCGCAAGGGCATCGGCATTGCAACCTATTGGTACAACACCGCTGTTTGGCCCATTTCTCTGGAGCATTCCTCCTGCCGTATGGTGCTGAATCAGGATGGTTCCGTTCAGGTTCAGGTGGGCGAAACCGAAATCGGCCAAGGTGCCGACACCGCCTATGCACAGATGACCGCCGAGATCTTGGGGCTCAAGGACTACCGTGATGTGCACATGATCTCTACCCAGGACACAGACATTACCCCCTTCGGCACCGGCGCATATGCCTCCCGTCAGACCTATGTGGTTGGCTTCTCCATCAGCCAGACCGGCAACATCCTCAAGCGTAAGATCCTGGAATACGCCGTAGAGCTGACCCGTTGTCCTCTGACCAACATGGATATTGTGGACAGCAACATCGTCCGCACCATTGACGGCAGAGTGCTCATGAGCCTGAAGGAGCTGGCTACCGAGGCCCTCTACAGCATGACTCACAGCGTCCATCTCACCGCAGAATCCTCCTATCAGATCAAGAACAATGCCTACTCCTTCGGCTGCTGCTGTGCAGAAGTGGAGGTGGATATCCCCATGTGCCGTGTCCAGCTCAAGAAGATCATCAATGTCCACGACTGTGGCAACCTGATCAATCCCCAGCTTGCTGAGGCACAGGTTCACGGCGGTATGTCCATGGGCATCGGCATGGCCCTGTCCGAGACCCTCCTGTGGGACGAGAAGACCGGCGCACCTCTTAACAACAACCTGCTGGACTATAAGCTGTCCTCTACCATGGACCATCCCCATTTGGAGGCACAGTTCGTGGAGAATCCCGAGCCCACCAGCCCCTTCGGCACCAAGTCCCTAGGCGAGCCCCCCACATGTCCCGTTGCTCCCGCTATCCGTAACGCGATTATGAATGCTACGGGCGTAGCCATCAACGAGCTGCCTATGAATCCCCATGTGCTGTTCAAGCACTTTACGGAGGCGGGCCTCATTCACGACCCCTGGAGAAAGGAGAACTAATCCATGTATGATATGAAAGCCTATTACGAGTCCGAGAGCGTACAGCATGCCATTGAGCTGCGATTAGCCCATCCCGAGGCTCACATTATTGCCGGTGGCTCCGACGTGCTGGTACAGATGCGCGAGGGCAAGCGTGCCGGTGTGGAGCTGATCTCCATCTTCATGCTGGATGAGCTCCGTGGGGTCACCATTGACGAGGACGAGAATATCCGCATCGGCTCCCTTACCAGCTTCTCCCACATTACCAAGAACCCCATCATTCAGCAGTACATCAATGTATTAGGTGAGGCTGTGGATCAGGTGGGCGGCCCCCAGATCCGTAACATCGGCACCATCGGCGGCAACACCTGCAACGGTGTCACCTCTGCCGACTCTGCCTCTACCCTCCATGCATGGGAGGCTATCGTAGAACTGACCGGCCCCAATGGTGTCCGCCGCATTCCCATTAAGGACTTCTACCTGAAAGCCAAGGTAGTAGACATCCGCGAGGGCGAGATCCAGACCGCCATTCTGATCCCCAAGGCAAGCTACGAGGACACCTACGGTTCCTACATCAAGTACGCCATGCGCAACGCCCTGGACATTGCCACCAACGGTTGCTCTGTGAATGTGCGTCTGTCCCCGGACAAGAAGACCTTCGACCGTGTCCGTGTTGCCTACGGTGTTGCAGGCCCCGTTCCCATGCGTTGCCCCAATACCGAGGCCTTCATCAACGGCAAGGAAGTCACTATGGAGAATATTGAAGCCTTCGCACAGAAGGTCTTAGAGGACATCAACCCCCGTGATTCCTGGAGAGCTTCCAAGGCTCTGCGTCAGCATGTGGCAGTGGAATCTGCCAAGCGTTGCATCATAGAATCCGTCAAGCGTGCAGGAGGTGAGCTGTAATGGGTAAGCAGTATAAGCTGGTTCGCTACAACCTCAACGGCAAGGATGTCGAGCAAATGGTAGACGTCCGTGCCAGCCTCACGGATATGCTCCGTAACGACTACCGCATGACCTCCGTCAAGAAGGGTTGCGAGGTAGGCGAATGCGGTGCCTGCACCGTCCTCATTAACGGTGAAGCCTTTAACTCCTGCATCTACCTGGCAGTTTGGGCAGACGGAAAGAAGATCCGCACCTTAGAGAGTCTCTTAGGTCCCAACGGAGAGCTTGCCGATATCCAGCAGGCCTTCATTGACGAAGCCGCTATCCAGTGTGGCTTCTGTACCCCCGGCTTTATTATGAGCTCTGTAGAGATCTTGGAGAGTGGCAAGGAATACACCGATGCCGAGCTCCGCAAGCTCCTGTCCGGACACCTGTGCCGTTGCACCGGCTACGAGAACATCATCCGCGCTGTCAAGAAGACCATGTACAAGCGTCTGGGCAAGGAAATGCCCACCGAATAATTCCACACACCCAACAAGTGCATTGCTCCCAAAGGAGCAATGCACTTGTTGTTTTTTGCAGTTCAAATTACGATTTGGTACCTCCAAGGCGCAAAGACTCCCAATCGGCACGAATCACACCGATGTCCGGGATAGAAGGTCTGTTGCCTATAGGGAATATAGGCAAGGCCATACCGAACTGTCCCTTATAATTCACCACGGTGAAACTAACTTTTTTAGTAACAGTCTTTCCACTTTCATCCGTTGCAGTGATTTGGAGAACATAAGTGCCAACAGCCAAGGTTCCAAATTTCAGGTTCATGTTGATTGCACTGCTCTTCAGGTCAACACTTGTCGTGTACGGACGAATCACGTAGCTTTGCACCAATTCTGTACCGGAAAGGATCTTGCCGGTTACATTAGTAATCTTGTAGCCAGAGGTGACGCTTCCGGTAATGTTGTGCGAAGAGCCTTTTATTATGGTTCCAATACTATTGATCGTAATAGAAATGTCAGCGGGGTTCTTAACGGTGAAAGAAACATTAGTCGTATCGGAGCCGCCATTCGCATCCGTTGCCATAATCCGGAGCGTATAAGAACCTGCCGTCAAAATGCCAAACCTCAGGTTCGTGTTGATTGCACTGCTCTGCAAATCAACACTGGTTGTGTTCGGATTGATCGTGTGGCTCTGCTTTACCGTTGAGCCGGAAAGAATCTCGCCAACTACCTCAGTGATTTTGTAATTGGAGGTAACCGTGCCGGTAATATCGTGTGCAGAGCCTTGAGTAATGGTTCCGATAGTGCCTACTGTAACAGTAAGGGTAGAGTTGGCGCTCACAGTGAAGGCTTGTTCAGTGGACTTGCTCATACCGCTTGCATCTGTTGCTGTGATACGGAGCTTATAGGAACCTGCAGTCAACTTCGCAAACTTCAGGTAGGTATTGATTGCACTGCTCTGCAGATCAACACTGGTTGTGTTCGGATTGATCGTGTGGCTCTGCTTTACCGTTGAGCCGGAAAGGATCTCTCCGATCACCTTGGTAATTACGTAATTGGAGGTCACTTTACCGGTAATGTTATGCGTCTTTCCTTGGGTAATGGTTCCAATCGCATCTACAGAGACAGATAGAGTAGATGGGATAGTCTCTATTGCAAATGAAACATTAGCAACCTTGCACTCACCGCTTTCGTCCGTTGCTGTAATCCGTAACATGTAATTGCCTGCTGTCAAGGAGCCAAAGGTCAGGTACGCATTGAGGTCACTGCTCTGCAGATCCACACTCTTTGTATTCGGATAAATTGTATGGCTTTGCTTCACTGTTGAGCCGGAAAGGATCTCTCCGATCACCTTGGTAATTACGTAATTGGAGGTCACTTTACCGGTAATGTTATGCATTTCTCCTTGCACAATGGTTCCGATCGTCCCAACCGTAATACCAAGCGTAGAGTCACTCTGCACAGCAAAAGAAACATCGACATTTTTACTTGCACCACTTGCGTCTGTTGCTGTGATACGGAGCTTATAGGAGCCTGCCACTAAATCCGCAAATTTCAAGTAAGTATTGATTGCACTGCTCTGCAGATCAACACTGGTTGTGTTCGGATTGATCGTGTGGCTCTGCTTTACCGTTGAGCCGGAAAGAATCTCGCCGACTACCCTGGTGATTTTGTAATTGGAAATAATTTTGCCGGAAATATTGTGTATGTCACCAAGCAAGACAGTATCGAAATCATCTACAGAAACAGAAAGCGTTGAAGCAGCAGCCTTTATAGTGAAAGGAATATCGGCGGTTTTGCTTGTACCGCTTGCATCTGTTGCTGTGATTTGGAGGGCATAGGAGCCTGACGGCAGAGAACCAAACCTCAAATTTGTGTTAATGGCACTGCTCTTCAAATTCACCATCGTTGTCCCCGGATAGATCGTGTAGCTCTGCATTACCTTGGAGCCGGAAAGGATCCTGCCAACCACCTCGGTGATACTGTAGTCGGATATAATCTGACCTGTAATATTGTGGACAGACCCCTTGTTGACGGTACCGATAGGATCAACGCCAATGGAAAGCGTGTCTGCCGCCTCCGTGGAAGGCTCGGGGTCTACGACAGTAAAGTCAACCCTGGCAGATTCCGTTTCGCCGTCTTCATTTATCGCCGTGATTTCAAGCGTGTAGCTTCCTACAGGCAAATCGCTGAATAGAGCGTCCGATTTTATGCATGCATTGATCATACTGTTCTGAAGGACAACCCTTGTTTCCTTCGTACGGATTTCCTTTTTTGCGATCTCTCGGTCCCCGGAGAAAATCTTAGCAATTATCGTTGTAATTTTAGACTTGGATGTAATTTCGCCGGAAATCTCGTGTGAATTACCTTTAATAATAGAGAAAACCTTCTCTAAAATAATAGAAATCCTGGATTTGACATTAAATTCGACCTTGTCTTTTCCAATTCCACCATTTGCATCTTTTGCGGTAAGTTCCAGGACATAGGATCCAGTGGCGAGAGAACCAAAGTCTATCCCCTCGTTGATTCCACTATCCTTCAAGTCTATACTCTTTGTTGGATTTAGAACAACAGGTTCTGTAAGGAATGGCTCTGAGTCGAAGTAAATCACAGCGGTTACGCTGAGAATATTGTAGTTGGAAACAATTTTGCCAGTGATGTCGATATCGGAACCCTTTGGAATGGTACCGATAGGATCTAAATGAACATTGATTTCTGATGCCGGCGCTGTTGGTTCAGATCCCCCGGAATTACCTACGGTAAAACCAACAGTAGCTATTTGGGTTACACCGTTTGTATTTGTTGCAGCAATCCGAAGAGTGTAGGTTCCGGGTGACAGTTCTCCAAACTTCAGCTTTTTATTGATTTCACTGTATATTAATTTTACGTATCTTATGTTAGGATTTATAGTGCAACTTTGCACTTCGGTCGATCCGGAAAAGATTGTGCCGGTAACATCTGTAATTTTGCAGTTGGAGGAAATTGTACCGGTAATATCGTGTGGAGAGTTTTGGGCAACATTTCCGATAGGGTCTACTGTAACATCGAAGAAAGGATCACCATCGCCAGAAAGACCTAACATATCTTCCACAGCACCAGGATATTTACTGTATAAATCGCTAACTTTCAATTTGTTTTTTGCCATCTTGCGATCAATTACAACATAGCCATATTCTTGTCCCTCGCTCCAATCGCCGCCGGTTATATGGTCACGAAACGCATCATACTCGTTGTAATCGCAGCCGACAACGACGCAGCCCGAAGAGTTAGGCTTGGGATCTGTCTCGGACTTGCTTTCCGTAGAAGATCTTCCGTGAATATCGATCTCTGTTGCATAATTATCACTTTTTGCATCGTAAAGCCAATAATACTCTTTATCTCTATAAAATCGTATACAGGGTAGCATATTTTGGACATTTTCATAAGCCCGTATTTGAAATGCCTCCCTGCCATTGTGCATTTCACCTACAAAGCGATATATTCCGTCGAGAACATTTGCAGAACTGGGGGTGCTTCCTAAGTGTGGGTAAGCTTGATCGGGCACATCAGGAATCGTGGAGCATTGATCCTCCACATATGTAATCTCACCATTCTTTGTAACAATAGCAATGGCTTGATCTCGAATTCCTCCAAAGATATATTCATTTTCACTATTACTGCCCCCTTCAAAAAAGAATACACAGGTGGTAGTCTTTAAATAGTCGTTAGAATTGAAATATTCACTTATCTTATCCAGAATCGGTCCACTATTGTAAAAATTATCCAACTTACCGCTACCAGAAATTGCATAGGTAGGAATTGGTGGAATAAGACTACATAGAATCACAAGCGTCAGAAGCAACGATAGGATTTTAGTAATACACGATTTCATATAATGGTTCTCCTTTTCTTTTAGGCAATGACCTATGTTTTATGTTGGTTTCTGTATACAATATTCGAGTATGTTCACGGAATGCAATGGCGGTCTTGGCCTCCTCTCTGTTTATTCGCGATGAAAGGCTATTATATTATTGTAAATATCCCCTATGTTACGCCATAACACGATAGTATCACCAAAGGCTTTTGTTGTCAATATAAAACAAAACAATGCAGTATTATTTCACATAATTTTGGCAAATGCACAATTCTTGCGTTTAAAAGTTGTTGACTATTCAAGGAGGACTTGTATTGACAATTCATATCGTGCGTTTTATAATGAATCTATCCCAATCGCAAAATGAATCTCTTTTGCGGCATTCCAAATAGCATTGCGATTTGAGATCAGAAGATCGGAAAGGATGGTAACCCCTGTGAAAAAGAGAATCCTCAGTATTGTGCTCCTTGTATCTATGCTTTTTAGCCTGTTGCCTGCCATAAGACAGCCTGTATGGGCGGCCACGGATTCCGGCACCTGCGGCGATGGGCTTACATGGACGTATGACTCCGGTACCCTTACCATTTCCGGAACCGGTTCTATGCCGGAGGATGCCGCTTTTACTGCCCCTTGGGCAGAGCATGCTTCCTCCATTCAGTCGATCGTAATCCGGGACGGTGTGACAGGCATCGGAAATTCCGCCTTTGAAGGCTGTAGTCGTTTGACCGGTGTGACACTTCCGGACAGCATTGTTACCATTGGTGACTATGCTTTTATGGGCTGCAGCAGTCTGTCAGCCATAGCACTTCCGGAGAGCTTAATGAGCATTGGAGCCTTTGCCTTTGTGGATTGCAGCAGCCTGTCAGGGGTGACTATTCCCGCAGGTGTTACAACAATCAGTGAATATGCATTCTACAACTGCAATCGCATGACCTCGGTGACAATTCCGGAGGGTGTGACGATCATCGGAGACAATGCCTTTGCATATTGTAGCAGCTTGACGAATGTAACAATTCCCGGAACCCTGATTCATGTGGGAGAAGGTGCATTTGGCCATTGCAGCAGATTGAGCCGTTTTGATGTTGCAGAAGAGAACGCTGTCTACAGCTCAGATACTGCAGGTATTCTGTTCAACAAGAATAAGACCGCCTTGCTCCACTGCCCCGGTGGGTACGCAGGAGGCTACTCTGTTCCCGGCAGCGTAACAAGCATCGGTGCCTCTGCCTTTGCAGATTGCGGCGGACTGACGGGCATCGAGATCCCCAGCAGTGTCAAAGCCATTGGAAGTGCCGCATTCTCCGGTTGCAGCAGACTGAACAGCGTGGTAATTCCCGGTAGTATTGCTTCCATTGGAGACTATACATTCTATAACTGCGACTGCCTTGTGAGCGTAACGATTTCCAACGGTGTGACCGGCATCGGTCCCTCTGCCTTTACCGGTTGCGGCAGCCTGGCAAGTATCACCATTCCGAGCAGTGTATCAAGTATCGGCAGCAGTGCCTTCTCCCGGTGCAACAATCTGTTGGCCATTGCGATCCTAAATGAGAGCTGTACCATTGCAAAAGCTCGTGATACCCTCGGATCCTATGCAAACACCGTCATTTATGCCTATTCCGATTCCACGGCAGAGAGCTATGCGCAAAGCTACGGCTATGAGTTTATGGCTCTGAGTGACTCTCCCTGCGAAAACGGAACCCATTGCTACATAAACGGTATCTGCCTTCTCTGCAAGGATAACCAGATCCTAACAGGGAGCTGCGGAACGGATGCACAATGGGTGCTTGACATAGCAGGTGGTATCCTGACCATAACTGGTAGTGGTGAAACCTTCCATTACGGCGAATTCTTTGTTCCCTGGTATGACTATCGGTTTATAATCAAAAAGGTCATCATTCAGGAGGGAATTACAAACATAGGAAACTGCATGTTCATATGGCATGACAGTTTGATCGATATCGCGATTCCCGGAAGTGTAACACACATCGGTGTAGATGCATTCTTTGGCTGCAGTAGCTTGAAGGAGATTCATGTTGCGGAGGAAAATACAGTCTACAGCAGCGATTCGACAGGTATTCTGTTTGATAAAGAGAAAGCAACCCTGATCCTCTGCCCCAACGGGTTTATGGGAGAATACAGCATTCCGGAAAGTGTTTCCGCCATTGAACGGTCTGCGTTTGAGTATTGCACCGGATTGACAAGCATCACGATTCCCGAAGCCGTGTCAAGTATTGGAACGGATGCATTCTCAGATTGCAGCAATTTGGGCGGAATATGGGTAGCAGAAGGAAATGAAGCATACTGCAACGACGCCAGGGGTGTACTGTATGATATACACAGGACCCTGTTAATATGCTGTCCCAACGGGCTTACAGATCAGTACAGGATCCCCGATGGTGTAGCAATCATCGGAGAAAATGCCTTCTCCGGTTGTGATAATTTGACCGCTGTAACCATCCCGAATGGAGTTGAACGCATCGGTGATTCTGCCTTCGCTTTTTGCATCGGTCTAACGAATATTACGATCCCCGGCAGTGTGACAGATATTGGTCATTCTGCATTTTCCTGGTGTAACCTACTTACCCATGTACATTTCTTGGGAAACAAGCCGTCGATCGCTGACAACGCATTTACCTCTTGCAGTCCGAATTTGACCCTGTGCTATGTAGAAGGCAGTCGGGGATGGGACGAGTGTCCTTTCCCCTGTGCACCGTGGAATTACAGCCGGACAAGTGATTGCGTATGTTTCCAATATGCTTGTAAGGACTGCGGAGAGGTATACAGCTACGTTTCCGAGGATGCACATACATGGCAGCTTGTAGAGGAAGCATATGTTGCTCCGAGTTGCCTTGAAACCGGGAGCAATCAATACAGATGTACTGTCTGCGGCAGGGAAAAGACCGAAACCGTCGAGCCCTTGGGTCATGCTGCCGGGGAGCTTCTTTCTGAAACATTTATGTACCGGGAGTATACCTGTCTTCAGTGCAGTAAAATCTTCCGGATCTTAAAGGATGAACGGTACCTGGCAATGGAGCTGAAGGATGTTGAAGTGTGCTTCTCCGAAGATGATGCGTATGGTTGGAATCTTTCGGAACATGACATAACAGCAGGAGCAACAGCACTAATTTCCTCCAATCAGGATGTGGATTCCAGCTCCTCCGAAACCACTGTTTTCTTCACTGCACAACAGAATTTTGTGTTGCGTTTTTCCTACCTGGTTTCCTCTGAGGATTTCTTTGATACCATGACAGTCCTTCTGGATGACAGCATGATTCTCACCATATCCGGAAACAAGGGAGGAAACTATCACTCCCCGGAGCTTACTTCAGGCACACATACACTGACTCTGTGCTACACAAAGGATACCGTAGCAAGGGCCGGAACGGACACAGGATATATTTACAATATTGCAGCAGAAACACTGGGCTGCAGTCATAGCAGCCTACAGTATAATCCGACTGTTCCCGCAGGCTGTACAGAGCCCGGAACCATAGCCTATTGGTATTGCGGTGACTGTGGGATCTGTTTTGCCGATGTGGAAGCAAACACAGAGCTTCCTGCTGAGGCACTGGAAATTCCCGCAACCGGACACAACTACCAATACACGGACAAGGGTGATACCCATACAGCGGTTTGTGCCGCTTGCGAACACAGCTATGAAGAAGTACACAGCTATGTAGACGGTCTCTGCATCTGTAATGCACAGGATACGCTGTTGGATACAGCTGTGAAAATCAATCATACATTGAGTCTGGTCAATGACATTACCTTGAACTATGCTGTGTCCAAGACACTTCTGGATTCCTACGACAGCTTCTATATGGAATGTACCGTGCCGGTATTTCTGGGAGAAGCCGGTACAGTAGAGCAAATCATGAAACTTCAGCCGGTGCTGAACGGAAATTTCTATTACTTTACCCTTGCCTCTCTTACGGCAGTACAGATGAATGATATCATCATAGCAACTGTCCATATGACCAAAGATGGGCGGCAATATATTTCCGGAACGGATACCTACTCTATTGCAACCTATGCTTATTCTCAGATGGATAAGGCCGGCGTCAATCCCGAGCTAAAGACTCTTTGTGCCGATCTTCTTCGTTACGGTGCTATGGCCCAGACCTACAAGGGATATCGGACGGATGCCCTTGCAGACAGATCCATGACTGAACTGCACAGAAGCTATCTCACGGACTTGAGTACGGTAGGCTTCAACAACCACAATGAGGTATTGGGGGATGTATCCAATCCCGAAATTACTTGGGCGGGAAAGATTCTGAATCTGGAATCCCGTGTGGTGCTTCGATATGTTGTAGATGTATCCGCTTATGACGGAAACGTGGAAGATCTGGCTCTCAGATTATCCTATACCGATTTAAACGGTGTTCTTGTATCAAAGGAACTGCGGAGCCCTGAGATCTACAATGAGGAAAAGAACTGGTACATCTTTGATTTTGCAGAGCTAACTGCCGCAGAGCTTCGTTGCGTTCTGTCAGCATCTGTTTATGAAGGGGACAGACAGGTTTCTGCTACCCTCAAGTACAGTGTGGATACTTACTGCAATAACAAGACCGGCGTATTAGGGGATTTGTGTAAAACCTTAATTGCCTATTCCGACAGTGCAAGAGCCTTTTTTACATGAGAAAGAGGTCCGGCTCATAGCGAATAATCAAATATTACCCATTTAAGAAAATATCCATCTTTTTCCTCAAGCCGGAGAACCATTCCCTGTAATCATCCGGGGATGGAATTTTCCCGGGAAGAAACCCACATAAAGCCAACGAGTGCATTGCTCCCCCGGGAGTAATGCACTCGGTTTTTTAGATCTTCAAATTCCCGATTTATCGAGCAGTTTATCGTATAACACCGTAGGGGCGACCTGTGGTCGCCCGGTCATTGTCGCAAAACGACAATGACGAAATTACGGGATTATCACGAGTTTTCCGACAAAATCGAAACATTTTGCGGGCGACCACAGGTCGCCCCTACGAACAAATTCGGAAATCGAAC
>JAZRGR010000034.1:0-2901 GCA_045644345.1 Faecousia sp. | reverse complement strand
GGACAGAGGCACTGCAGAGCATACCCGTGAGATCCCGGGGGTCCTCCATACCGTCAACCCCATTGCAGGCTCTATGAGAGTCTACCGTCGCAACAGCCGTCATTATACGGTCCTACACACGGAGCACTTCGGTGAGATGATCCAGATGGAGGTGGGAGCCCTGCTGGTAGGCAAGATCTGCAACCACGGCCACCGCTCCTTCCGCAAGCTGGAGGAAAAGGGCTACTTTGCCTACGGCGGTTCTACAGTAATCCTCCTGTGCCGTAAGGGGCAGGTCAGCATCGACGGGGATATCCTGGACTACTCTGCCAAGGGCATCGAGACCAAGGTCCGCTTGGGTGAAAGGATCGGTGAAGCACTGTGAGCTATAAGTATTTTCAGAATCGGGAATGCGAATACTTCCCCTGTCACTCCTGTGACGGGGAGGACTTTAACTGCCTCTTCTGCTACTGCCCCCTCTATGCCTTAGGGGAGAACTGCGGGGGCAACTTTACCTATCTGGAAAACGGCATTAAGGACTGCTCCGGCTGTCTCCTGCCCCACAGGGAGAAGAGCTATGAGTATATCTGCTCTAAGTTTATGGAAATAGCGGAGCTTTGCCGAAAAAAAGAAAAATAAGGCTTGCATTTTTGCAAAAAGATGCTACAATAATACCACACAATGCTGCAGGGAGTAGGAGCAGTGCGTCAAGTACCGATGGGATGGGAGGTTGCCCATTGGGCGAAGGTGGCTTGTTTAGACACAGGCTTTCCGCGATGCTGTTACCGCAACCGCCTGAGCAGGATGCCCCGTATTCTGGGCATAGCATTGTGAATATTTCAACCTCCTCCATTTTAGGAGGATTTTTTTATGGAAAAAAACAGATCACTCAGCAACACTGCGACCCTGACTGCCTGCGCTCTTCTGACCGCTATGGCGGTGGTAATGGCTCGATTCCTTGCCATTGTCCCTGCACCTTCTGCCAGGATCTCCTTTGAGACAGTTCCCATTTTCCTGGCGGGGATGCTCTTCGGGCCTATAGCCGGAGCGTTGGTAGGCTTTACCTCCGATCTGATCGGTAGCCTGATGATGTTTGGGTTCAACCCCATCCTGTGCATTCCGCCCATCCTCTACGGCCTCAGTGCAGGCTTGTTCCGCTCTGTGCTGAAGAATGAGAGACTTTGGAGCATTGCACTTGCGTACCTGCCTCCTGTTGTTCTCGGCTCCTGGCTGTGGCAGAGCATGGCGCTTGCTATGGTCTTCGGCGGAGAGGCAAGGACAGCTAAGATGGCGTATTTCGCAACCAAGCTCACAGAGCGTGGAATACAGTTTGCCATTGTTTTCGTGGTGGATGTGCTGATCGTCTATGCACTGAGCAAGGCAGGGGTGTTCCGTCGCCTTCGTTCTTGACCAAAATTTTTAGGAGAAATCATATGACCATTCAAGAAACCTTAGAGTATATCCATTCCGTGTGCTGGAAGGGCTCTGTTCCCGGCCTATCCCGTACCCAAGAGCTTCTTCGTCGTATGGGTGATCCCCACAAGAAGCTAAAGTTCATCCACATTGCCGGTACCAACGGCAAGGGCTCTACCGCCTCCATGCTTGCCTCCGTATTCCGCAAGGCAGGCTACAAGACAGGTCTGTATACCTCTCCCTATATCATCAAGTTCAACGAGCGGATGCAGATCAACGGGGAGATGATCCCCGACGAGGAGCTGTGTGCCATTACGGAGTGGATCCGCCCCCTTGCAGATACCATGGAGGACAGCCCCACAGAGTTCGAGCTGGTGACCTGCATCGGTATGGAATATTTCGCCCGCAACAACTGCGATATCGTAATCTTAGAAGTAGGCATGGGTGGAGAATTCGACTCTACCAATGTGATCGATTGCCCCGAGGCGGCGGTCATTGTGAATATTGGTCTGGACCATACCGGCGTCCTGGGTGAGACTGTGGAGGAGATCGCCCATGCCAAGGCAGGGATCATTAAGGGTGGCTCCGTGATCATGTACCGCAGTAGCCCCTCTGTAGAGGCTGTCTTTGCACAGAAGTGTGCCGAGGTGGGTGCAGAGCTTCATCCTGCAGATTTCGGTTCCATCAAGCTCTACGATCAGGGCTTCTGGGGTCAGCGGTTTGACTGTGCAGGCAGAGAGGGTCTGGAACTGCCCCTTTTAGGCGAGCACCAGCGGAAGAATACCTCCGTTGTCCTGGCTACCCTGGATGTGCTTAAGACCAAGGGCTGGAACCTGACGGAGGAGCATATCCGTGATGGTCTCAAGACCGTTTCCTGGCCCGGTCGCTTCGAGCTCCTGAGACGGGAGCCTGTGTTCTTTGCAGACGGCGGTCACAATCCCCAGTGCATGGAATCCCTGGCTGAGAATATCCGTTCCTATCTCCCCGGCAGAGGTCTTACCGCCTTGGTTGGTGTCATGGCAGACAAGGATTATATGGACATGTTCTCTATGGTGGCTCCCTATATTACCCGTTTCGTTACCGTTACTCCCGATAATCCCCGTGCCCTCCCTGCCGCTGAGTTGGCAAAGGCACTGGAGATCTTTGGCAAGCCTACCACCGTCTGTGAAACCGTAGAGGAGGGTGTCCGTACCGCTATCGCCCAGACCTCCCAAGAGGAAGCCGTCGTTGCCTTCGGCAGTCTCTATATGCTGGGCACTATCCGCGAGGAAGCACAGAAAGATCAATAAATCAATCCCGGCTTGTCCCATTCGGACAAGCCGGTTTTGCTTCCTCAAAATGATCAAATTCCAGTTTATCGAGCTGTTGATTTTCGAATTTGTTCGTAGGGGCGACCTGTGGTCGCCCGCAAAATGTTTCGATTTTGTCGGAAAACTCGTGATAATCCCGTAATTTCGTCATTGTCGTTTAACGACAATGACCGGGCGACCACAGGTCGCCCCTACGGTG
>JAZRGR010000033.1:0-13301 GCA_045644345.1 Faecousia sp. | reverse complement strand
TGTCTCCAAGCACTTTAACGATGAAATCTTCGGGAACCCAGTTGTGAATGACAGCACCAATGCCAACACCAACAAGCACATAAGGAGCAACTTTTTTAGCGGTAGATACAACCTGGCCCCAAGCATATTTCATACGGTCTTCGAATTGCAATTCTTCCTGTGGAATATCAAGTGAATGTCCTTTGCGGATATATTCCTCAACTTGATCTTCAAGGCGTAACATCTCAATCATCGAGCCTCCAAAAACAGCGATAACCAACCCAAGAAGCACATAGATAATTGCGACTTTCCAACCAAAAATACTCATTAAGAGAACAAGACTGCCCAGGTCAACCATCGGAGAGGAAATGAGGAACGAGAATGTTACACCAAGCGGAAGTCCGGCACTTGTAAATCCTATGAATAGCGGAATAGATGAACAGGAACAAAACGGTGTTACCGTTCCGAGCAGAGCCGCAATGATATTCGCCCCTATTCCGTGGAATCTGCCAAGAATCTTCTTTGTTCGCTCAGGTGGAAAGTAACTCTGAATATACGAGATAATCAGAATCAGCAAACCAAGCAATACCATTATCTTAATGGTATCGTAAATGAAGAATTGAACACTTCCACCAATGTGACCTGTGGTTTCAAGACCGCAAGCATTCAAAATTCTACCAATGAACCGATTAAACCAGTTCATACCCAGGATTTCATTTTGAAAGAAATCCCAAACTGTTTTCAGCGTTTCCATATAGAAAACCTCCATTCATATAGTTATATTGAAATGTATCTATATATAGGCTTTAAGGGAAGTCGTGGGGAAAAGCATTTGACTTGCCTTACTTTTCACAACACGACTTGTTATCACATCCGCAATCAAAGGATGTCAGTTCCTTTAAGCAATTCGTAGCGACCCGTGCTCCCTCTGCCGAGATAGAGTAGTGCATCCACTTTCCCTCTTTGCGACCAACCACGATGCCCGAATCACAAAGAATTTTCATGTGATGGGACAAGGTAGGCTGTGTCACATTGATTTCTTCAAGCAGTTTGCAAGCACATTTCTCGCCAGTTCGCAGGAGTTTCACAATGCGGATACGGTTTTCGTCACAGAATGCTTTGAAAATCATTGCTGTTCTTTTTTCGTCCATCCCCAACCTCCTATAGATATTTATCTATGCATTATTATATACCAAACATAGATGTTTGTCAATATGTTTTTGCAGAAACGGCATCAACATATTAAAAATTATATTAATATGTAAGCAAAATCCAAATTGTCGAACCAATACTATTTTCTAAACGCCCTTTGCTGGTACGGCAGCGTGGTTTTTTAGGCGAAATTTGTCCTTTTTTATATTTTACAGATGCGCTGTATAGACTATAAGGTTGGTAGCACGAGGTGATGGAGATGCACTGAACAAATGACATAAACTCACCGACAAACACGACGATTAAATAACTAAGATCCGCCGGGCAGTGAGAGCTGCTCGGCGGATTGATGCGCAGGGGTGTATTTTTACTTTAGCTCTTGGGAAAGGCGCAGGCCGAGTTTGATGCCGTTGATGAAGCCAGAGAGTTCGTGTTCACGGCAGAGGGCGCAAACGGGATAGAGGATGGTATCCATTTCGTCTAAGGTTTTGCCGTTCATGGCTTGGTAGAGGGATTTGTAGGCGGCTTTGATTTGGGCGGTGTCCGTGTTGTTGCATTCGGTGTAGGCTTCGGAGAGAAGGGACAGAAGGTCGTCGCCGTTGCCGAAGTTGGGCTGTTCGGACATGGTCAGATCGGTTAGGGCCTTGATGTATTGCTCCATCATGGGTAGATCACCTCCGAGAGGACGATTTCTTCAGCGGTGTGACGGATGGAGTTCATGGATCTGACCCATTCCATTTGATTTCGGGATTTGAGATCTGCGGTGATGCCTTGGCTATTTGCAAGCTGCTTAATCAGACGGTCAAACATTGCCTGTGCGGTACGGTCGATCTCTGCAAGGTAGCTATTGAGAGTGCCGTTGTTGAGAAATTCACGGTATATGGTGGGACTGTTCTTGCGGAGATAGGTCAGGTGTCGCTTGCCCCAAGTACCAATGGTATGATGCTCAGTATCTACTGCCTGAGAGGGAGCGGAATTGCTGCTGGGAATGGATGCAGGAATCTCCGAGATCGAGCAGGGGATGTAGTAATCGCCCTCGCGCTCGTACCAAAGGCCGTTATCGTAAATATACTTTTCCATGTGAGTTTCCTCCTGTTTGTATTTGATGTTGAGGTGATTCAAATACAGCACTTTTCGATCTTCACGCTGTGAGAAGCGGTGGGGTGTGGAGCGTAAGGTACAGGTAAGGAACAAATTGGATTTTGCTTGATTTTTTGCGATTTTTAATTCCAAATATTTTATGGCTAAAACAAATGCTTTGTTTTAAAATATGGTCGAAAACCGAATAATTTTTGTGTGTTTGTACAGCAATGGAAACTTGATCCGAATTCTGCAAGCGCTGATTTTATTCTCCAAGAGATAATTTTACCACATTTATTTACCACTTTTGGCGGCTATTTGCGGCAAAACCGCAAAAATCCTTGCACTTGAACAACGCAAATGTCCTTGAAAGCCTTGGCTTTCAAGGACATTTGCGTTGTTCAGTACACATTATTTATTACGCTTTCTGTAGAGGAAAATGGCGAGGGTCAAGCCGCCGAGGATGAGGATCGCTCCCAAAATGAGAATGACAGTGGAAAATGTAAGGATCGGACTGTTTGCAAAAATTTGGTCGGTGACCTCGGAAGACAGGCCGCCATACATAGATCGGTAGGAGGATCGGGATAAGAAGCTAATCAGCAGAAACCCTGCACCAAGCAGCGCCATGTAAACACCTGCAAGCCAGCCATATCTGCGGACAAGAGTACGCAAAAAAACCGGCAATCGGTCCAAGAGATCATTATGGGCGGGAGGATGCCCCTGTTCCTGCTGTGGGGGTTCGTCCATTAGCAGTTCGTCCGTGCTGATGCCGTAGATCTTGGCGAGGGCAACAATATTGCCCGGATCCGGCATGGCACTGCCTACCTCCCATTTGCTGACAGCCTGACGTGACACGCCGAGACGGGCGGCGAGCTCTTCCTGGGAAAGACCCAATCTCTTTCGGTGCATTAAGGAAACTCTGAATAAATAGCCGTCGGCACTCAGCGAATCTTTTGTCCCAACTTTTCGGTTTGAAAAACTTGAAATACACAAAGTATTCCTGCGTTTTTCAAACCTCAATTTGGAACAAAATCTCTCGCCGATTGCTCTCGGCGATTTAATCAGAGCTTCCCTAGTATAAAATTTTGTCACAGAACTTCATAGCGTTTCTCCTTTCTTGTGATATACCAATTTTAGCATGGGGGCAAGAAAGATGCAAGAAAGTTCCGTTGTCAATGCCGCAACCATCGGTTGCGGTATGGTATTTTCCCTGTTTATACTGAGTTCCGTTCAAAAGGTTGCGTTTTATAGCCCGCAGGAACTCGTACAAGACGGCTTATGTACCCTGCAGGGTACATAAGGTTCAATGAAAAGTGTCTACTTTTCATTGCATAGTAGTATTACTCCGAATTTACAGCAATTCGACTTCTCGACCATTATCAGATAATGCAACGAAAATTTCCCTAATATAATCGGCATGTACGGTTACGGAGGCTCCTCGGACCGACACTGGGTCGTTCCCTACGAACAAATTTGATTGTTTGTACGTGTCACGAAAATACCTACGGGTGACGATGATGCTGCCATTTTGCGTCACACCGTTTTACGGTGTGACCGGGCGATGCACCCGCAAGGGGTATGCCGCATCCCTAAGGCTCGTTCCTCGCCGAGGGCTGCGCAAACATGGCATCGCCCCTACAGAAGGTGCATTCTTTTGCTCGTGAGCAACACAATATTTGGTAGTGTGCTTACGAAAGGTGATAGCCTATATCGGAAATTGAGGGGGACTGCAGGAGGGGGAGCTCCTTGATTCCTGTTTCTGTTCATGGTATAATCAATGGTATGAAATACCAAAGAATGAAAGGATGGTCCGTATGAAAAAGGCGATCACATGGAAACGGTGGGTAACGATGCTGCTCCTGCTATGCTTGACGGTGGGACTTCTGCCCGGCTTCGCTATGGCGATACAGCCGAGGGAAGCACTGAGAGCCGAGACAAAGGCAGCTTCTGCCCTGCAGAGCACGTCTGTTCCACCGAGCACGACGGTTACGGAAGTGGACGCACTGTTCTCTGCCCGGTCGGAAGGGCGGCATCCCCGTATTCTGGCAGATGGGGACAAATTTGCGGAGCTGAGACAGCTCATACAGACAGATGACTATATGAAGGTACTCTATGCCCGAATATACGACTACTGTCAGACGGAGCTTCCCAAGGAGGTCAGTGTCTATCAGATCCCCGACGGATTGCGCCTTCTGAATGTCTCGAGAACCGCAAGCACACGGATCATTTGGATGTCCATGGTCTATCACCTCAGCGGTGAGCGTCGGTTTGCAGAGCGAGCTGTAGCGGAAATGCTTGCAGTCAGCAAGTTCCCGGATTGGAATGCCCAGAAGCACTATCTGGATGTGGGGCAGATGGCATACGGAGTGGGCATCGGCTATGACTGGCTGTATCACTTTATGTCCGATGCAGAACGGAAAACAGTACAAGATGCCCTGTATACCTATGCAGTAAAGACGGGCATGAACCATTGGTGTCATACTATTACCTCCAACTGGAATCCATGGTGTATGGCAGGTCTTGCCATTGCTGCCACGGCGATCTATGAGGAGTACCCCGAGGACTGCGGAGCACTCCTTGCAAAGAGTGTGACTTCCATACAGAATTCTCTGGCACTGTTTACACCCATGGGAGCGTATCCGGAGGCTCCGGGCTATTATCGGATCGGGTCGGAGTTCTCGGCAATTTATTTTGAGACGATGCGCAGTGTCCTGGGGACAGATTTCGGGGTCTCCGATCTGCCCGGGGTTCGGGAATCCGGCAGATATTTGCTGGCGATGAACGGCAATGTAAATACCTTCAACTTCGGTGACTGTTCCGAGGCGATTATTGACGGTGCAATGCTGCATTGGTATGCCAACCGATTCAATATGCCGGAGCTCTCGGTTTACCAGCGTAAGTTCCAATCCCACAGTGAGGTCCATGACGAGGTTCTGTCCCTCCTATGGTATGATCCCGATTTGGTGGAGGGGATCACGGAAGAGGCACAACAATTGGACTATTTGATGTACTGCGATGAATATCAGAGCGTTGCGTCCTTCCGCAGCTATCATGCCGATCCCAATCAGATCTATGCGGCGATCAAATCCGGGTATAACAGCACAAGTCACGCTGATATGGACATCGGCACCTTCGTAATGGAAGCCATGGGAGAACGGTGGTTCATGGATCTGGGCTCAGACGACTACAACCTCCCCGAATACGGCAAGTTCAGCAATGGCTATACCGATGACATCGGACGCTGGACCTATTACCGCAAACGGACAGAGGGGCATAATACCCTTGTGGTCAATCCGGACCGGCGGGGCGGTCAGGATGCCAAGTCTGCATGTCAGATCACGGGATATCAGAGCTCCTTCAACGGTGGGTATGCCACTGTGGATATGCTGGATGCATATGATGCCTATGGAGTGACGAGGGCAAATCGCGGGCTGATGCTCTTTGATGAGAGAAGCCGTGTGCTTCTGCGTGATGAGCTGGTGTGCGCCTCTGCCTCGGAGGTTTACTGGTTTGCCCATACAAAGGCGGATATCTCCATTTCTGCAGACGGCAAAACCGCTGAGCTGACCATGAACGGAAAGACCCTCTTAGCACAATTGGCAGCACCTGCCAATGGGGTCTTTACTTGGATGGAAGCACAAGCCCTCCCCACCTCTCCCAATCCCCAGGGACAGAAATCCAATGAGGGGATCCGCAAACTGGTGATCCACCTGGAGAATGTGACTGCCGCGGAGATCTCGGTGGTATTTACCCCTGTTCTGGAGGAGGCTGACCGCAAGAAGTCCCTGCCCTCTGTTACCTTAGAGACTCTTTCTACCCAGCTAAAGGATTACGATGAACAGACCACATTGACACCCAATGCAAAGGGTGAATATGAAATCCATAATGTAGAACAGCTCTGTCTGCTGTCCCGAATGGTGAGGGAAGGGGAGAGATTTGAAAATCAGACCTTCAAGCTCACGCAGGACATTGATATGGGTGGCAGAACCTTTAGACCCATTGGAGGCGGTGGGGACAGCTCCGCCAGCACCCCCTTCCACGGTACCTTTGACGGTGGCGGACATATCATTCAGAATCTGTGCATCTTTGAGCCGAACAAGCAAGATGTGGGCTTCTTCGGCAAGCTCTCCGGGGCGAACATCCGCAACTTGGGCATCGAGAGTGGCATCGTATTCGGCGGTCAGAGAGTTGCAGGCTTGAGTGGTACTGCAAGCAATACAACCATTGAAAACTGCTACAACAAGGCTACCGTCATAGCAAGTGCTATGCACGCAGGCGGTCTGGTAGGCCAGCTCAGCTCTCGTTCAACGGTGAGAAATTCCTATAACAATGCCCGGGTCAAGAGCTATAGCCAGGTCAGCGGTGGTATTGCGGGTTATATTTCCAGCAAGAGCGAGGTTCAAATCGAGAACTGCTACCATGTAGGCAACCTTACGGATACTATGGGCAGAACAGGACTGATCGGCTTCTATCAAACCGTAGGGGGAGAGTATCTGGTAGGCAAGGTCACAGTCGTCAACTGCTATGCTACGACCCCCATCAAGGGCAAGGGAACCCCCGATGCTCCGGAACATGAGAGCTACAGTGGCTGTGCCACTGTTACGGAGGCAGAGCTTGTGGGCGCAGCTCTGTCCCTTGGTAGTAGCTTCATAGACGACTGCGAATGGGAAAACGACGGGTATCCCGTGTTTACCTGGCAGTGCGATACTCGCCTGCCCGACGATTTGGCACTGAGGACGGAAGCGGAGCTCCGATTCCTTGCCTATCAAGTCAACAGCGGTGCTGCGGACTACAGCGGCAAGACGGTAACTCTGCGCAATGACATCGACTTGAATTCCCGTGAGTGGATCCCCATTGGTGGCAGCAAGCCTACAGATACTGCCGGCAAGCGTTTCCGCGGTACATTTGACGGTAAGGGGTACGCAGTCAAGAATTTGCGAATCTCTACGAATCGGTATTATAATGGGTTCTTCGGTGCGGTCAATGGGAAGATCCTCCATTTCGGCATCAAGAGCGGTTATGTCACGGGTATGGACAAGGTAGGTGGCATTGCAGGCAATATGGGAGGCGTCGGTACCATCGATAACTGCTATAACCGTGCCTCCGTCCTCGGACGGAGCTTCGTGGGCGGTGTGATCGGTATGGCGGCAAAGATCACCATACGCAATTGCTACAACACAGGTACCATCACGGCAACCAATGAGACAGGTGGCATTGTAGGCTACTTTGCCAGTGATGCAACCGGTGCCTCTATGGAGAACTGCTACAACGCAGGTGCTCTCAGCGGTGCAAAGAAGGGTGGCATTGCCGCTACATTCCACGCAAAGCTCACCGGTATTCCCGTTACGAATTGCTATGGATTGCAGGATCATGCCCTGTTCTATGATCAGTGGGGCTATGTGGCAACAAATTGTACCACCTGCACCAAGGCGGAGCTAAAGGCAAAGTCTTCGGATTTGGGCATAGCCTATGCCACAGACTCTCTGATCGAGACAAACAGCGGCTATCCCGTACTGAATTCCGCACTCTACGGCTCTCAGGTAATCACCCTGCAGCCCGCGGCGGATGGAGTGTATTACATCGGGACAGAGCAACAGCTCCGCACCCTTGCCTATATGGTCAATGTGCAGCGGGATGATTTTGCAGGAAAGACCGTGGTACTGACTGCGGATCTGGATCTGAAGAACCGCGAATGGTTCCCTATCGGTGGCAACACCCATTCCGACGAAGGGAGATTTGCCTTTAAAGGTGCCTTTGACGGCGGTGGGCATATCATTACCAATATGCGTATCACCTCCGGTAACTGCTATGTAGGCTTATTCGGCTATGCCGGTGGCCCGTATATCAAGAATTTGGGTCTTGAAAACGGTATGGTAATAGGCTACGGAAAGGTGGCGGGTTTGGCAGGGGCCACGGTTGGCAACATCCAAATCACCGACTGCTACAACAAGGTCAATGTTTCCGGATGGACCGCGGTAGGCGGTATCGTCGGCATGGTGGGAGCCAACAGGGATGCCATAAGAAACTGCTATAATAGCGGCGCGGTGGATGCCAATGACTCTGTAGCAGGAATTGCAGGATATCTGGCAAGCGGAGCCGACAATGTTAAGATTGAAAACTGCTACAACCTTGGAACACAAAGCCCCGGCTTGGTAGGCAATGTAAACGCAGGGGCCACCGCTCCCACCATGACTAACTGCTATACCATCGATACAGTTGAGTCCGTGGGAACACAGGGGACCTTGACGGCAACAAACTGTGGAAAAATGGATGCGCAGACCCTTCGTACCTATGATGACGAGTTGGGAAGCAACTTTGCACCGGACTATCTGGCACAGAACAGGATCTACCCCGTCCTTGCATGGCAGAACGGAACTGCAACCGGGAGTCTGAAGCAGGTGAACGGTATCTATCAGGTCACTTGTGCCGATGAACTCAGACTGCTGTCTTATCTGGTTCGTACGGGCATGGACTTTAAGGGCAAGACCGTTGTCTTAACTGCCGACATCGATCTGGAGAATAAGCCGTGGCTCTCCATCGGCGGATATATGGAAGGTGGGAACAAGATCTTCCGAGGGACCTTTGACGGTGGGGGACATACTGTCAGCAATATAAGTGCATGGGACATGATGGAAGAAGGCTTTGTAGGTCTGTTTGGCATCGCCAGCACAGGCGCGATCCGGAATGTGGGTATTGAGAGCGGCATCATCATCGGCACTCAAAGGGTCGGTGGTATTACAGGCAACCTCACCGGCGGAGCATCCATCAATGGGTGCTATAATAAGGCGATCCTATACGGACGGCACCATGTTGGAGGCTTGGTCGGCATGGTCAACACCAACAGCTATATCAAGAACAGTTACAACATTGCCCCGATCTACAGCAGGAATGTGATCAACGCAAGTGCCGGACTGGTGGGCTATATTGCAGGTAGAAACACCGGATTCCTCATTGAAAATTGTTACGATGTGGGGAATTATAACGCTGTATTATGCGAGATCAACGCTACTTCTGTGAATACGGTTATCCGCAATACATACAGCGTAGACGGCATACGACTGGTGAGAAAGAGCCCCCAGCACACTTTTGAGGGTGGTACAAGAATGGTTTCTGCCCAGACCCTAAAGACCTATTATACAGACCCTCTGGGGGAATTTACATATGACCACGACCACACCAATCAAGGTTACCCCGTCCTACGGTGGGAAAAGAGCGGTCAGCACCGTGAAACGGAGCTTCGGGACTATGTTGCACCTACTCTGACGGAAGAAGGCTGTCGTGGCAAAATTTACTGTCTGGTTTGCGGTGACTATGTTGGGCAGGGAGAGACCTTAGAGGTTCTGGATAAGTCCCTGTTTTTCACCTTCGATCATACACAGAAGGATGCCCAACGATACCAAAACACAGCCTATGGCGAAGTGAACTTTGATGACCCGCAGGAGCTCCATTGGGCATACAACACCAAGCTACTCTCCGGGCTTACTTTGGGTGGTGGAGCACTGACCTTCCATGTGCGGGGGGAATACGATCCCTCTGTTACCTATCCCGGAGTATATGTCGATACCTATAATAAAGACGCGAAGGGCAAGCCCCTGTATTATGACCCTGCAGAGGCAGAGGTCTGGCAGATGCGCTTTAAGATGGAGGGCATGGCGAAAGTGGGTAATCCCTATGTGGATCTGCACCTAACAGGTCTGGATGAGAATGGGAAAGCTCTGAGCAATACGGATCTCAATCAGCCGAACAAGGGATTTGCCGAAAGCGTACTCACTGACGGGCAATATATCATCGTCACTGTTCCTGTGAACAAAGCAAACCTGGAAAATTGCAGTATCATCACAACAGTTCGCCCCTATTTCGGTCAGGTTAAGAGCTTAAATCCCAATGAGGGTGGCAAGATTACCATCGACTTCATTTATTTCGGAACATACGAAGACCTCCCTCTGAAGGAGTATACCGTCACCTTTGTGGATGCAACAGGCAAGGAGCTCCAAAAAACCACGGTCTACCATGGACAATCAGTCAAATATACAGGAAAGAGTCCTACTAAAGAAATAGATTCCACCTACCATTATATCTTTACAGGCTGGGATCAGCCTTTGGACAATGTGACGTCCCATATGACGATCAAGCCTGTTTTCAAGGCGGAGAAGCACGATTTCAAGAAAGTGGTAACACCTCCCGAATGTGAAAAGGGCGGTTATACCACCTATACCTGCAATACCTGTGGCTATAGCTATGTCGCAGATGAAACCTCACCCACAAAGCATACAGAGGCGATTCGGGTGGCGGTTGCACCCACCTGTACAGCAACGGGGGTGACGGAGGGGCGGTACTGTTCCGTCTGCCACAAGACTCTCGTCGAGCAGAAGGTTATTCCGGCTACCGGACATACCGAGGTCATCGACAAGGCAGTAGCAGCAACCTGTACCACCGCAGGTAAGACCGCGGGCAAGCACTGCTCTGTCTGTAACGCTGTTCTTGTAAAACAAGAAACCGTTGCAGCTTTAGGACATAGCTACACCAAAAAGGTCACAGCTCCCACCTGTACTGCACAGGGCTACACCACCTATACTTGTTCTCGTTGTACCCACAGCTACAAGGATAACTATGTCAATGCCAAGGGACATACCGAAGTCATCGACAAGGCAGTAGCCCCCACCTGCACCGCCTCCGGCAAGACGGAAGGTAAGCACTGCTCTGTCTGTTACGCTGTTCTTGTAAAACAAGAAACCGTTGCAGCTCTGGGACATAGCTATTTGAGCAAGGTCACTGCTCCTACCTGTACCGCACAGGGCTACACTACCTACACTTGCTCTCGTTGCTCTCATAGCTACAAGGATAGCTATGTAAATGCCAAGGGACATACTGAGGTCATCGACAATGCCGTAGCCGCCACCTGCACCACCGACGGTAAGACGGAAGGCAAGCACTGCTTTGTCTGTAACGCTGTTCTGGTCAAGCAAGAAACCGTTGCAGCTTTAGGCCATAGCTACACTAACAAGGTCACTGCTCCCACCTGTACCACACAGGGCTACACCACCTACACTTGTTCTCGTTGTGCGCATACCTATAAGGACAACTATGTAAATGCCAAGGGACATACCGAGGTGACCGACAAGGCAATAGCTGCAACCTGTACCACCGCAGGTAAGACCGAGGGCAAGCATTGTTCTGTCTGCAACACCGTTCTTGTAAAACAAGAAACCGTTGCAGCTCTGGGACATAGCTACACCAATAAGGTCACTGCTCCCACCTGTACCGCACAGGGTTATACCACCCATACCTGTTCTCGTTGCTCTCACAGCTACAAGGATAGCTATGTAAGCGCCAAGGGACATACCGAGGTCATCGACAAGGCAGTAGCTGCCACCTGTACTGCTGCAGGTAAGACAGAAGGCAAGCACTGCTCCGTATGTACCACCGTTCTCGTTGCACAGGAAGTTGTTCCGGCTTTGGGACATACTGAGGTCATCGACAAGGCAGTAGCCGCCACCTGTACCACCGCAGGTAAGACCGAGGGTAAGCATTGTTCTGTCTGTAACGCTGTTCTTGTAAAACAAGAAACCGTTGCAGCTCTGGGACATAGCTATTTGAGCAAGGTCACTGCTCCTACCTGTACCGCACAGGGCTACACCACCCATACATGTTCTCGTTGCTCTCATAGCTACGAAGACAACTATGTAAATGCCAAGGGACATACCGAAGTCATCGACAAGGCAGTAGCTGCCACCTGTACTGCAACAGGCTTGACTGAAGGTAAGCACTGCTCCGTATGTAACACCGTTCTCGTTGCCCAGGAAGTTGTTCCGTCTAAGGGACACAGCTACACCAATAAGGTCACTGCTCCTACCTGTACCGCACAGGGCTACACTACCTACATTTGCTCTCGTTGCTCCCATAGCTACAAGGACAATTATGTAAATGCCAAGGGGCATACCGAGGTCAACGACAAGGCGGTAGCCGCTACCTGTACTACAGCGGGCTTGACCGAAGGTAAGCACTGTTCTGTATGTAATACCGTTCTCGTTGCACAGGAAACGATTCCCGCTTTGGGACACAGCTACACCTACACCCCTGTAGATACCATGCTCCACATGGTAGGCTGTGAAAACTGCGATCTGGCAGAACAAGCTCCCCACAGCTATGCAGAGGGAGTCTGCATCTGCGGAGAGAAGGAGATCAAGGATCCTGTAGAGCTACCCGCTCTTAAGTTAGGGCATACGCTGGATCTGGCAAGTGATATCTCTGTAAACTTCGTGATCCTTAAGCAGAATTTGGAAGGCTTCGATCCCGATTCCATCTATGTAGAGTGCGTGCTGGATACCTATGGGGAAAATGAGAAAGCAGGCACCCACACCGTAAGGCTGGAGCCCGTAGACAAGGGGATCCACTATTACTTCACTCTCACAGGTCTCACTGCCGTACAGATGAATGACTCTATTGCTACCACCCTGTACGGTGTCAAGGACGGACAGACATACACCTCTCCCGTAGATACCTACAGCGTTGCAACCTATGCCTACTCCCAGATGAACAACCTAGATCGTGCAGAGAGTCTCAAAATCCTGTGTGCAGATCTGCTCCGCTACGGTACCAAGGCGCAGATCTTTAAGTCCTATCGCTTAGATGCCTTGGCAGACAGTGCTATGACAGAAGCACATAAGGCATATCTGTCCGACATGGATGCTGTAACCTTCGGCAATACCAATGTGGTACTGAACGATCTACCCAATGCTCCCATCATCTGGGCAGGCAAGTCCTTGAATCTGGAGTCCAAGGTAGCTCTGAAGTTCGTCTTTAACCCTGCAAATTATACAGGAGATCTATCAGCACTGACCCTGCGGATCTCCTACACAGATGCATACGGGAATGCCAAGACAGCCACCGCAGCCGATCCCGTTCTGTACAACGCCCAGGTAGGCTACTACGTATTCACTGTAGACAGGCTCCTTGCCGCGGAGCTGAGAGCAGTGGTCTCCGTGCAGATCTATGCAGGGAACACCCCTGTATCTGCCACCCTGCAATACAGCCCCGATACCTATGGCAACGGCAAAACAGGCACTCTCTTAGATCTGTGCAAGGCACTG
>JAZRGR010000032.1:0-4417 GCA_045644345.1 Faecousia sp. | reverse complement strand
TCCTGCTCAGAATCTAAGAACAACAATGTATTTTTAAATGGAGAAATGTGTATACCATGTAAGTACACAAAGTGTATACCATGTTACTCTTGACACACAGGTCGCCCCTACGGTGTTATACGATAAACAGCTCCATAAATCAGAATTTGGTTTATTGGGAAATAAAAACAGGGCTGTCGTTTGACAGCCCTGTAGGGGGGATGGGAATTAGGCTTCGACTTGGATGCCTTTTTCGGCGAAGGCCTTAAGGAGCAGGTCCATGTCCGAGGGGATGGAGATGGGCTCACCGCAGGCGGCAATGGCATTGGCGACATCCTTAAGGCCGTTGCCGGTGACGACGGATACAACAGTATCGTCCTTGCCCAGAATGCCCATTTCGCAGAGCTTCTTGACACCGGCGGCGCCGGTAACACCTGCAGGCTCACCGAATACACCGCAGGTTCTGCCAAGGAGCTTCTGCGCAGCCATGATCTCTGCATCGGAGACGTTGACTACGATACCGTTGGATTCCTTGATGGCATTGAGAGCCTTGGTAGCGTTACGGGGGACACCTACAGCGATGGAGTCAGCCAGAGTGTTCTCCTCCATGGGATACCATTCCTCGTTGTTGGCAATGGCTCGGTTCAGGGGGCAGCAGCCCTCAGCCTGTGCGGAGATGAGACGGGGCAGCTTGTCGATGAAGCCGATAGCATACAGGTCCTTAAGACCCTTCCACAGACCGGCGATGGTGCAGCCGTCACCGACGGAAATGGCGATGTAGTCGGGCATCTTCCAGCCTAACTGCTCGGCGATCTCCAGGGCGACGGTCTTCTTACCCTCGGACAGATAGGGGTTAATAGCGGCGTTGCGGTTATACCAGCCCCACTTGTCGATGGCTGCCTTGGACAGCTCGAAGGTGTCCTCATAGCTACCCTGGACAGAAACGACTGTTGCACCGAAGGTCATGAGCTGTGCCACCTTGCCCTTGGGAGCGCGGGAGGGAACGAAGATATAGGTCTTGATGCCTGCTGCTGCGGCGTTGCCTGCCAGGGAGGAGGCGGCATTGCCGGTGGAGGAACAGGCGATGACCTTGGCTCCGGCTTCCTGTGCCTTGGCGACTGCCATGGCGGAAGCACGGTCCTTGAGAGATGCGGTGGGGTTCTGACCGTCGTCCTTGACCCACAGCTTGCCCAGACCCAATTCCTCAGCCAGACGGTCAGCCTCGTACAGAGGAGACCATCCTACACGGAGGGGAGTGTTGCAGGTGGTTTCTTCGATGGGGAGGAGCTCACGGTAGCGCCACATGGAGCGGTCATCACGAGCAGCCAGCTTTTCCTTAGTCAGGACGGTCTTGATGTATTCGTAATCATAGATAATATCTAAGATGCCACCGCACTCGCAGTTTGTCAGATTGGCAGTAGCCTCATATTCCTTGCCGCACTTGACACAGCGGCCACAAAGTACATTCTTCATATCTAAATCTCCTTGTTGAGAGCATATTATAAATAAACGGATAATGAAGAATGAAATATTCAAATCCTATCGACGGAGTCGATACATTTACTTTTCACTATTCATTATTCACTATTACTGAAATAAATATGGGGAGGGGAATGTTCCCCTCCCCGAAAAGGTCGTGATATTACAGGTTCTTGAGCAGGCCGGTTGCCTCGTTGAACTCGTTAATGAGCTCATCCATCTCCTTGTACTGTGCATGGACTGCATCCCAAGTGCCCTTGGTGTCGTACCACAGAGCGTTGAGGTCAGCCACATCACGCTGCTGCTGCTCGACCCAAGTGTAGTACTTGAGGTTGTGGACACGCTTGCGGTCTGCATAGGTCAGCTCCATCATGGAGTCGGTCTTGATGCCCAGCATATGGAGGTTGTGATCCAGAGCAGCCTCGAAGTCGTTGTATGCACCGTGGTTCTCGTCCAGTTCTTCGATACGGGAGCCGTACATAGAAGCGGAGTCGGTGAGGACGGTCAGCAGAACGTCGTTCTCGGTGAGCTCGTAGTACTTAGCCATCTTGATGCAGCACAGGACATTAGCAATGCCGGAAATGCCCAGCCAAGTCAGCTTCTCGATGAGCTCGTCGTCCAGACCCAGGGTCTCCTTGAGGTACTTCTTGCCCTCGGGCTTGTTGAAGAGGCGGAGCAGACGCTGAGAATCTTCGTCGTCGATAGCAATGGCTACGTCGGTATTCTTAACATTGTGGATCCAGGGAATGTGCTTGTCGCCGATACCCTCGATACGGTGGCCACCGAAGCCGTTGTCCAGGATGGTGGGGCACTGCAGAGCCTCGCCAACTGCGACCTTGGCGGTGGGGTAGTGATCCTTGAGGTAGTCGCCTGCGGACATGGTGCCGGCAGAACCGGAAGTGAATGCACAACCTGCAAGACGGTCGCCTTCACGCTTGACGGTCTCAAATACGGTTGCCAGAGCCTCACCGGTGACATTGTAGTGCCATACGGGGTTGCCCATCTCCTCGAACTGGTTGAAGATCATGACGTCCTCACGCTGCTTGAGCTCCCAAGTCTTGTCGAAGATCTCCTTAACGTTGGACTCACAGCCGGGGGTAGCAATGATCTCGCCGGCGATGGACTGCAGCCACTCGAAGCGCTCACGGGACATCTCGGCGGGGAGGATGGCGATGGACTCGCAAGCCAGGAGCTTGGAGTTGAAAGCGCCGCCACGGCAGTAGTTGCCGGTGGAGGGCCATACAGCCTTGTGGTAAGTAGCGTCGAACTGACCGGTTACCAGACGGGGAACCAGGCAGCCGAAGGAGGCACCGACCTTGTGGCAGCCGGTGGGGAAACACTTGCCTGCCATGGCGATGATACGTGCCTTAACGCCGGTGAGGGAAGAGGGAAGCTCAACATAGTTGGGGCAATCCTGATACAGGCCGCCGAATTCCTTTGCCTCGTTCTTCCAGGTGATACGGAACAGGTTGACGGGATCAGTATCCCACAGGCCGGTGTTAGCGAGCTTAGCCTTGATAGCCTCGGGGATCAGCTTGGGGTTCTGCATCTGGGCGAATGTAGGAATGATGATGTTGTTTTCCTTGGCTCTTGCAATATTCTTGGCAAGGCCCTCTTTGTTAATGCGAAGATCAATCATGATAGGTAAAACCTCCTGTTTAAGATAATGATGAAGGATCTTGGTTACTGTTTCGCGCAGTTCACAGTTATCATATCATATATTTCAAATAAATCAATCTTTTTTTGAAATTATTTTCATGATTTCACAAAAAATAGTTTGACATCTGAGAAAACTATGATAAGATAATAGTGATGACGTGGAGTTTCTTTGCGTCAAAAATACAGAAAAGATATTTCTTTGGAGGGAATATACATGAATTTTGAACTGATCAAGAAAGCTGCCGAGGGCTACCGTGCCGACATGAGCCGCTTCCTCCGTGACATGATCCGTATCCCCAGCGAGAGCTGCGAGGAAGAGGGCGTTGTCATGTGCATCAAGGCCGAGATGGAGAAGCTGGGCTACGACAAGGTCGAGATCGACGCACTGGGCAACATCATCGGCTGGATGGGCGAGGGCGACAAGATCATTGCTATCGACTCTCACATCGACACCGTTGGTATCGGCAACATTGCCAACTGGGAACATGATCCCTATGAGGGCTATGAGACCGATGAGATCATCTATGGCCGCGGCGCTTCCGACCAGGAAGGCGGCATGGCATCTGCTGTCTACGGCGGCAAGATCATGAAGGATCTGGGCCTCATTCCCGAGGGCTACAAGATCATGGTCGTTGGTTCCGTTCAGGAAGAAGACTGCGACGGCATGTGCTGGCAGTCCATCGTCAACGAGTACTTTGACGGTCCGGAAGACGCAAGAAGCAAGATCGAGTTCGTTATCTCCACCGAGCCCACCGACGGCGGCATCTACCGTGGCCACAGAGGCCGTATGGAGATCCGTGTTGACGTCCGTGGCGTTTCCTGCCATGGCTCCGCTCCCGAGCGCGGTGACAACGCGATCCACAAGATGGCTGAGATCCTGCTCAACGTCCGTGACCTCAACGAGAACGACGCTGCAGACGACAAGGAAATCAAGGGCCTCGTCAAGATGCTCGATCCGAAGTACAACCCCGATCATTACGAAGATGCTCGCTTCCTCGGCCGCGGCACCTGCACCACTTCTCAGATTTTCTACACTTCCCCGTCCCGCTGCGCTGTTGCTGACTCCTGCGCTATCTCCATTGACCGCCGCATGACCGCAGGCGAAACCTGGGATTCCTGTCTGGAAGAAATCCGCCAGCTGCCTGCTGTGAAGAAGTACGGTGAAGACGTTAAGGTTTCCATGTACATGTATGACCGCCCCGCATGGACCGACGAAGTATACGAAACCGAATGCTTCTTCCCCACCTGGATCAATCACGAATCTGCCGCTCACGTGCAGGCTCTTATCGAAGCACACCAC
>JAZRGR010000031.1:0-12151 GCA_045644345.1 Faecousia sp. | reverse complement strand
GTGTTGTTGCGGCGGTCGCAGGTCTCTGCATACAGGGGATCGAAAGCGTTACTCACATCAGCGGACAGGCAGAAGGAGTTCTCGAAGCAACGGCGAAGGCTTGCACCGGTAGCCTCGCACAGGTCAGCCATAAAGGTCTCGAAGTAGTCGCTCTGCATACCGTAGATACCGTTGGAGCCCACCTCTTCCTTGTCTGCCAGGACGCAGACAGCGGTCTTGGCAGGAACGCCCAGCTCCAGAAGGGGCTTGAAGGAAGCGAATGCGCAAACTCTGTCGTCATGGCCGTAGGCGGCAATGAGGCTGCGGTCGAAGCCAACCTCACGGGCGGGGCCTGCAGGGACCATGGTCAGCTCTGCGGAGAGGAAGTCTTCCTTGATGAGGCCGTACTTCTCGTTGAGCAGGAGCATGGTGGCGAACTTGATGCGGTCGGAGCCTTCGTCCTCTGCCAGAGGCTTGGAGCCTAAGAGGATGTTCAGATTCTCACCGGTGATGCCGTCAGCCATGGTCTTGCGCATCTGATCGGCAGACAGGTGGATCAGCAGATCGGTTACGCAGAAGATGGGATCGGTGGGATCCTCGCCTACAGTGACCTTGAGAACGGTGCCGTCCTTCTTGTAGACTACGCCATGGAGAGCCAGGGGAGTGGTGGTCCACTGGTACTTCTTGATGCCACCGTAGTAGTGGGTCTTGAAGTAGGACATCTCAGCCTCTTCGTAGAGGGGATTGGGCTTCAGGTCCAGACGGGGGGAGTCAATGTGGGAGGCACAGATGTGGGTGCCTTCGTTCATGGACTTCTCACCGATGACGGCGAAGATCACAGCCTTCTTGTGGTTGTTGCCGTAGACACGGTCGCCGGGCTTCAGCTCCATGCCGGGAACCAGGGGCTTAAAGCCGTTCTTCTCGGCCTCTGCGATGGTCCATTCCACAGCTTCACGCTCGATCTTGCAGGTGGAGATGAAGTCCATGTACTCCTTGCAGTAGGGCTCCATAGCGGCAAGGTCTTCTGCGCTGATGCGGTCATAGCCGTTCTTGGGGGCGTTCAGGATGGACTTGCGCTGTTCTTCGAATTTCTTTTCTTCCATTGTGGTTACTCCTTTATTGTAATTTGTTTTGACTTTCGTAATCAATTGGGCACACTGTGCCTCAAAGGCTTCTAAATCCATGTGGGAATCGAGGGTATGCTCTGCCATTTGGGAGAAGGTCTCATTGCTCCGCTGGGCGCGGATCCGCAGACGGGCGTAGTCTTGGGAAATGCTGTCCCGTTTCATCAGCCGTGCAATGCGGATCTCCTCGGGGGCGGTAACTGCCACGGTGCTGTGGCACAGCTCTGCCAGACCGCTCTCAAAGAGGGCAAAGGCATCAATGGCGGCATACTCCGCGCCCTGTATACGACGGAGGACTTCTTCCTTCACATAACGGTGGGTAATGCGGTTCAGGGTTTTCAATTTATCTTCATCCCGGAAGACGATGGCACCCAGGGCCTTCCGATCCAACACACGGTCTGTAAAGGCGGTGGGAAATTGGGCTTCCAGCTCGGCCAGCATGGCTGTGCTACTGTGCAACAGCTCATGGTACAGGGCATCACAGTCGATACAGCAGAAGCCCTGTGCCTCGGCGGCCTTGAGGAGGGTGGTCTTTCCGCAACCACTGCCACCTGTAATACCCAGGATCATTCCAATGCCTCCTCAGCTTGGATCACGCAGAAGCCGGCGGCCTTCTTGAGGCGGTTCCCTACTGCATAGGCTACGCCTCCCCCTTGGGGACAGCGGGCGAAGATCCGTTTGACCTCAGCCTTATCCAGATCCCGCAGAGCAGAGAACAGCCCTGCAGACAGGCTGGCAACATTCTCCAAATAGCCGTAGGCTGTGGGATGACAGCCTTCGTAGAGGTGTAGCTCTTCCCCGAAGCAAAGGACCGCATCTCCCTCACGGAATTCTCGGCGGATATACTTGGCGGCGGCCTCACTGCTACCGTCTACGATGATCACATCGGCGGCAGGGGAGTAGTGGATGTACTTCATCCCCGGGGCACGGGGGGCAACATCCGGGGGTAGCTCCCCTAACACAGCAGGATCTACCTCTAACTCTCCTAAGGACTCCGTCAGCTCCTCGGGGGTGATCCCACCGGGGCGCAGGAGCTTGGGGACCTCCGTCGTCAGGTCAATGATGGTGGACTCTACCCCTACGGCACAGGGACCACCGTCGATGATGGCGGCGATCTTCCCGTCCATGTCGTGGAGTACATGAGCTGCGGTAGTGGTAGAGGGCTTGCCGGAAATATTGGCAGAGGGGGCGGCAATGGGGACCCCAGACAGACGGATCAGGGTCCGTGTAGCTTCGTGAGCGGGACAGCGTACGCCTACGGTGCTGAGGCCTGCAACAGTCCGCTTGGGGACGATGTCCTTCACAGGGAGGATCATGGTCAGAGGACCGGGCCAATACCGCTCTGCCAAACGCCACGCAGTCTCGGGGATGCTGTGGCAGATGGCTTCCATTTCCTTGGGGTCTGCAATGTGGAGGATGAAGGGGTTGTCCTTGGGTCTGCCCTTGGCCTCATAGATCTTGTCTACGGCAACCTCATCCAGGCCGTTGGCACCTAAGCCGTAGACCGTCTCTGTAGGGATGCCGACCAATTCTCCCCGTCGGATCAGCCCTGCGGCATAGGCAAGGTCCTCGCGGCTGTCTCCTCGGAGCATCTGTGTCTTCATTTATTCACCGCTTTCTCTTAATTTCTCTGCCTGGTCTGCGGCGATCAGGGCGTCAATGATCTCGTCTAAATCTCCGTTCATAATAGAGTCGATCTTGTACAGGGTCAGGCCGATGCGGTGATCCGTCACACGGCTCTGAGGGAAGTTATAGGTGCGGATCTTCTCGTTCCGCATACCACTGCCTACCTGGGAACGGCGCTGACCGGAATAGGCGGCCTCGATCCGTTCCTGCTCCATCTGATAGAGCTTGGAGGACAGCATCATCATACATTTTTCACGGTTCTGGAACTGGCTCCGTTCCTCCTGACAGGCTACCACAATGCCTGTGGGCTTGTGGAGGATACGGACAGCGGAGGAGGTCTTGTTAATGTGCTGACCGCCTGCGCCGGAGGCGCGGTAGACCTGCATCTCCACATCCTCGGGACGGATGTCCACATCCGCCTCTTCCATCTCGGGGAGGACGGCAACTGTTGCGGTGGAGGTGTGGACTCTGCCAACGGATTCTGTCTACGGTACACGCTGGACACGGTGGTCACCGGATTCGAACTTGAAACGGGAATAGGCGCCACTGCCACGGATCTCGAAGTCCGCTTCCTTTACACCGCCTAATTCGGTCTCAGTGTAGTTGAGGAGCTGGACGCTCCAATTCTTGGAGGCGGCATAGAGCTGGTACATACGGAACAGACTATGGGCAAAGAGGGCACTTTCCTCTCCGCCTACACCCCCACGGATCTCCACAATAACGCTCTTGTCGTCATTGGGATCCTTGGGCAGGAGGAGGATCTTCAGTTCCTCTTCCAGACGGGCGCAGTTTTCCTTGGCGGCGGCATATTCCTCCTGGCACAGCTCCTTCATTTCCGGGTCGGTCTGCCCCGTCATAAGCTCCAGGGCATCTGCCATATCCTGCTGGGAACGGAGGTAGCCACGGTAGACCTCTACCACGGGAGCCAGATCCTTCTGCTCCTTTAGGTAGGCGGCGGCCTTCTTGGGATCGGCGAAGAAGTCCGGCTGTTCCGTCCGAGCACCGATCTCGATATATTTCTCTTCGACTAAGCGAAGCTTATCAAGCATTTTTTGATCCATAAATCGTCCTCTTACTTGGCTTGGTATAGGTTAAAGACCACCTGGGCGCGGTCTTGGAGAGCCTCGGTCTGCTCCAAGGCTCGGGCGGCCTCTTTGCTGATCCGCCACAGATGTGGGGTCATGGACAGGAGATTCTTGACCTGCCGTGGCTCCTCTACAGAGAAGTCGAAGGACAGGGTCTCACTGTGCATATGGGTAAAGCCCTCTAAGCTGGGCTGTAAATTCTTCTCTTTCTCTACCAAGGTGGGGTAGATGATGTTCTTTAAGCCGGTCAGGTGGCTCTTGCCTGCCAAAACCTGTACGAAAAGACCGCCGGGGCGCAGAATCCGTCTGTATTCCTCCTCCATGGTCAGGGCGAACATGGACAGGAGGCAGTCGAAGCTGTTTGCTTCAAAAGGCAGGTGGGAGGCTGTTGCGGTGAGCCACAGGCTGTCCTTGTACTTGGCGGCGGCACAACGGACCGCTTCTTTGGAAATATCGATGCCCACACGGTTGGGGATATGGCTCAGGTGGGACAGATAATAACCCTCTCCACAGCCTACATCTAAGATATCTTGGGCTTGGGGGCAGTAGTCAGTGACCAGCCTCTTTAGAGTGTCCACAATGGGAGTATAGAATCCTGCTTCCAGGAATTCCCGACGGGCAAGAACCATTTCACGGGTGTCACCGGGGTTTAGGGAATGCTTCTGCTGTACGGTCAGCAGGTTGATATAGCCCTGACGAGCCACATCGAAGCTGTGACCGTTTTCGCAATGCCAGCTTTTGGCATCGCGAGAAAGGGGCTGTTCACAAAGGGGACAAATTACCATACAAAAGTCCTTCCTTTTGGTTATACTATCTGCAACGAGGGATGGGAAGTGGTGCGTGTGAAAAGAATTCGTATACTTTTACTGTGCTTGGTACTGCCTCTAATGGGACTGTGCTCTGCAAATGCAGAGGAGGAGAAGCTGGTGGCGATCACCTTCGACGACGGACCGTCGGGGCATTATACGGCAGAGCTCTTAGAAGGTCTTGAGAAACGGGGGGTGAAAGCCACATTTTTCCTCTGTGGATATCGGGTGGATCAATTTCCCACCCTTACAAGGCAGATCGCGCAAGCCGGTCACGAGATCGGAACTCACAGCGATGCCCATAGATATTTCAGCGAAATGAGCCCCTCGGAGTTGTGCAAGGATCTCACAAGGTCTGTAGAGAAGCTTCGTCGGGCGACGGGGCGAGAGCCCACGCTCCTACGGCCTCCCGGGGGGATCTATGACAGGCAGGCCTTGAAGCAAACCGCCTGTGCAGATCTGCCCATTATCCTGTGGTCCGTAGATCCGGATGATTGGTGCTGTAACAGTAGCGGTACCATTGTCAAACGGGTATTGGATAAGGTGGAGGACGGAGATATCATCCTCCTACACGATATGTCCGATTCCAGTGTGGAAGCGGCATTGGAGATCATCGACAGCCTCCGGGAGCAGGGCTATACCTTCCTGACCGTGTCCCAATTGGCACAGCGGAAGGGCGCGGTCTTGGAGGGTGGGAAGGTCTACGGTTGCTTCTGAACCAGGAAGGTGCGGATCTCTGCCTCTGTAGCAAGGACGGAGCCCTGGACGAAGCCGGGCTTACCGCCACCGCGACCATGGAGGGCGGTATTCAGCTCCTTGACCAAGGGACGCAGATCCATATCCTTGGAGCCGATGGCATAGGCGTAGCCCTCCTCCTTCTTGGAGAATACGGCACAGACCCCTGTGGCGGTCTGCAGAATGGCATCACACAGACGACGGGTGGAGTCCGGGGACAGACCTTCCTCAAAGAGGATGGGGGAAGTCTGCCCCTTTAGGGCTTCGGCCTTGAGGGCAAAGAGCTGATTCTCCAGTTGGGCACAGCGGAGTTTGCTCTGCGCCAGTTCCTCTCCCTGTCTGCGGACATAATCGGCGGTCTTGTCCGGCTTGGCAGACAGGAGGGCAGAAATCTGACGGTTCTGCTCGTTGACGGTGTTGAGCCATTCCAGGGCCTTCTTGCCACAGAGGAGCTCTACACGGGAGCCGTTGTGGAACTTGGTGGTAGACAGGAGCTTAATAAGGCCGATCTCACCGCTGTGAGACACATGGAGACCGCAACAGGCACACAGGTCGATCTCGGCAAATTGCACCAGACGTACCTGACCCTCGATCTCCTTCTTGCTACGGTAGGACAGGGTCTTGAGAGTCTCTCTGTCCGGGTAGAAAATATGGCAGGGGATATTGCGGTAGACGGCATCGTTGGCGGCGGCTTCGATCTCCATAAGTGTCGGATAATCCAGCTCACCGCTAAAGTCAATGGTAATGACCTCGCTACCCATATGGAATCCTACATTATCATAGCCAAAACGGCTGTGAACGATGCCGGAGACAAGCTGTTCCCCGGAATGGTGTTGCATGAGCATAAAGCGGCGATCCCAATCGATCTTCCCGTGGACGGCAGAGCCGACCTCCAAGGGGCGGTCACAGGTGTGGATCACTTCGTCATTCCGATCCTCTACATCCAGAACCTTGGCACCTCCAAGGATGCCGGTATCAAAGGGCTGTCCGCCTCCGGTGGGATAGAATACGGTACGGTCTAAAATAACGGCATAGCCGTTCTTGGATTCTTCACAGGACAGGACGGTTGCGTCCATTTCCTGTAAATAGGGATCGGCGTAATATAATTTCTCGGTAGCCATAGGGCAACCTCCCAATATCTGTAGTGTTTTTGGCTTACAACAAGCCACATTTTATATATTATATCAAATCTACCCCCTAAAAGGCAAGAGGAAAGGGAAAAAAGACTGAAAATAATCCCGCACCGAATAGGGAACCATCAAATGGCAAAATTTCGATTTATCGCTCCCTTTGGTCGCAATAAATCGAAATTGAAGTAAGAAGTAATAGTGAATAGTGAATAGTTAAACTGTAAACTGTACCCCGTAGAATGGACGCACCAAAGAGTGAAATTTTCATCACGTCCCCTCACAATGGACACGAAAAGTGAATGTATCCCTACGGGATGGATTAAAAATCAAGGCTTCGCCATACAAATTGCACTCTAAATCAATGGGCGGAGCCCATATTTTAAATCCTCGGCGTAGCCGACACATCCACTATTCACTTTTCACTATTACCTATTCACTCAAATTCCAAATCGCTCGACAGAGCGATAAACAGGAATTTGAAAAGTGGAGGGCGGCTTGGGTGTGCAAGCCTCCCTTGGTGGGTTAGTTTGAAATTAGAAGAGGTAGCTGTAATTGGTCTTGACGGTGGTGATGAATTCCTCGATGCCCTCGGGGAGCTCACCTGCGCCCAGAGTCACATCCTTGACCTCAAACATACGGACACGAACCTTGCCGTTCTCTAAGAACAGGAAGCCGGCATTCTCGGAATCCTCGAAGTCCTTCTCGGTCTGGAAGAGGGTGAACTTATCCTTGCAGGGCTGTGCATCGTAGGGGCAGAAGGCGGTGCAGTTGCCGCACTCGTTGCACATCTTGTCTACATGGAGGATCTGGGTTCTGCCATCGGCGAAGCGGATGACCACATTGGCTCTGTTGGGGCAGACATCTGCGCAGTTCTGGCAGACGGTGTTACAGCTCAGGCAACGGTCGCCCTCGCAAGCGGCATCGGATGCCATGGCGAGAGTGCCCTTCTTAGCAATGGCCTCAGCCTCGGTGGGATAGGCCTCTACGGGGATGGCGTACTCGTACTTCTTGCCGATGACAGCCTGTGCGAAGGCGGCGGCATCTGCAATACCCTCAACGACAGTTGCGGGGCCACGGAAAGCATCGCCTGCGGCGAATACATTGTCGATATTGGTCAGGAAGGAGGGACGACCCTTCTTATCCAGTTCGATGCCGTTGGCAGTGAAGAGGCTGTCATCAACCTGCTCGCCAACTGCGGAGATGACCAGATCGCAGTCGATCTCTACGGTCTCACCGGTGGGAACGGGGCTCCGTCTGCCGGATGCATCGGGCTCGCCAAGGACCATCTTGTTGCAGATCAGCTTGCCGTCCTTCTGTGCTACGGGAGCCACCAGCTCCAGGAACTGTACGCCGTCCTCGATTGCCAGCTCCAGCTCTTCGGCATCGGCGGGCATGTACTTCTTGGTACGACGGTAGACCAGGGTAGAGGACTTGGCACCTGCACGCTTTGCCACACGGGCAGCATCCATAGCGGTATTGCCGCCGCCGATGACTGCTACATGACCCAGCTCGCCGCCACGACCGGCCTTCATGTCTTCCATCCAGCCGATAACGCCGCGGACATTGCCCTCCAGATCCAGCTTGCCGGGCTTCCATGCACCCACAGCATAGAGGATATGGGTGTAGCCCTGTGCCTTCAGCTCCTCAACAGAGGGAGCCTCGGTGTTGAGCTTGACCTCTGCACCGTATGCCATCATGAGGGCAATATCCTTGTCGATAGCCTCAGCGGAGATACGGAACTCGGGGATGACGTGACGGACGATGCCGCCCAGCTTGTCGGTACGCTCAAAGATGGTGCAGGCAACACCGGCTCTGCCCAGGAAGTAGGCTGCTGCGATGCCGGTGGGGCCACCGCCGATGATGGCGGCCTTCTTGCCCTCTACGGGCTGGGGCTTGACGATGGATGCCATGAGAGCATCATAGCCCTTCTCTGCTGCCCGGAGCTTGGTAGCACGGATCTGTACGGACTCGTCGTAGAAGTTACGGGAGCACTTGCCCATGCAACGGTGGGCACAGATGGTGCCGGTGATGAAGGGCAGGGGATTCTTCTCGGTGATGAGCTTGAGGGCTTCGTTGAACATGCCCTTCTTGCACAGCTCTACATACTCGGGAATGTCCTGCTCAATGGGACAGCCACCCTTACAGGGGGCAATATAGCAATCCAGCCAAGGCACTCTCTCCTCGTTCTTACGGGAGGGCAGGGGCTTGATGGGCTTGACATGGTGATAGTCGGTACGGCAGTACAGGGACATCTTGGCGATATCGTGGGTGTTGGTGCCCTCGAAAGCCTTGAACTCCATGTCCTGTACCTTCTCGCACATCTGAACCAGACGGTTATATCCGCCGGGCTTGAGGATGGTGGTAGCTACGGTAATGGGCCAAATACCTGCGGCAAACAGCTCATCACAGTTGAAGAATTCTGCACCGCCGGCGAAGGAGATCTTCATCTTGCCCTCGAACTGTGCGGAAATTCTGCGGCACATCTCGATGGTCAGGGGGAACAGGGCTCTGCCGGACATGTACATCTCGTTATTGGGCAGCTCCCCACGGGTGGTGTCTACGGGGAAGGTGTTGGACAGCTTGAGGCCGAATTCCAGACCGGTCTCGTCTGCCAGTGCCTGCAGACGCTCGAACATGGGAACGGCATCCTTCCACTGCAGATCCTCGTTAAAGTGATGATCGTCGAATACGATATAGTCATATCCCATGGAGTCCAGGATGCTGCGAGCGTCCTGATAGCCCAGAATGGTGGGGTTGCACTTGACGAAGGTGTTGACCTTCTTCTCGGAGATCAGGTAGGAAGCGATCCGCACGATCTCATCGGGGGGACAGCCGTGGAGGGTGGACAGGGTGACGGAGCGAGATACACGGGGGGAGATCCCTGCGATGAACTCTGCTTCCTCGGGGAAGAGCTCGGTCAGGACAGCCTTGCACTCTGCGAAGATGGGAGCACGGGTAGCGTCCTTCATGGACTCGATGTAGTTGTCGATCTTCTCGCCCTTGATACCGGCAAGATCGTAGCCTACGGACATGTTGAATACGAAGCCGTCGGGATCACCGTAGCCCCATACCTTTGCCATGACCTTGAGAGCACACCATGCCTTGATGTACTCGTCCAGAGCCTGACGGACCTCCAGCTCGGTGGACCACTCCTGGTTGTAGCCCTCGTCGTCTGCCAGGATGCAGGGACGGGGAACACAGCGTGCCAGATCCTCGCCGTCCATCTGCTGAACGGTCTTGACCTCGAAGAAACGGGCACCTGCTACATAGGAAGCAATGATGTTCTGTGCCAGCTGGCTGTTGGGGCCTGCGGCGGGGCCGAAGGGGGTCTCGATCTTCTCACCGAAGATGGGAAGGGTCTTGGTGGGATCTGCTTTGTATTCCTTGTGAATACCGAAGATCTCGCGGTTGTTCTCACGCTCGGTAATGACCCAGCGCATTAAGTCCTTAAAAGGAATGGGATACATTCTTTCAGACATAAGTAAACCTCCATAAACGATTAAAAAATATAGCGTGTCCAAATGTGCTGCAACAGAAGAACGGCACCGGACAATAAAAACAAAAGTAAAACAGTGATAAATGCGAAAGGATAAAACACGAAGTGCTTAGGAAATACCAGCATAATCAGGAGAAAAAGAAAGGAAAGCCCATAGATACCGAAAGAAACGCCATAGGTTTTGGAAATCACATTCTTTCCACGTTCATTTTCTGCGGCTATCATGATCCAACCAATGATACCGACGATGCCCTGGATCGCAGTAAATAACAACACAAAAAACAGTATCGCGTCAATATCATAGATTGCGTAGATCAGATCATGCCGGATCATGGTACGAAGAGACGCAATTATGGAAAAAATCAACAGGGCTAAAAGAGAATATTTACATAGTTTTTCTGTACGACTGAGCATATGTGATTCTCACCCCCTACAGCAAATCAATAGGTGCAGTTGTTGAGAGCACCCCACAGCTTCTTGGCTTCTTCCAGAATTCTTGCGTTGACGGCTTCCTCATCGATGCCGACCAGCTCACGGTCCTTCATGAGGAGCTTGCCGTTGGCGATGGTGGTCTGACACTGTCTGCCGGTCATGCCGAAGATCATGTGTCCGTCGATGTTGGTGTGATCGAAGGGAGTGAAGGGCTTGTAGTCCATGACGATAACATCAGCGGCAGCACCGGCTTCCAGAACGCCCAGCTTGGTGTCAAAGTACTTAGCACCGATGAGGGCATTGTTCTTGAAGAGCATGTCGGTGACCTCGCACCAGCCTACATTGGGCAGGCAAGCGTTCTGACGCTGTGCGGGGAGAGCTACCTTGATGGATTCCAGCATGTCGTTGGTATAGGCATCGGTGCCCATGCCCAGGAGGATACCGGCCTTGTGGAGTTGGAGAACGGGGCAGGTGCCTACAGCATTGCCCATGTTGGACTCGGGGTTGTTGACGACCATGGTGTCGGTGTTCTTGATGATCTCGATCTCGGCGGTGTTGACGTTGATGCAGTGACCCAGGATGGTCTTGGGCCCCAGAATGCCGTGATCCTGGAGACGCTGTACGGGACGGCGGCCGTAGTTCTGCAGGCTGTCATATACGTCGTTCATGCCCTCGGAAACATGGATGTGATAGCCGGTTCTGCCGTTGTTGGCCTCTACCATCCGCTCAAAGGTCTTGTCGGAAATGGTGAAGAGGGCATGACCGCCGAACATAGCGGCGAGCATGGGATCCTTCTGCTCTGCACAGTAGGTGATGAAGTCGGCGTTCTCCTTAATGGCCTGGAGGCACTTTTCCTCACCGTCACGGTCAGAGACCTCGTAGCACAGGCAGGAACGGATGCCGAATTCCTTGGCGGACTTGGCGATCTCGAAGAGGCTGCCGGGGATCTCGCCGTAGGAAGCGTGATGGTCAAAAATGGTGGTAACACCCTGCTTGATGCAGTCGATGTAGAGAGCATCGGCAGAAGCCTTGGTGCCTGCCAGCATCAGCTTGCGGTCGATGGCCCACCAGGTTCCGTCCAGAACCTCGTAGAAGTTGGTGGGGTTGTTGCCCTTGATGCTCAGACCGCGGGCAAGGGCGGAGTAGATGTGGGTATGGGCATTGATGAAAGCGGGCATAATCACGCCACCCTTGGCATCAATGAACTCTGCCTGGGGGTACTTGGCACGGAGCTCAGCAGTGGTGCCTGTCTCCAGGATCTTGGTGCCGTCGATGACGACACCGCCGTCAGGCAGATAGGGGTTGGTTTGGCTCCGGGTAATGAGCCGACCGTTAGCAAGAATGTACATAGAATTTACCTCCTTTGGATAAAGAAAAATGGGGATGGTGAACCTATACAGATATAGTCCAACATCTCCACTCAATCTTGATTGAGTGATAGTCGTCAAGCCCGTGCGCGGAGCACTTCGTTACAGCTATCGATCTTCAATTGCACTTATATTATACAAGGAAAAGCCCCTATTTGCAATGCGCCAATTCCCACAAATTTGACGGAAAAATTTTGAGCACATTGACGGGAGGGAGAAGCTGTGATATACTAAGGAAACTCTGAATAAATAGCCGTCGGCACTCAGCGAATCTTTTGTCCCAACTTTTCGGTTTGAAAAACTTGAAATACACAAAGTATTCCTGCGTTTTCCAAACCTCAATTTGGAACAAAATCTCTCGCCGATTGCTC
>JAZRGR010000030.1:0-17024 GCA_045644345.1 Faecousia sp. | reverse complement strand
ATTAGAGGTAACTGTACCGCTTTCATCATCGCTGCAATCGCAAAGATTCAGTGTTCCTCCAGCATTGGCTTGGAAGCCGATATCTCTATGGTTGAATGTAATCGTATGACCGTTCAGACAGAGATTGACATCTGTGGAAACATAAATGTAATCCATAGAAATATCACCCACAAGGACATAAGAACCGGCGCGTAAGTAGGTGCTATCCATATAGGATGCAATGTTGTCCTGATTCAGTTCCGTAGCAAAGATGATGTTCTCTGCATCGTTCTCACTGACAGAGCAATCGACGCTCATGGTGTGAATGTGGTATTTCTTGAAGTTCACGGTAACCTTAGCATCGGCTGCGGGCATGGTCAGGTTTGCGGTTGCAACACCGTTTTCGTCTGTGGTGAATTCCAGTTCTTCCGTGACTGTCTTTGCACCGTTCCAGTAAGTCAGAACTACGGAATCGACATAGTACAGCTCGGAAGCGGGAGTTGCAGTGATGACAGAAGGAGTTCCCTTAACACCGGACAGAACATCCGCAGATGCAGAGCCCATGTTGGAGTCGTTGACTGCAACGGTCAGTTCGGGAATGACCAGATACAGCTCTCCGTCGATCTCACGGACTGCGTAGTCCTGAGCGCTGACAAAGGGAGGTCTTGCGGCCTGGGTCGCGGTAGAAGCCAAGCCGGAATACTGCCAATCCTTGGTTATGAGAACAGGTTCTTCTGCCGTAGGTGTTTTATCGAAGAGCTTGATAGAATAGGTTTCCCCTGCGGGAGGATTCAAGGGTTTCCCGTTTTCAAAGGAAATTTGATATCCGTAGTAGAGCTTGATATCGTACTGACCACCGGTTAAGATGGGGCTGCCGGAAAGCACCAGCTTCTTGGAGTCCATACCCACAACATATTCACCGGTAGCAGTAATGATACCGTTCTGAATGTGCCATTCACTAGTGCCGGCGTTATAGCAGTCAATGCCGGGGGCTCCGGAAGTGATGACCTTACCACCGGTAATATAGAGTCTGCCATCCATCCAGATACAGCACATATTATCATTTGCAATGAGAGTACCGTTGGCAAAGATGAAGGTCGCACCGGTGATATTATACATCGTAACACCGTCGGTACACTTTAAAGTACCCTTTGCAATAGGCTTACCGTCGGGGGTCTTCTCACCGCTGTCTGTGCAGTCATCGATTCTCACTGTAGAATAACTGCTGAAATACAAATTACCTGCGGTGATGGTATGACCACAAAGACAAATGTCCGTGCGTTGTCCATAGGTGGTGTTCATTCTACCGTTGGTATTAATATCTTCCAAAAGAAGATATGCGCCGACAAGTCCACTACCTGCAGAGGTGGTGTTATAGACAGCCTGAGTCAGAACCTTGTCATAGACGATCTCCGTGCCGTCTGCAAGGGTGTGGATATGAGTTTTGTAGAAGTAAACCTTTGCAGTAACATCTGCACCAGGCATAGCGAACTCGAAATCACCCTGTGCGTTGGGAGCAAGTTCCTTGGTAACCTGAGTCTCTCCTTCCATATAGGTCAGGACGAGTCTGCCTGCGAAGTGGCCTTCTGCGGGAGTGGCATCGATCTTGACGGTAGCGGTTTCGCCGGTATAGGTAATGACCTTGCCGTATTCGTCCTTTGCAACAGCAGAGCCTTCGCCTTCGGTCTCCACAGTGATATCGCCTCTCAAGCCGACATACAGCTCATTGCCCTTTTCAAAGACAATGTAATCGGAAGCAAGGGGAGCGTTCTTGTTGGTTTCATCGTAATAGACGAAAGGAATGTAATCGATGCTGTTGGTAGACTTTGCAACAGACCAACCGGAGGTGATCTGAACAGGGCCGTTGGCAAGACTGTTGCGAGCATGGCTGTCCAAAGAAATGGTGTAGGTTTGGGCTGTTTTACCGCTGGGTGCAGGATTGAAATCAGCGGAAAGGCCAAGGGTCGTAGTCTTATCATTTTCGTGATAGATCCTGATATCAGCATTGTTATCTGTCGTGATAAGATTGTATCCGCTGAGCTTATTGCCGTTGGTTTCCACAGCCAGCGTTGCACCTGTTCCCTTATTGTGTAATTCAGAATTCTTAACGGTAAAATCTAAGCCAAAATTATAAACGCCCAAAATAGAATCGGAATCCTTGGTAGTTAGCGTACAGTTTTCAAAGGTGAGTTTTGTAGGAGCCTTTTCCATAATGAACAGACGATTTTGAGAGCCGGAATCTTCAATCTCTACATTCTTAAATGTAACATCCGATTTCCCGTTAGTAAAGTGGATCCAGTTGTAACCACTGGTCAAATGAACCTTACCTTCACCGGTACAATCACAAATGGTGATCTTGTTGTTCATATAAAACTGTGTAGCCTTGAGAGTATGACCGTTGAGGCATAAATGCAGTTCATTAGAAAGATAAATGCCACTGGATCCCAAGTCGAAGTCTCCGTCGCCGTCAAGAACATAGGCGCCACCTTCGGCGAGAATGCTGTAGATATTCCGAGTTCCGTCCACAGATGCCAGGGTGGTGTAGGTCTGTCCGTCATGCTCGTGGGGATCGCCGAAGTATGCCTTGACAGTGGCATCTGCATTGGGCATTGCGAAGGTGCCTACATAGGCTCCGCTGTCATTCATGGTGGTTTCAACCAACCGGGTAACAGTTTCGCCATTACTGAGGTAGCTGTAGGTCACATAGCGCAGAACCTTGCCCTGATTGGGGGTAGCAGTTACGGTAATGGTAGTATCCTGCAAACCACCGGAGGGGCTAACGGTTACGGAGCCGCCGGTAATATTGGGATCAACCGTTACTTCGGGAACTGCAAGATACAGCTCCGTCACACCGTCTACGGTCATTTCCTTGACTATATAGTCCTGAGAGTTTACAAAGGGGATCTTTGCACTTTCCGTTGCGGTAGAGGCCAGACCGGAATCAGCCCATCCGGAGGTTAACTGCACAGGCTGTTCGGCAGTAACAGAGCCACTGGCAAGGTAAAGAATATAGGTTTCTCCGGTGGGAGGATTCAGCGGATAGTCTTTATCAAAGGAGATGAGATAACCGGGGTAGAAACGGATATCATAGTCCTTACCGGTAATCGCCAGATCACCGCCCAGTACGATTTTTCCGCAGTCACCCTCTAATACCATGCCGGTATTACAGGTCAATGTGCCGCCGCGTAAGAAGAAATCGGATATTCCGGCTTTTTGAGATCCCAAGGCCATTCCGCTGGATGCATCAGAGATAAAATAGCCTCCCTCCATCGTAAAGGAGCCACCTTTAAGGGCAATACTTGCGATAGAACCATAGCCATGGTAAATACCATCAGCAATAATGATATGACCGGCACCATCTGCGTATACCTGAGGCAGAGATATGGTGCCTAAGAGTTCATCATCGGGAGTACAATCATCAATTCTCAGTGTGGTTCCGGTATAAAGTTTAGTTTCAGAACCTGAGGCATTTGCGTACAAATCGTTACCGCAAAGACAGATATTGATGTAGGAATTACTCTGCAATGAACAGGTACCACTTACATCCTCGACCAGAACGTAATTGCCTTCGGGAACACTGCCGCGGATGGAGTCCCATACATCCTGCGTCAGCTTCTGGTCGTAGTAAATGACCTCGCCGTTGTCCAGATAATGATAGTGAGGTACGAACCAGTTGTGATCTGCGGGGTTGATGAGGTAGAGTTCCTTAACGCCGTTTTCTTCCAGCTCAACGATCTCAAAGCCATCAACGCTCTCGAAGGGGATGTAGCCCAGAGTGCTTGCATTTGCACCCCAACCGGAAGTCAACTGTCTCTTGGTTCTGGAAGCAATACTTGCATCATACTTGACAGTATAAACCTTTCCGTTCGGAGCGAAGTTCGGTCCGATGGTAAGGAGCGCAGTACTCTTGTTGTAAGCCTGAACGATATAGAAATTGGCACCCGTTGCGGATTCAATTTCAAAATCGCCATCCAGAGTTACAGTTCCCAAGCCGATGTGTGCAACAGCACCGAGACCGCTGGTGTTCACGATCTTACCGCCAATCAGACGAATATCCTTGGCGCTGTCTTGAGTGCCGCCGCCGTATGTGGTTGTAGAGCTATTATCAGGAGAGCCGATCAGAGTGCCGCCTTCAAAGGTCTGATTACCGTTGTAGCAGTACAAACCACCGGTATCTTTGCTATAAATGGTACCGCCCTTAAAGTAGAAGTTTATGGTATATTGTGTACTGGTCTCGATGACACCGGAGTTCTTGCAGTCATAGACAGTACTGTAGCTGAGGGCAACATTCTGATAACCGGTGAGGGAGTGACCGTTCAAGCAAATATGGGTATTTGCAAAATCCAGACCTCGCTCAAGGGCAATATCTTCTGTGAGGTAATAATTACCCGGAAGGAGAGAATAGTTGCAAGCCTCGAGGATTTCCTTAGACAGGGGCTTCTCAAAGCTGGAGACCGCATCGTTACTCTGAGTATGGTCGTGGGGAATTCCAAAGACTGCATAGACGGTTACATCCCCTGTGGTATTCGGCAAGGTAAAGGTGCCAACATAGTTGCCGTCGGCATCCCGTGCGCCCATGGTAACCATTTCGGTAACAGTCTCAGTGCCGTTATTATAGGTGTAAGAGACTTTATTGAGGCCATAGCTACCCTTACGGGTTGCAGTCACAGTAACAGTTGTACCGGCAGCCGCAAGATTGGGGCTAACACTTACCTGACCCATAGTAATGTCATTTACCTGAGCGGTAACTTCAGCCAAGGTCAAGTACAATTCCGTTACGCCGTTCACGGTCATCTTACGGACAACATAGCCCTGTGTGCTGACAAAGGGAATTTCGTTCGTGTTGCTTGCATTTTCGCCCCAACCCACAGTGATCTGCTTTTTACCATCGCCACTGAGGCTGAGTCCGTTTACGGAGACGGTATATACTTCTCCCTTGGGATCAAAGCCGGGTTCAATGGTAATGGTGGTAGAGGTTCTGTACAGCAAAATATCGGGAATGTTGGCAGGGCCGGTAATCTTAACACTGCCGTTCATGACGAATTTTTCGCCGCTATTGTAAATACCGTTTGCCGTAACACCCGCAGCACTGGTGGTGGTATCTTCGATACGCACCTCACCGGATGTTAAGTATACCGTAGAATTAGAGCCGGGATATACCGTTGCAGCACTGGCAGTGCCGGGATTCCATGTAATGGTACCGCCTACCAGATAGAAATGAGCACCGCCGGAAACCCAACCGCCGGCCTTAAAGGGAGTCGTAAGGGTACCGCCATGCAAATACAGCTTCTGACCAATCAACAAGGCGTTGGACATGGAGGGAAAATCGATCACACCGCCACCCTTGCAATCATAGATATGCATGGTTTCGGAGGATGTACCGCTGTTCTCGAAGCCAACACCCTTCAAAGTGCGGCCGCAAAGACACAGGTTCATGGTTCCGTTGTTCAGAACATCAAATTCCTTGGTCAGTTCCACATTCTCAACCAGAACATAATTGCCTTCGGGGAAGGATACATCAGAACCGGAGCTGTAGGAATCAACCATTTCCTGGGTCAGCTTCTGGTCAAAGTAAATGACTTCGCCGTTGTCCAGAGTGTGATAGTGAGGCACGAACCATTCATAGTCTTCGGGACGGATCATGTAGAGTTCCTTTGTGCCGTTTTCTTCCAGTTCAACGATCTCATAGCCGCGAACGCTCTCGAAGGGGATGTAATCCACATGACTTGCATACTGTCCCCAACCGAAAGTGAGCTGATATTTTTCCCGAACGCCAAGGGTCTTTACATCCTGGCGGACGGTATATACCTTTCCGTTCGGATTAAAGCCCTCACGAATGGTGATATACAGTGGTGTACTGCTGGTAGCAGGGAACAGCCAAATATCTGCTATAGCAGAACCGCCGGTCAGTGAAATATCGCCGTCCATAATAACATGTCCCGTACCTGCATGACAAGCAGCAGCACCATTTGCACCATAGTTCACTACGGAGCCGGATCTCAAAATAATTTCGGCATTAGACAATGCTAGATTGACATAAACATTGGCTTCCTCTGCTTTGGTACCGGGATCAGCAATGAAATTACCGCCGTCGATGACGAACTTACCGCTGCTGATTGTGGAGCTGGCGGTGCTGTTCATAATAAAGTCGCCACCGTATAGCCAGAACTCACCGGAAACTTCAGCATAACTGACATGGTAAGTACCGTCTGTCTCCAATTCTCTCTTGCAGTTGCACAAATACAGCTTCGTACCACCGGAGATAACCAACTTCATATTTCCGGTAATACTATGGCCGTTCAAGCAAAGATAGATCTCGCCACCGCAATCGAGTTTCAATTCACCGGTCAAGGCCACATCGTCGTCCAGATAATATGTACCGGCAGCGTCAATCGCGGTTGCGAAGTTGCCGCTGTACAAGGGAGTGCTGTAACTCACAATGCTGTGGGTGCAATCAGTGCCTGCCTTGAGGAATTCGCAGTTCTCGCCGTAAACGCAATGCTTATGGTTTATAGACTCAGTAGAAAGAACGTAAACATCTGCACCGATTTTGGTAACGCTGTAGTCCACAGTGACATTGCCGGAGGGAATGTAGTTGATGACACTTACGTCTCTATCCGCAGGCCAGCCGGAAGTCAGGCGAATCGCACCGTCATCGGGATTTGCCTCGGTCTGTACGGAAATCGTGCCGTCTTCGGGAAGTGCAACAGAGCCGTTGGCAGTGACCACAACGCCCTTGCCCAGATAGATGTCTGTATCGGAGCCGTAGACTTCCACATAGGAGCCCAGATTAAAGGTACTTCCCTGCGCATTGTAGACACCGTAGTCTGCCTTATCCACACTTGCCATAATGTTGGCGGGAGAACGATCCTTGGGTCCGAAATAGACGTAGTCGTACTCATAGGAGCCGGACAAAGCGCCGGTTTGTAATTCGATCGGATCCAGACGGATTTTTATCAGAGTAGCGCCCACACGCTCGGAGTTACCCTTATAAATGGTGTAAACAACGGTCTGATAGGTCCCTGTATTTTGGTTCATATCGGCTTCACGGCCATAGCTTGCGTGATAGCTACCGTTACCGCTGGTGATCCAGAAGGACTCTGTTCTGGTAAGATCATCCCGATTGAGTCCGTAGGTCATGTGACGAGTCTCAAGAATATCCCCGGATTTGATCACATAATTGAGGTTTGTGCCGGTAGTGGGAGAGGGATACATGGGGATATAGGGGTCTTTTGCGGTAATAGTACCGTAAAGAACACCTCTGTTAGTGTCAATAGTAGCACTACAATTGTTCAGCCCACCCCAGTCGGACATAGTACTTGCGGTGGTCCCTTCCAAGAAGGGCATGAAGATAACTTCCCCTTCTTCATAGCGCACAGCAGTTCTGCCGTAGCCGATGTAGCAGTTCTCTACAGAAAGGGTGCCTTCATTCTTGATGCCGTATACGCTACCGTCAATGTTGCCGCCGCTGATGGTCAGAACACCTTCGTTCACGATACCGTATTGTGCACCGCTCACATTGGAATGGGTGAGGGTGACATTGGATGTGGAATCCTGAACTGCAATACCGGCACAAGTACTATCCTGAACATATACTTTATTCAGGGACAGAGCGCCGCCTCCTGCAACACGGATGGGAGACATGCCATCTTTGGGAGAATCGGAGCTTGCGGTAATCAAACCGGCTGCATTGGAGCAGATGTCGGTAATACTCAGGGTGCCGCCATTGACATAGAAGCCACCCTTCTGATCCTCGCCCTCAGCGGAGCTAAGATCAAAGTTGATGGTATAGCCATTCAAGCAGATATGTACATCACCCTTGATTTCGAAGGTGACATTGGTGGTAACATCTTCTGCAAGGAAATAATGGCCGGATTCCAGAGTGATGGTCTTCCCGCCGGGAATCTCCGTGGCAAGGATCACCTTATCGATGGTAGTGGTAGAACCATCGGCAAGCTTACAGCTATGGGAGTAGTTCAGTACTTCCCCGGTGCTCAGCAGGGTCACCTGTCCACCGGACACGATGGAGGCGCTCATGGCCTCAGCCACGGTAGTATAATACTCGCGGCTTGTGCCCTCACCTACGACTGCTACATAGTCTGCGGTTGCATCGTTATAAACTGCCAGTCCAACTGCATCCATGATCTCCTTCAAGCGAATGCTGCTGAAGTTGTCGTTCATATTATCGGAGGCCTTGTGATAATTGGACTCCAGATCACTATAGTTAAAGCCGTTATTGCTCTTCAGACGGAAGAACTGCACTGCAGGGATGCCAACCTTGTGGAAATTGTCGTGGTCGGCGGGAGTTCCCTGACAGGTGTGGAACTGCTCATCACTGTACTCAAGGGACAGGGCTGCCTCTCGTGCCATGAGGCTGGCATGGTTTTCCTTGCCGTCGGAGGTCATCATCATAATGTAAATGACATCCTCCTGAGAGGTTGCGATCATATCCAGGTTATAATCGCAAATAGCATTTGCACGCTGTTCTTCGGTCATAGCCTGTGCAAAGGCATAGGAGCCTTCCTTGCCGGTTTCTTCTGCACCGCAAGAGATAAAGACAATATTATAATTGGTATCAACATCCGCAAGGGCGCGAGCAAGGCCGAGCATGCCCACGACACCGGAGCCGTTGTCATTGGCACCGGGAGACGGACTGACGGTATCAATATGGGCAGAGATATAAATGGTCAGGTCTGTCTCGACAGCCGCCTTCTTAACACCGATGGCATTTGTGGAAACGCCGTTTCTGGAGGTGTTAAACTCCTGCAGGCTTGTCTCATAACCGAGCTCATCAAAGATGCCTAAAACATAGTTCTGAGCATCCCGCTCGGCCTGAGTACCTGCTACACGGATACCGATTTCCTGAGTCAGATAGGTGAGATCTGCCTCCATTGCATCGTAGTCCAGCTCTGACAGGAACAGGTTTGCATCCTCACTGAGCTGAGGATAGATAATTTCAACCTCAATGTCAACCATGGGTACTGCCTTGGTGCCCTTAGCACGTGCGGCAGTCTTTGCCTCATCCATAGAGGTATAGTACTCACGGTTCTTGCCCTCGCCTACATATGCCACAAATTCAGCGGTGGCATCGTTGAAAACTGCAGTACCTACCAGGTCTACGCTGTTTTTCAGGCGGTCGAAGTCAAAGTTATCCTCGGTGGAATCTTCGCCGAAATAGTTATCGTAGATGGTATGATAAACCGTCTCCGTAATCAGAGAGGTACGGGAAGTGGACAGAATATAGCCAACAGCAGGCATGTCCCCATCATTGAAGGAGGAATGGTCGGATGCCCATTCCTTCACAGCGGTGACCTTATTCATGTCGTAGCCCAATTCTTCTGCAGCTCTGTATGTAGAAAGTACCACACGGTTTTCTACTTTATTGCTTGTGAGAGAGAAGTCATTGGTGGGAACCATCATGTAGATAATGTCGCATCCCTCCAGAGAGGTGGCGATCATATCCATGTTGTAAACACCGAGTGCATGATTTTTCTCATCGGCGGTCATGTTCCGTACAAAATACTCGGAACCCTCCAGCCCGATTTCCTCTGCACCAAGGGTGATAAAGGCAATGTTATAATTGGTCTCCACATCCTTGAATGCACGAGCCAGTGCAAGAACACCAATGGTACCGGAGGCGTTGTCGTTTGCACCGGAGCCGGGCATAACGCTGTCCATATGGCCGGTAACATAGACGGTCCAGTCGGTCTCTACAGCCGCCTTCTTAAAGCCCATGGTGTTATGACTGTGAATGCCGGAATCACGGCTGTCCAAGCTGACAGCGATGTTGGGATTCTGCGCAAGATATGCAGGCACTCTCTCATACTCATAAGCGTTACACAGGAGCACAGGGGTAGAGATGGGGTTAGAAGCACTAATGCTCAATGTGGGAAACCAAATATTGTTTGCCTCGGCAGGATCAATGCTATGATCCATGAGGACAACAATACCTGCCGCATTGGCTGCATCCAGAGCCTGAATACAGGAGAGGGTATCAGGGTCTTTGCCGGAACGCCAGTTGCCGGGGAAAAATACCACCTTACCGCTAAGGTCGCTACCTAAGGTCGCAACATTGGCAGGATCGGACAGGTACACCGCCGTACCTTCCGCATGGCCGAAACCGGTGTAGTTGGCACTACTGATAGGACCAAAGCCCGAGAGGGTCAGGTCGCCCAGATAAACCTCACCGATGGTGCCCGGCCAATAGCTGTTTTTGCTAATGGGGACTTCCTGCTGAGTGACCTCGTAGCCCAATTCTGCGAATACAGAGCCGACATACTGGGCAGCCATGTGTTCGCCGATACTGCCCGCTGGACGAGTACCGATGGTGCGGGTCAGGTATTCCAGATCCTCCACAGCTGCATCATAATCGATGGCATCCAGTAAGTCCTGAACAGAGTCTATGGTCTGGGTAGACTTTACGGGAGCTTTCTGTCCATCCTCTGTCGGTGTCTGGGTTTCGGGCGGTACTTCTTCATAGTTATGCTCTGTGTGTGCCACGGCGGTCTGTGCGGCAAAGACCTGACCGGGGAACAGGGACAGCAGCATAGCCAGCGTCAGTACGAGGGCTAAAATGCGTTTTTTCATTCCATCGCTTCCTTTCATAGAAACAAATTTGAAATACGTGATATCTTGGGTTCAGAGCAACCTGCCACACCGCTCCCCAATGGCTGCCCACCACAGAGGGATCAAGCACCACAGGGAACAAGCATCAACCATACACCACCCTAATCCCAGGTCAAAAGCCCAAATGTAGGGAAAAAGCATATGATTTTACCGTGTTACATTGCAAACTAACCCAAAATAACCATTATTTCAAATATATCACATTTTCTCACAAAATGCAATATAAAAAATGAAAAATATAGCCCAAAAGCAGAAACTTCAACGCACCAAACACACCACCGCTCCTCCCCACATCAACAGGATTGCACCCCCGTCACCCGTACAAGCCTCCATCCATACGGATGCACCACCGATCCTATTCGTAGGGAACGACCCCGTGTCGTTCCGCAAATGTAACGATACACCCCGGAACATATTCCAAACGTACCAATCATCAAATTACCAAAAATATCGGTCATCATCCAAACGTTGCAACCTGTGAAAGGTTACGAACATTCCCAACACAAATTTTTAACCCGGTGTGCATTGTTGAAATGCAAACGGGTTATAAAACCTACCATTTTCCCCCCACAGACGGACTGAGGGGCTGTCCTGCTATTTGCAGGACAGCCCCAATGTTTAGGTGCTATAGAATAACTGAGGGATCAGTTTACGGGATCCAGAGGCAGCTCGTTCTCGCCGGGGACAAAATCCTCGGTAGGATCCTCTTCCTCTACGGGAGGAGCGGGATCATAGCTTCCGTCGGGATCTGCAGGGGTCTCGGGATGGTAGAGCTTGTCGAAGCGCATGACCATGGTTGCCACATGAGCACGGGTTGCAGTGCCCATGGGGTTGATCTGACTCTTGGCATCGCCCTGGATGAGGCCGACAGCCACAGCCCACTTCATAGCATCCTCTGCCCATGCAGATACGGTATCACCGTCAACGAAGTCGGTGAGCTCTGCACGCTCGTCCACACGGATCTGGTCCTTCATGGCGTAGCGATAGAGGATGGTAACGATCTGCTGACGGCTGATGTTGGCATCGGGAGCAAAGAGGCCCTCGCCAACGCCGTTGACGATCTCGTTCTCAAATGCCCAGTTCACAGCAGCGGTGTACCAGGTATTGAGCTTGCAATCCGTAAAGTGGGTGGTGTGGACATTCTCGTGGTTGGGAGAACCGGCGAATCTCCACAGAACGGTTACAAGCTGTGCACGGGTCATGGGATCATTGGGTCCGAAGAGCATCTGGCTCTTGCCGTTGAACAGATCACGGCTGACCACATAGTTCACAGCCTCGGCAAACCAGTCCTCACCGGTGACATCTACGAAGGTCATGTCATAGGGAGAGGTTGCGCCGCAACGGACACACTCGTAATAGGTGTTGCCCTCTTCGTCAGTCTTGGCAGTGTTGCTGTGACCTGCAGGTCTCTCGTACTCGATGGTACGGCTCTCACCGCACTCGCAAGCAACCAGCTTGTAGCCGCGGACATCGCAGGTAGTGGGAACATCCTCTACCACGGTGACCTCGTGAGCAATACCGGTCTCGATGTCGAAGTGGTAGGCGTCATTGAGCAGATAGAACCAATCGGTAACATACTCGCCGCCCATGAAGTACATATCCTTGCCGCTATCCTTATCGGTAGCAAAGCCGGTGTACTCTGCGGGTGCCTCTTCGCCGCAGTCCTCTGCGGAGCAGATCAGCTTGTCAGCCTCACGGTCGTAGACGAAGGTGTGCTGGCATACTTCGGGATCTTCGGGATCTTCGGGATCCTCGGGATCTTCGGGATCTTCGGGCTTGGGAGTCTCGTCCTTGGTAAAGGTATCCAGAACAGTGCCGTCTGCATTGTAAGCAGTGACGGTGAGCACATGCTCGGAAGCCTCAGCCATGATATACACAGCGTCGTACTCCTGGGTAATGGCTGCAAAGTAGAAGTCGGGGTTGTCTACAGCCTTGTAGTTGACGTCACGGGACTTCTCGCCCAGGTCGCCGCAGATCATGTAGGTGGTGCCGTTCTCAACGGGCTGACCTGCCTTGAGCTGCTCGGTACGGGCATAGGAATGATCGTGGCCGGAGAATACCACATCGATACCCACCTCATCACAGACAGTGGGAATGGCATCGTGGAAACGCTGGTTGCCACCGTCGGGGTTGGTGTAGTATACGGACTGGTGGACGGACAGAACCTTCCACTTGCACTCTGTCTCGGCGGCATCCACTCTCAGCCAATCCATAGCCTCAGCCAGGTCAGCGGAATTGTTGATCACAGCCACATAGACATTGTTAAACTCATAGGAGAAGAAATCGGGATGGGGCAGATTCAGAACAGTGTTTGCAACAGTGCCGCTGAAATCGCCGTAATACTCATGGTTACCCAGGACATGTGCAACAGGCACATTGCCAACTGCACTGTCGGCAAATACATTGAACAGCTCTTCCCAATGGCCGTAGGAACCGCCGTTGTCTACGAAGTCACCGCTCTGCAGACCGAAATCGGCGCCCTTCTGACCGATCTGCTCCAGCATGCCGTTGAGCAGGCCGATAGCCTCGGCATCGGAATCCGGGTTGCCGGTCATCTGCGTATCGCCCAGGACGTAGAATACAGTATCCTTGGACTCAGCAGGCTGGGTCTTAAAGGTGATCATATCGGACCAGCCGAACTCACTGCCATCACCGACCCACAGGCAGTACTCCGTATCGGGAGTCAGACCGGTGAGGGTCATGGTGTTGATGATAGCCGCATCCTTGGTGGTGGGGAATGCCACCAGCTTAGACTCTGCACGCTTGGTCAGATAATCGGAGTCGGGACCTGCGCCGCGCTTGGCAGCGTCGAAGGTAGCCTTGTCCATATAACGTACATAGGCTCTCTCACGGGCGAACTCCGCATTGGTGAACCAGGAAACGATCAGCTCGGTAGCAGGATCGTCGGACAGAGACATGAAGATGGAAGAAGGCAGCTCGTTATCCTCACCTGCGTAAGCCATAACAGTGCCGGTGGTAGCGAAGGACAGACCCTTGTCGCTCTTGGCGGTCAGGGTAAAGGACTCCCCTGCCAAAAGACCTGCCAGTGCATCGGAGCTGACCTGACCCTCTGCATCGGTGATGCCCAGGAGGGTCTCGCCCCAGTAGACCTCGACGCCCTCGGAAGCCTTGCCCTCAACATCGTATACGGTAACGGTGAGAGCTCTGCCCTGGAGCATAATGGCAATATCCAGCGTGTAGTAGGCAGAAACTGCCAATGTGGTGTAGGCATAGGAATCGGTGCCTACCTTGCCATCCATATCGGTAAAGGTAATGTTGTTAACACGGTACTTGAGGTAATCCACCTCGGGATCCACAGTAGTGGGAACAGCGAAGCTGACGGTAGCCAGCACGCCCTCGGCACCCTCGGGAGCAGTGACCTTCATGGTGAGGCTGCCCTTCTTGTAGCCGGTGGACAGGAATTCGTATTCCCCGGTAACACCCTCTGCGAAGGTGACCACGGGAGCACCGTAGACACTGCCGCCTACGCCGGTGGTAGGAGTACCGAAATCGGTGTTGATATCCGTAACGGTCATCTCGATCTCGGTGACCTTGCCCTCAGCCTTGAGCTCCATGACGTAGTTACCGCCTAAAGTAACAACGCCGTCACCGCCGAAGGTGACATAGGTGTTGGTAGCGTTCTCAGCCTTGACCTCGAACTGACGGGTTACGGAAACATAGTTGCCGTCGCCGTCGGAGATCTGTACGGTAACGGTGTGGATACCGTTGCCCAGAGTGGTACGGGTCATAGCCTTGCTGTCGTCGCCGTCGCAGGCAATGTTCTTGCCGTCGATGAAGATGACGGTTGCGGCGGCATCGACGCCGGTACGGTTCTGACTCTCGGGATCGTGGAAGAGTGCTTCCAGCTCCACGGAGTCGGTGGTGATGACGGTGGTACCGTCGGAAGCCAGCTCCTCGCCGTTAATGGTTACGGAGTCGATCACAGGGTTGACCAGATCGTCTAAGTTGGTGCCGTAGACGAAACGCATATCGTCAAAGTACAGCGTGCCGTTGAATCGGCCCTCACCTGCTGCAGGCTGATAGGACAGCCATACCAGGCCCTCGCCCTGACGGATCATCATGGGATGCTCAGCGGAGATCTGTCCGTGGAGAGAGGTCAGATCGGCGTAGCAGTACATCCAACCGGTCCAGTTGATACTGGTGGAGTTGGCACCCTCGGAAGCATTGAGCAGGGGGATGTTCTTGGTGGAATAGCCGGAGCCGTTCCAAACTGCTACGTCCACGTAGACCTTGTATGCAGGGGTGCCCTCGGGAGCATAGACCCATACACCGACCTCGGTGGGATAGCCCTCAACGGGGATCTCCTCGCCGCAGTAGCGGACATAGAAGTTGGAGTTAGAGCTGTTGTCGAAGGAAGAGTAGTCGTAGTTCAGCTCCAGGGAGTAGTCACCGCCACGGACGGGAGCGCCCTCGGCACGGCTTGCGGTACGCAGACCGCCTGCCATGTAAGCGGTAATGGAGTTGTTGGGCCACAGATAGTAGGTGTAGCCGTTGGCACGGAAGATGGGTGCAGCGGGAACCGCACTGTCATAGTTGCCGGTGAACTGATAGGGAGCCGTCAGCTTGGTGTATACGGGACTGCCGGAATAGGTACCGGAGGTAATGACCTCCAGCTCGGGATAGTCACCGTAGTAACCGTCGCCGTAGGGGCTGTCAGTGTAGTGGTAGGTGTTCTTGCCCTCGTGGAAGTGAGCAGCGGTGAGAGGACCGTTGGCATCGGGCTCGAAATCCTGGTAGATAATAGGCATCTTGCCGATCTCTACATGGATCACATCGGTGAGCACAGTGCCGTCGAGCTTGGTGTAGCTGACGGTAACATCAGCCATCACAGTGCCGTCAAAATTGCCGCTGTGGAAGATGTTGCCATTCATGGTACCCACAGTCTCGTTGGCAACGCCCTCGGTCTTAGACTCGATGGTCCAGGTAAAGTCTCCGACCTTGTAGTTAATGGCTCTGCCTGCATACTTAGCATTGAGGCCCAGATCGGAGTCTGCATTAAAGTCCAGGGAAATGGACTCGCCGGTGAAGTATACGTCGTCAATGTCAGCAATGACGATCTTGGTGGTGCCGACGGTCTTTGCGCCGTTCTTCAGCTCAACAACAGCCTCGCCTACGAAGCCGGCCTTGGCAGTGAACAGACCCTCGGAATCGATGGAACCTGCCTCGGTATTGACATTCCAGCTCAGACCGGTGGGGAGCTCTGCATTGCCGCCTGCGGCATCAACGCCGATAGCGGTGAACTGTACGGAGCTGCCGGGGGTATAAACGCGGTTGTTGGGGCTGATGGAAGCGTGATCGAAGCTACCGTCGCTCACAGCGGTGGAAACCAGCAGCAGAGCAGAAGCAACCGTACGCTCCGGACCGTCGGAGGGAGAGTTGCGAACTGCCAGCTCCTCGGTACCCTCGCGGACAGTGGCATAGGTAGCAGAACCGCCGCCGTCTAAGTACAGCGCATCTACACAGCCTGCCTTGAGGAGGATCTCGCCCATATCATACAGGGTCATACCTACGGAGTAGGGAGCCTGTCTGCCGTCGATGAGCATGGTCATAACGGAGCCGTCAGCCTTAACACCGATGGAGTTACGGGGCATCAGGTCCTGGTTGTTGGGATCGGCAACATTGACGCCGTCCTTAACCAGATAGAAGGGGCCGGAAATGGCCTCCAGAACGTCGGAATGATCCTCGCCGTAGTCACGGATGACATAAGAGCCGTCCTTGAGAACTGCGAAATAGGGCTCCTTGGCATTGCCGTTGCCGGTCTGGACCAGGTTGCCCTCCATGATCAGGTAGCCCAGGGGCTGAGCGGTCTGCATGTTGTAGTAGTCACCGTTGGTGGCGAATACGACACTGCCGCCGGTAGCAGTCTCGTATGCTGCTGCCTGATCGGTGGTACGCATCATGCCCCAGGTCAGGGCATTGTTCTTAACAGCCTCTGCACGGCTGCCGGGGGTGCTGCCTGCGGTGTAGTAGCCGTGGTAGGAAGCACGGAATGTGACATCCGCATCGGGAGCAACCGTAGTGATGAATGCCATCTGCTGGCTGTTGCCGGTGGTGTCGTTAAAGATCACCTGGGACTCGGTTACACCGCTGACGATGGTGTAATCGGTCTGGGAGATCTTGTACTTCCCTGCTGCGGGCTCAAAAGCGGGAGCTGCGGCAAAAGCGACGGGAGCCATGCCCAGCACCATGCACAGAGCCAGAACCAGGGAAAGCACACGCTTACTGAGATTCTTACGCATGATATTACCTCCATATTTTATTAGGGAAACTCTGAATAAATAGCCGTCGGCACTCAGCGAATCTTTTGTCCCAACTTTTCGGTTTGAAAAACTTGAAATACACAAAGTATTCCTGCGTTTTCCAAACCTCAATTTGGAACAAAATCTCTCGCCGATTGC